>NZ_AP043946.1:0-94956 GCF_055379935.1 Natronotalea proteinilytica | reverse complement strand
TTCGCCGTCGCGCTCTACGTACGCTTCGTACAAATCAGGGCCAACTGTATCGACGTGAAGAGAGAAGCCGATCTCGAAGGTCTCAAGCCACTTACTGACTCGATCCTTTTTTACCTCGCCTTCCACTTTCTCCGTCTTGACGGCAAACTCCTGAAAGCGTTGAAGCAGGGGTGTCAGGTCATCGTCAGGCCCGTAGTGACGTTTCGGCCGGCCTCTATACGCAGGAATATGCAGGGCGTTTAATGATAACCCTGAGTCGATCCCTTGAACCAGCGGTCCGATTACTTCCTTGAGAGCGCTTTTCCATGCATCGTGATTGTCTGGCGAGACCCAATCGGGTACTTGACCTTCCTCTTCTATCTTTTCGGCTGCCTCCTTGCTCATGTATGGCATATACGACCGATCCGGAAACTCACGTCGGCCTTGGGAGGGGTGGAAAAGTGAAGGAGTTATGCTGGAGGTGCGTTCGCAGACTCGCCGTATCTCGTCCTTTGAAAACCGGGGTGAACTTTGACCCCCTAAGTCTGAATGATGATTGAGCACTCGAACAGCCATATCGAACAAAGAAGGATCAATATTCCAAGTGACCTGCCGATTTTTCTGGTGGTAGTCTTGGAAAAGGTTACCTCCTCCCATTTCTGCCTTTCCGAACATCAATCGGCCCTTTCCAGGTCGTTTCATATCTTCACGGATGGCTCCATTTCCATAGTCAATGCCGAATTGAACCGTGGCAAAAGCAGGTGGCGGTGGTTGATCCTGATATGCCTCCGTCATTGCTTTATAGAACGAGTCGTCAGTTTGATCGGCGTTTTCTTCTGTCTGGGTTTCAGGCTTAGCTTTTGAGCTTTTCTGGCTCAGACTGGCTTCAAGCCCTAGTTCAGTCAAGACATGTGTTTCACGAAATACATGCTGCGGCTCGGGGGCCTCAGGTGGGTGAAGGGCGATCGTTCGACTTTTTAGAAATGCGCGCCCATCCACATTTTCAAAGCGAGAACGAACCTGGACGTCGTCCGCTAACTCGAAATCGAAATAGATATCTGTCTCTCCACTCTTGTCGGAACACCGGAGGTGTCCGAGGCCCGCCCTTACAAACGCTTTGATGCCAACCTCCAGTGCCTCATCGGGGTCATTCAGTAGCTCAGGGAACGTGCGCAACCGGTGGTCGCCTGTTTCTAAGTTGAGGCTGTACAAGAGCCGTCCCTCATTTGCATCGCCTGTGTCGAGGAGCCGAAATAGATCGATGATTGTGCTCTTGCCCGAATTGTTTGGCCCGGTAACGACGGTGAGCCGCCGCAGGGGTAGACTCGTCGCCTCCCGAAGGACTTTGAAGTTCTTGCAGTAGAGTTCCTGGATCATTGTTAGGGTGTGCTGGAAAACAAAAAGAGAGGAGTCGCTTCACGACGTGGTATCAAGCTATCCATCAGCGGAACCAAGTGTAGATCGTATTAGGCAGTGTCTGAAACGTCGCGTTTGCGAAGGCGTCGCTGGATGAAGGCCAACTTAACCTTTGCGAGGCAGCACCGGTCATACGTCTCGTGGCGGATTGAGCTGGTTTTGTAGCGGAAGTCAGTTTAGCAATGGGCTATGAGCGATTGGCGATTAGCGCGTCCCCCACTCGCTCCAGTACATCACCCGGGATCGGCTTTTATGAAAAGCGATCCCGTAAATAACCTCGTCTTGTGCAGGCCCAGCGTTCTCACCATCGATCTCAGGATCTCCATATCGATGTGGCTGGGCTTTGAAAAAGTAGCCGACGTAGTTGGCTGCGGGCGTGCTATCGCTCACAAAACTTGGAAAACGCAGCGGAGCCGCGTCTGGATGAGGGCCTGATCGATGCGCCCGAACGACAGGAACAGAAGTCGAGTCCCGCCACGTGACCACATATGCCGCTTCCCGGTCTGCTATTTGGTAGACCTCCTGTGCTCTCTCAGGCGACACATCGACCACGAGAAGGACTTGATGTCTATTATCAGTGAAGCCAATACGCCGAGTTCTGAACTGGCGTACCTGCTGGTCGGCAACAGTCGGCGGGAAATGAGCGACGTGGGTTGAGTCAACCCATGAGTCAAGCGTATGCTCGTACTCGTCAATGTCGGTAGTAAAAGCACGAAGATCATCCACATCCCCAAAGAGACCAATAAAGAGGAAAGCCAGCATGATCAGGCCGATCAGGGCCACCCCAGGCCACGCGATAAGGCGAAATACCTGAGTAACAACCGCTCTTCTTGAAAGGGTATCCCACTTCCGGTAGAGCTGCACCAAAAGCCAGAGGCTGGGGCCTATCAGGACAAGGATGACGCCAGCGAAGAACAAGTAGAAGAGAAGATCATCCGGCATACCGAGTGGCCGTTTGCAAAGATACGGGTTTGAACGAGCAGGCGACTCTGTGCAAGACCGCCTGCGATAGCCCGTCCACACACGTCGAGGGGAGACCGCCCAGTACAGGGGGCCATACAAAGACTTTTGACAGTTAAGAGCGGGTGTTTTCTTCAATAGCCAATAGCAGATGAATGGTCTTACCTACGCCCAGCATCAGGCAAGCAGAGATAAGACCGCCGAAGAAACTACCTGCAACTGCTGGTAGCACAGGCTTCACCGAGCCCGTCGTACCTACACTGTGCAGAAACATAAAGGCTGTAATGACCCCAGCGAGCGCCACCATGTAGGCCAGAAAGTTAATCAGACGGCCGATGGCATGGAGCGTCTGAAAGCGTGTATAGGTGCCAGACATATGACAGGAGAGGTGTTGGGATAAAAGGAGGCGTTCAGGGGACTTGCGCCGGGCTACTACCGCCCTGTGCTGTCACCCGATGCTACCGAAGATCGGTTACCGCACGACAGTGATGCGCTGGGTTTCGGTGTGACTGCCGGTCTGCATCCGCAGGAAGTACGTGCCGCTGGCCAGGTCGCTAACGTCCAGCGCCTGCTCGGTGCGCCCGTTTGCCAGGCCGTTCGTTACCATCTCTACGCGTCGCCCCAGCATGTCGTACAGGGCAATGCGCACGTCCTGACGATCGGGCACCGCAAAGCGAACGGTAGCCTGTCCACTGGCGGGGTTCGGGTACGTGGGCAAGAGTTCGGCCTGGGTCACTTGGCGGGCAATGGTCACCGGCTCGCTAAATGACTCCGTGCCGTCGGTGTCGATCTGGCGGAGGCGGTAGCGCAGGCTGTCCGCCGCATAGGGCATTTCCGTATCCGTGAAGCGGTAGGACTGGGGCGTGTCGGTGGTGCCGGCGCCCTCCAGGCGGGCAATTGTTTGCCACGTGGTGCCTGTAGAGACGCCCCAATGGGACGTCTCTACGGATTGGTCTACAGATCCATTTGCGCGCTGCACCTCAAACCCGGCGTTGTTGGCCTCGGAGACGGTTTCCCACACCAGCACGGCATCTTCCCCGCTCAGTGTGGCGTCGAAGGCGCTTAGTTCGACCGGGAGCGGGTTGGTGTCGCTGGCAAAGATGAATTCGCTGAAACCGTCTACTGTAGAGACAAGTTCAGTGGTGCCGTTACTGGTCTCGACGAAGGTCGGCAGGTCGATGAAGGCACCCGTCCCGACGTCAGGGCGTGAGTAAACGGTCACGTCATCCGGCGCAGTGATGCCTCCGAACCGGCTCACGTCGAAGAGAACCTCGGTGTCAGAGCCGACAGTAAGGCCCGCATCAGCGGTGATGACGATGCGGTAATTGCTGATGTTGTTACCTGATGGGACGCCGTCGGCGCCTGTGGGCGGATCATCGAACCGGGATACGACAAGACAGGCGCCCGATCCCGTGGTACCAGTAGCGAAGTCGATGGCAACCCCCGTCGCGCCGTAGGAGACTAAGCCCGGGCCGGTCACACAGGTCGGGCTGCCCGCCAGCGACAGCACGTACGCTGCTCCGGCACCGTCTCCTTGTTGAAGGGCACCGACGAGTATGTCGGGGACGCCATCGCCGTCCACATCCCCAATCTTCGCCGCGCCAACACCGAAGCGGGCGCCCTCTGCGAGCATGCCCGAGGGCAGCCCGCCGGTCCCATTGCTGATCTTTTGCTGGGCCTTGACCGTGCCATCAGCGTTTAGAAACAGCACGTATGCTGCCCCGGCGATGGCCGCTCCGTCGCTATCCCCCCAGGCGCCGACGAGCACATCGGGCACACCGTCGCCATCGATGTCTCCAAGCCCCGCCGTGCTAATACCAAAACCGCTAAAATCTTCGAGTGTACCGAAGGGCAACCCGCCGGTCTCATTGCTAATTTTCTGATAGGCTTTAACAGTGCCGTCGGTGTTCAGAAACACCACGTACGCTGCCCCGGCGCTGGCCGCCCCGTCGTCGTCCCCACGGGCGCCGATAAGTACGTCGGGCTCGCCGTCGCCGTCGAGGTCCCCAAGCCCTGCCGTACTGAATCCAAACTGGTCTTCCTCCGCGATTGTGCCACCGGGTAGCCCCCCGGTTCCGTTACTGATCTTTTGATAGGCTTTGACTGTACCATTGGTGTTCATAAACAGTACATACGCTGCTCCAGCCGCATTCGGTCCAGACGCGTAGTACTCTGAAGCTCCGACGAGTACATCGGACACACCGTCGCCGTCCACATCTCCAATCTTCGCCGCGCCAACACCGAAGCGGTCGCCCTCTGCGAGCGTGCCCGAGGGCAGCCCGCCGGTCCCATTGCTAATCTTCTGCTGGGCTTTGACTGTGCCGTCGACGTTCAGAAACAGTACGTACGCTGCCCCGGCACCACTCGCCCCGTCATTATCGCGGCGAGCACCGATGAGTATGTCGGGCACGCCATCGCCGTCGACGTCCCCGAGCCCTGCCGCACCGAAACCGAACTGGTCGTTTTCCGAGAGTGTGCCTGGGGATAGCCCGCCGGTCCCATTGCTAATCTTCTGATAGGTCTTGACTGTACCATCGACGTTCAGAAACAGTACGTACGCTGCCCCGGCACCACTCGCCCCGTCATCGTCAAATGCGTCGCCGACGAGTACGTCGGGCACGCCGTCGCCATCGACGTCCCCGAGTCCTACCGCACCACGGCCGAAGCCGCTGTCCTCCAGGATGATGGGTAACCCACCAGTTCCGTTGCTAATCCTCTGGAGACTCAGCACCTCGCCCGGAGTCTGCGCGTAGACGGGCAGGGCTAAGGCCCACAGGAGCAGTGCGCTCAGCGCCCCCACGGCGGCGTAGAAGGGCCAGTCAATTAACGAGGGCGACAAAGTAGTAGCGGTTCTGTATTGCATAGTGTAGAGGCGTGTGTGCCTGAACAGAAGAAAGAGAATAGATGCGCGCTGGAGCCGTTCGTTAGCACGAAGTGCCGGGTGCGTTGGGCACGCCAACGAAAAGGCCCGTCCACTGAGAGCGAGAAGCGCGGCTGCGGGGAAGCGTGTAGAAGATGCACCGTTGATATACACGTAGGGTACAAAATGAACGCCCCGTAAACAAGTCGACCAACCGAGACGAATTGGGAGCTCATGTCGCTCCTCGCAATCTCATGCGTTAACCCTGGCGCGTTTCATAATCGGTCGGTTTTGAGACGAATCCCCCATACGCTCTGCCCCCCTTATAATAGGTATAAGCAGCTCCGCTCTTCTACCTCAACGTCTCAAAAGACGTATCAAAACAAATCGTCTCGCTTGTTGGTATACGCTGTAGGTATTGATACGACCCCGCGCTTCCAGTGGGCATTATCTCGAAATAAATGCCGTTTCAATTGGCTTTCGCTCCCAAATAGCTGTCGCTTGTTATGCACATTGGCTACGCCCGCGTCTCCACCGGCGAACAGAACCTCGACCTCCAGACCGATGCCCTCGAAGACGAAGGCTGCGAGCGCGTCTACACTGATGAACTGAGCGGCGCCACCGCCGAACGGCCGGGCTTGCAAGAAGCCATGGACTACGCTCGCGAAGGGGATGTACTGGTCGTCTGGCGCCTCGATCGCTTTGGGCGCTCTTTGAAAGATCTGATCTCTAAGGTCGAGACCTTGGGGGAGAAAGGCGTTCAGTTCAAAAGCCTCAAAGAAAACCTCGACACCACCTCCAGCGCCGGGCGGCTGCAGTTTCATATCTTTGGCGCGCTGGCGGAGTTTGAGCGGGACCTCAACCGGGAACGCACCATGGCCGGGCTGCGCGCCGCTCGGGCTCGCGGTCGCACTGGGGGGCGGCCTCGCGCCCTGTCGGAGGAAGACCTCCCGGAGCTGCAAGCCTTGATGCGCGACCCGGACGTGCCGGTACGGCGCATCTGCGAGCGGTTTGAGATCTCGAAAGCCACCCTCTACCGCTACGTCGGGCCCGATGGCGAGCGGCGCTATGATAAAGAGTGACTCCGTGGTGGGGAATGATTGCTCTTTTTCAATCGCAGCTTCCACTGAAAAGGAATGCTGAGTCTATCTTCGAACTTTTTGGCCTGGGTATGAACTTGCGGTTGGACACACCCTCGGCTATAATTAATATATGTAAGCACATAGCACATCACCTTTTCGTTTTAACCCAATCGGCGCACTCAAGTCCTTTCAACTTGATTTTGGTTACTCTCCGTAACCCCCCTCTTGCTGAGTCACAGATGGCGACTTACCAACTGCTGCGCTCGCATAAGAGGAGCCGATTCGGGACACTGGTTTTCCGGTGATGTATGCCGGAGAATGTAGGATACATGGCGGAAAGGGGATCGTGTAAGCGCTTACCTATGTGCTTTGCCGAGCACGTTCCACATTCTAAACTTAACGCAATCACCACACTTCAGATATATTTCATGTTCAACACCAGCGCAAAGAAGGAAGCACTTAAGACGCTTAAGGAAGAGGTAGATAGGTACGAGGAACGATCAGAGCTCGTCCGGGATGAAGCCGTCATGCTTTACGAGCTTCGACATGAAACAGCAGCGTCCATCGTTGCCGCTTGTGAAAAATACCTCTCCGATCTCGCGAATGCGCCTCGTGAACTGAAGAAGTCAATAGGCGAGTTAAGAATGGAGTTTGACTCTTTCGAATCATCGATCACTGAGTTAGAGCAAGAGGCAAAAGACGCATCTGTAAAAAGCGGTGGCAGCGCTGCTGGTGGAATTGCTGCCGGGGTTGGGACAGCTG
The DNA here is from genome assembly GCF_055379935.1 of Natronotalea proteinilytica. Lineage (NCBI taxonomy): Bacteria > Pseudomonadati > Rhodothermota > Rhodothermia > Rhodothermales > Salisaetaceae > Natronotalea > Natronotalea proteinilytica. The sequence continues at coordinate 87,897 of NZ_AP043946.1, read as the reverse complement.
CCTTTGCGCCTTCTGCCGCTATGGCTGTTGCCACTACATTTGGTACCGCGTCAACAGGGACGGCCATCTCTACTCTCTCCGGGGCCGCAGCTACCAACGCAGCACTTGCTTGGTTAGGAGGCGGAACCGTTGCCGCTGGAGGAGGCGGAATGGCCGGAGGGAGCGCGCTTCTCGCACTTTCAGGACCGGTCGGGTGGGCCATTGGTGGAGCGAGCCTAATCGGAGCCGGAGGCTATACCTGGTATAAGAATGCTAAGATTGCGGAGGAGGCAACAGAGAAAGCTACTGAAGTGCACGAGCAAGTCCTCGTTCTGGAACGTGCTCACGATGAGATAAGCGAGATCATTACCCTCACCGAAAAGCACGAAACTGGGGTCCGAGATCAACTCAAGTTTCTTCAATGGGAAGCCCCTGAGAACTACCACGGTTTCAATGAGGAGCATAAAAGTCATCTCGGGGCTCTCATCAACAACGTGAACGCACTTTCCCAACTTCTCAACCGGAGAATTGAAGTTCAGCCCGGTAACTAACGCCCAAGCTAAGTATACCTTCAAGCAGTACCTCTTCAGATAGCATGTCCGAGAATAGCAGTTCCTCAAATAGCACGTCCTCTGACGCAACAAGCCGCATAGCCGACCAAGGGTTGGCAGCCTGGATCGCTAAACTCAACCAAGAACGCCGTATTCCTCTGTTTGAGGCTTTGGACGCACTGGAAGCGGACCTCAGCGCTCAAGATCAGGCTTTTACGGGAGCTCTATCGGAACTGGACTGGGTACGTAACAAAATAGGAGCGCCCGAGCACATACTTGGTAACCCCCTAACCAAGCATGGAGAAATAGCCGAGATGGCTGAGGTTGGCATCCAGCGTGCCCGTGCTATCATGGATGACAGAGCTCCAGATGCTTTCTGGAATGCAGCCGATCGGCTTGGGGCAGAGGATTACGGGATTGCCGGTGTCGGTGTGCAGTCCAAGTTCATAAACGGAGTTAACAACGGGTTGAGGCATGTTTTGGAGCATGCGGAAAGGTATCCAGAATTTGGGTTGGAGGATGGCGCATACTACCATATTCCAAAGGACCATCACGAATCCATTCAACGGATTTTAGCTGGGGAAGCCGGCGACTTCCACTCTCGGACCATTGCAGCAGTTAAAGATAACGTTCAACGGCTTGAGGAGGCTAAGGGGCGCTCCTTCGATGACCTTGTGCGCCCTGCTTCTCACGACTATGCTGCGGTTCAACAGGGGAAAATATCGGACACGCTTGACCAGCACGAGTCTGAACTTAGTGCAGATAACGAAGCAGCAAAAGAGGACGTCCTCAATGAGCACCGTGATGACATTGAAGCTGCACAGGAGGAAGCAGCTCCAACCCTGAGCGAGGCGGGGCAAGTCGTTGCCGCTGGCGCAGCTGTTGGTGCAGGGCTACAGTCTACCATCGTCATATTTCAGAAATGGTCACATGACGGAAGGCTTCCCAGTCAATTTTCGAGAGAGGACTGGAAAGAGATCGGAGGCTCGGCTTTCTCAGGGGGCGTGTCAGGAGGCATATCTGCTGGAGCCCTATACGGGATAACCAACTACTCGGCATTGAGCGCCCCACTCGCGGGCGCAGTCGTAAGCTCCGGTCGTGCTATGGTCACGTTAAACCAGCAGTACCGAAGCGGGGCTATTTCTCTCGATGAGTTTGTTGATCTGAGCATTGTATCAAGTACGGAAGCGGGTATCACTTCTGCAGGAGCTGCACTGGGACAAACGGTTATCCCTGTCCCTATCCTGGGAGCATTGATTGGAAGCGTCACGGCGCAACTCGTGTCTAGTCATGCGAAGGGCATGCTGAAAGACCAACAAGATGCGTTTTTAGACCGATTGGATGCCCAGCATGAAGTACAACGGGCTTCCTTAAACGAAGAGCATCGTGCCCTTCTTGCCCAGCTTGAAGCTGAGATGACCCGGCTTGGCGATCTAACTTCCACCGCATTCGATCTGGACATGAATGCTCACCTGCTCATGGCCGCGAGTATTCAGTTGGCTCAAGCCCATAGTGTCCCTGATGAGGAAATCATGCGCACCAACGACGATGTTGACGCCTTCATCCTCGGTTTGGATCACGCAGAGGAAACGAGTTCTCAGAGTGCTGATCAGCAGATGTCGAAAACGGATAAGCATCGATAGGGCCACTGAAAGCCGGGCTCTCCTACATAGAAAAGGCTGTTCACGATTGCACGAGGATGATGCTCGCGGAGCGTTTACTGCTCATAGAAGGATTTGATATGTCGCCACCGGGCATCCGTCAGGTCAGAGCTATGAGAGCGCCTGCGCATAGCTTGGCCATCCCTTACTGAGAATTGAATCACTCAACAAGACGCTGAGAAATATCCCGTTTTTGCTGACGACTTACTAAGACTTACCCAACAGCTTCTCATACACGAATTCGTTAAGTCCATCATCTACTAAAGTCTAACCGCAATGAGACTTGCAAGCCAGATCCCAAATGAAAAGCAATGGAAACACGGATATCGTTTGTTTTCCAATGGGAAATTACCACCTCGGCAAGAACTTATTGACTTGGCTAAAATTGGAGCGAAAGTAGCTAAACACTATCGCACCCACACAAACCTACCGGCTTATCGGCGTCGCGAGAAGATCCTTAAGATCCACAAAAAAGTAAATCGGATCGCTGACGCGAAAGTGCGTGAACTTCCTGCTTCATGGTCTCACCAGCGCCGTCGTGCGTACAAGTTGTGGATTCGCGGGTATTCTCTATACCAAGTATATCGCTACGAAGAAGCACGTGGATACTTTGAGAAAGCGCTGACGCACCTTCAAGACAATCCGATTTTTTTGCTGGATTATGGGCGTCTTCAGTACAATACTGGCTGGTATAATCAGGCGGAATATCTATTTCGAGGAGCTCTCTTGCACATTGACGAGATCGAAATTGAACGACAGCCTTTTCAGATAATACGTTGGTTATCGAAAACAGCACGGATTAAAAGAGACTTTCAGTTGGAACTGCAATGGCTTCTTTATCTCGTAGAAGTCATCAATGATTTTTGGAATCTGCCACAACCGACTCCTCCAGATATAGAAGTGTCCACCGCATTCGTCATTCGTCGTTTGGCGCGATCCTATCTCGATATAGGTCTGCCGGACGAAGCATGGACTGTGGTAGAAGTTAGTCTGCAAAAAGCAGATAATGACGACGCACGACTTTTAGTTGCTCAACATGCCGTAGAGGCCTTAATACGGAGAGGAAAGGACGAACACGCTTCTAAAGTAGCAGAAAAGTGGGCAAAAAAGTTATCTAATCCTGCTCCGTTAGCACGATATCTACGCTGTACTGATCGCCCCTTTTCTGCTTCCCGAACTTATATTCGACTTGCTGAAGAAGAGGCACAGAAGGTAACCTCCTCGGCTTCGGAAACCACGGTCTATCTCAACCAAGATATGTCGGAAGCCAATGTCCATTCTACTCCTCCTAAGTCTTTAGTGTACTGGAAGTATGCTCAATCTGCATTTGATAATGGGCTTCCTGAAGAAGGAATTGAGCTCGCGTGCCGGGCCTCTTCGATCGCTTTGGAAGAAGGAGCTTCTATATTTATAGCTACCATCCTTCAAACAGTTAGCAATGTTCGGAAAACTGTCAGCAATGCAAAACGAGTACGCGATCTTTATGTAGAAGCAAAACAAACATTTCCCAACGATATACTTATTCAGCTACAGTACGGATATCATCTGCTCCATCAGGGTGAGGGGACGGAGGCAGTTACGCAGATGAAAAGAGCTATCGAGTTGTCACGTGACAGTGATCTTCTAGACAAGAAAAGTGTCAAGGCATATCTCGCGACTGCGCACGCCTATGCTGGTGATATAGAAAAGGCACTGTCCATTTGGAAAGATGCACTTCCAAAGTGTGATGCCAACTATGCTCCATCTGCTTACCGGTGGGCTGTCGAGTGGGCTGTCGAATCCAATCGGCCTGCGTCTGCTTTAGGATGGACTGAGGAGTTTCTGAACGGAGAAGGAGATGCCTCTTGGACAACGAAGCCAGTACGTTCGATTCTAGAATCAGGGGGGCGAGCAGCACTTCAGTTAGGAAAAAACGGTAAAGCAGCTACCCTTTACGAACGACTTGTAACCAATCATGCCCACTTCGTAACTGATAAACAAGAGGACTTGGATCCGAGCGCTCTGAAAGTTCAGGCACGCCCGATGCTAATGGCAGCGATTGCTCATGGTCTTGCAGGGAAGCTGGAGGAGTCAAGAAAGAGAGTCGAACTCGCACGTGAGTTGGACTCCGATCACGAACTCATTGCTGTAGCAGAGTCGGTTGGGGCGCTTACTGAAGGTAACCCAACCAAAGCTCTTCAGATTTTATCTCAGGGAGTTCCCCCTGAATGGCTACTTTCCGCACTCGGACCAGTCGTTGCCGGCGCTGCTGAAGGTGCTGGAGCATCTGATGAAGAGTTGCGCTCCTTCCGACTTGAAGTTAAAAAGGCACAAGGAGCGCTTCCCTCTCCGGAAGAAATACTTGCCGAGAAGCAAGAAATAGTGCAGTCCCTCGAAGATGCCCAGCAAGAAGCAGAAGCAGCTGTGCAAGCTCGAAAAGCTCTCCAAGAGTCTATAGATTCACTTGTTGACGACATGGCTGCTGAGAATGAACGTCTTCGCCAATTGGCACAGAGGGCACAGCAGAAGGTTGTGGAAGCCGAAAACCGCCTTCACATTGAACTGGCCAAAATTCCTGCCGACGGGAATATACCAGAGGAAAGTTTGCGGAGTCGGGCCCAACTCATTGAAAACGCATTTCCGAATATCACTTTTCGAGGGAACACACTTGAAAAAGTAGCTGCAATGCGTGGAAGAAATCAGCGGTCGGTGAGCCGAGTTCTCGGGATCGCACAGTATAGCCCGGGGGATCTTCCAATACGGAGAGATACAGTTGACCTTGGAGAGGACGGCACCGCTTACGAAGTTGGCTTTCCTGGAAAGGGCAATGACCCAGGACGATTGTACTTCACTGGTGGAGGCACGCGGTGGACTTTGGAAATTGTAGGTTTTAAGTCAACACAGAAGAAAGACATCAAAAATCTAAAGTCCTAAGAAGCTGGTGAGACATGTTTCTCAACGCTGGGTAAACATAGAACAGTATCTTGGAGTTGCCCCGGTCTGGTGGACATTCCTTCACTTTACTCACGAACCGGAATGGCCCATGCTACTAACGCGCCGCCCCTACCCTCAAAACTTTCGAGATCGCATCGTCGAACTGGCTCGCAACGGACGGAAGCCCCCGGAGCTGGCCGACAAGTTCGAGCCAACAGGACAGACTAGTCGAAACTGGATGAAGCAGGCCGACCGCGACGATGGCAAAACCGCCGACCGGCTCTGCACGGATGAACGTGAGGAGCTCCGCGCCTTGCGCAAGAAGCTCCGTCTGATGAAGCAAGAGCGGGATATTTTAGCAAATCGCAGGAATCCCTGCGTTATGGCTTGGTTCGCTCGGGAGACTGGAGGTGTGTCGCCAAAATCTTCCGATTCATAAGAGCGCACCAAGCTGAATTCCCAATCAGCGTTATGTGCAAAGTCCTGAATGTCTCCAGGGATGACTGGTAGCCAGACGTCGTGTTTTTCTTCAGATCGAACAGTTTATTTTTCAATATACCCTTCAGTATGTCTACCATTGAGGAGAAGATCGGTGATGACAAAAGAGAAGAGATATGGGAAGCTTATGTTGCAGAACATTTTCCAGGTGAGATTATTGAAGATTCTAAAAGTACCGTATCTATAAAGTTCAGCTTCAAAATACCTGATTCAAACGGAAACTGGCATAGTAAAGCCGTCGCTGAAGGGGATAATTCTGATTACAAAAGTGGAGATTACGTATACTTTAATCTCCTGAGCGACCTACCACGCAAAAACGACTCTCTGAAAGGGCGAATTGTTGAGCGCTTGAATCCAGAGCAATACGAGGAAGCAGTTAGGTCTTACAAAAGTTTAAATTTGGAAAAGCTAATTCGTGATCTAAAAGATGAAATTGATGATCGAGTAAAGAAAGAAAAAGAGAAGTTAGATAACGAACGGAAAAGACTGAAAGAGATAGGTGATAATCTTAGAGAAAGAATCCAAAAGCACCTCCCAGATTGGGAAAAATACTTGGAGGGATGGGAACAAGAACTTGTTTGGAGAGAGTCGAAACTGGCTGAATTAAAGAAAAAACGCCAGCGGTTCGAAGAGGAGGGAGGGCCCGAATTCATGCAAATCCTCCGCTCATCCACCGAGGAGGAAGAGCACAAGGCCCGAACACCTCCAAAAAATGAATCTCTGCCCCCTGATTTCTGGACTAATCTGAGGGAGAACTTAAAAAAGAGCGGCTATGCGATTCATCGTGATTCTCTTCTGCTCCAGTTTGTTCTATCCGCAACTGTTGCGGCAGCCACGGGGCAGTTTGTGGTTCTCGCAGGCCCTACTGGAGTAGGTAAGACCAGCCTCGTGAGAAAAATGCGGCAAGGACTCGACGTCGGTCCCTCTTCAGAAAAAAGCGGAGTCGTTCCTGTCCGTCCGTCATGGATTGACTCTACAGATCTCCTCGGGTTTTACAATCCGACGGAGGACGTCTACGAGCCGACACCTTTCATGGACGAACTCAAAGAGGCAAAGCGCTACGGAGAGGCCGGCGAGCACTACTTTCTTGTCCTTGACGAGATGAACCTAAGTCGCATTGAAAACTATGGAGCCGACCTCCTCGCGAAAATGGAAAAGGCGCGGGGCATGGATAGAGGAGAGTACACAGAGGCCAAATTGCACCTCTACTCGGAGTCCGTTGCAGACCGGAAACGCCGCAGGATAACATCCATCATCGATAACGGAGAGGAGGGGCAGAAGGAAGAAGAACTGACTGAGTTACGGACACAACTTGATCGATACCCCGCTCGACTCGCGATCCCAGATGGGCTCGTTCTGTTCGGAACGATCAACGCCGATGAAACGACGCATCCGTTTAGTCCAAAGTTCAAAGATCGCGCCTTCATAATCCAGCTTCCGCCTGCTGAGCTTTCTGAAGAGCTCTCACCTAATCACAAGGGCCAGCTAATGGAAAAAGTATGGACGCTCACACGAGAGTTTGTTCGAGACATCAATCCCCACGTAGAGCTCTTAGACGAAAATTTCTCGGAGGAAGCCGGAAAGATCTGGAAAGACATTGTGAGCTGGAATGACACGTATCTGCGACCGATGGAGATTCATCTGAGTCACCGTTCAAAACATCTGTTTCGCTACTATTTTGCTGCTGCTTGGGCATTTGGCATCACATCTAATGCTGAAGACAGTAGCCCATACTCACTGGAAAACGTAGCGAGCACATTTGCTCTTTCGAAGATCCTACCTTGGATCTCTTTTCATCGCGACGATAAGGCTGTTTCCGGAGATCATGAACACAAGCGGGAAGTGCTCGAAGAGTGGAAAGACGATCTTAGAGAAATGGAGAGAGACGAGGATAAAAAGAGCTACCCCATCCTGAGGAAGGCAATTGAAGATACACTTCAGGCCGGAAATCTGACATATGAGTACATAGGCAGTTGAATAATAGTCCAGGTCGATGAGTGACATTCAGTTTGTCGACAAGAAAGGCCGACGTCTTTCGACAGCAGACAATTCCGACCATCCGGTCCTTCGTTTCTTCGATGAAGACCGACGAAAGGCGGTAACGAAAGAATATGCCGGAGCCTGGTTTGTGCAGACGGGCAACGGTGTCGACCCCCACGTACAAGTGGAAGAAAACGGGGAAAAGACATACGTCAGATTGGAACGGGAAGAAAGCGAGAACCGCTATAGGCTACCAAAACAGAAGCGTGATCCTGGAAAGGCGGGAGTCCTTCAGTTTTACGACAAGGTGAAGACAGAAGAGTACGTGAAGCTTTCCCCCAGTCTGTATGTCCAACCGGGCAGTTTGACTGAAGACGAGTACAACCGGCTCCTCAGACGCATCGGTGAACTTGCTGTCGCTACCGAGAGCGCGAAAATGACTTCAATCCCAGAAACAGCAGTGGGAGGAATTAGCGACGAGGAAGCAAATATACCAAACGAGCCGTGGTACGAGCCGCATTTTCGGGCATCCAGACTATATTTGCGTCTGGCAGAGGTAGCACAAGGGCAGTGGCCGCTCATCGCTCAGAGTCCATCGCAAGAGATCGGCTATCGTACGCGGCAGATTGACGTCAGAAGATCCCGAATTTCTCCCCAAGTAGCAAAGCGACGAGCGCAGAGGCCTCATAAGCGTCGAATCTTTGTTCGAGCTCCAGCGCAAGTGACAGAGACAGTGTCTAATCAAGCTGTTGCGTTCATTCTGCGTCGCATTCTCATCCAGCAGGCTCCAACTATAATCGACCAGTTAGACAACGTCACATCAAATATCGTCCAGTGGGATGCGCCCCTCTACGACGTTATCAGGGAGGAGCGTGAAAAGACTGAGAGAGATCAAGAGAGGATCGAGGGTGCGGCTGAAGGGCTCACCAGGCGAATCGAAAGAGTGAAGTCTTGGGCAGAAGGGTGTGCTCAGCAATCTTTCATTGCGGAGCATGGTCTTCGTCCAGAGCTGCCAAGACATCCAACAAGACGCCTGATGCGGTCTGCGGCATACGGCCCCCTGTACCGAGCGCTGATCGACTATTTGGATCACCAAGTCGCATCCCTAGACCCTCAAGAGGAGGGACTGATGGATGTTGTTCGCAATCGGGGAGTTCTGCGGACTGCGGACTTGTACGAGAAATGGGTATTTATGGAGATCTATGGGCAACTCATTTTATCGTTTGGCTTCGAGACTACCGAAGAAGGCGAAGATCCGTTCTCTAATGCAAATGTGGCTTCCGGTGTACTACAGCTTCCAAGAGGATCCTCTTACCGGCTCTCACGATCGCTTTTGAAAAGAGGGCAAGAGTGGAGTATCGAGGCGGAGTTGAGCTATGATAGAAAAATCGACAATCCTCCGAACTACACCAGCTCTCACCTGCGTCCGGATGTATGTCTCGACATTCATTTTAATCATTCCGATAGACGGATTGTGCGTGCAGCGTCCTCCACGCAGCGATTTCGGTTCGCATTCGACGCAAAGTATAGGCGTTATCGAGCCATGAAAGACTCTGGATACAGAAAGGAAGACGTCCGAAAGTACAATGGCTCGCACTACTTTCTCGACCTTCTGGGTACAGCACGAGGGAAGTATTTCGGGGGACTGGACTCCGATGCTGCTTTTGTCATTCACTCAGATCCCAATTGGGATAGCTATTGGGGAGAAAAGCCTGTCGAGGATCTGACTGGAGGAGACACGCAACCAGAAGCAGAGGGATTTGTGAATCATCAATTCGGCTCAATCTTCTCAACCCCTGACGGGGAGGGAAAGGGTATTCAACGGATTGAACGTCTATTGCGGTGTGTACTGATGTATCACTGCAAAGTCGATGAATACTGCTGGACTTGTGGCAATAAGGTCGCGCCAGAAAGGGTAACGAGTAAAGGGCATTCGAGCGGCAAAGGAAAGGGATGCCTCTATCAGTGTTGTAGTCGATTTTGGATTGTGACACACTGCACGGGTAATGAAGAGGGGGATAAGCACCGTCTCGTAAAATTTGAGGACCCCTTTCATGCTATAGATGAGGATAAGGATACGAAGTGGTCGTGCATATGCCCTAAATGCGGAGATCTGTTTGGCGATATACCAGAGTGGAAAGCCCGAAGAATTGACTGCCCCCGATGTAATGGCAGAGGTGAAATTCCAAGGTACAGACACGTCCGGGATGGAGAGTGTTTTCGTTGCGAAGGCAATGGATACCTGGAAGAAGAGAGACCCGTAGGCACCTCAGAGGTTAATATTGAAGAACGGCTTCAAGCCTAAAACAATTCGGACGCCGACCATAGGCTACCGTTCTAAAGTATGATTCATTACCATATCGCCGTATAACAATGTGCTGCAACTGACGTCGGGCCTAAAAAGTAATACCTCTTTCGCTTCATTCGTAGGTTATCACTACCCCTCGCAGGATCAAGTCACGATAGTTGTGTAAAGAGGTCTTCTGTCAGGCTTCAAAGTTAAGCGGCTTTGGGTACGGGATTGTTGGGCACGGGATTGTTGGGCTGCCTATCAGCGTGTTCGAACTGAGCTCTCCATTGGACGTACGCGTCCATGGTGAGGTATCTCCGGCCATGGGCCCACTCTTCGTGCTGTTCAGCACAGAGGGCTCCGATCAACCGCCATGCGGATTGCATATTTGGAAAGATACGCACGACCTTCTCGCGCCTACGGATCTCCTCAATGAACCGTTCGATCATGTTGCTCGTCCGGAGGCCGCGCCGGTACTTCGCGGGAAGCGCCAGGACAGCGGTGGCGTCTTCGAAGCCCGCTTCCAGCACCTTGAGAGCGCTCGGGGCCTTCTCCTGGAGTTCGGGCGTGACTCGCTCTAATGCTTCGCGCGCATCCTCTGGACTTGGGGCCTCCAGGATCTTGTCAAGCATCTCATGTACGCGCTCTTTGCTGGAGGCCGGCACGCGGTCGACTACGTTGCGGCGGAAGTGGGCCTGGCAGCGTTGCCAGATCGCGCCCGGGAAGCAGCGCTGGATCGCTCCGCGTAGCCCTTCATGAGCATCTGAGGTGATCACCTCCACGCCAGAGAGCCCACGCGCCTTCAGGTCCGAGAGGAAGGTTCTCCAGCCTTCGCCCGTCTCACGAAAGCCGACGTTGATCCCGAGAATCTCCCGATAGCCCTCTTCACTGATTCCTATGGCAATCATCACGGTGGTGGACCGCACGGCCTGCTGACGTCGCACCTTCACCTGCATCGCATCGACAATGAGGAAGGGGTATTCATGCTCTAACTCACGCTCGGCCCAAGCTGCTACCTGCTCATCAAGGGTCTGCGCCAGGCGCGAGACGGTCTGTCGGCTAAAGCGTCGCCCGCACAGCTCATTGGTAATCTTCTTCACCTTGCGGGTCGAGACGCCCTGGACCACCCACATCGTGAAACACCAACTTGGGTATCAATATCCGAATATCTCGGGCATTGTGCGAATGGAGCAAGATGGGGAACAGTGGGACTTCCCAGGAGGCTTTCCCCGAGGAATATATCGGATTATATGCAACGAGTTGGGCCTTCGTAACCAGGGGACTCGTGCAGGCCTGTTGGATTTACGCCGTTCAGAGACTTCATCTCTGACAGTAATCGATAAGAGCTTTAGACCGGAGTCAATTTAGTGGTCGCGGTGTGAAAGGCTGCGACGATCTACAGTAGCGGGTCAACTCCAAGAGCGAGCGTGAGCGTTCCCTGACGCGTTTGGTAACCGATTTGTAGCAAGGTACCCTCAGCAAGATCCTATGAGAGGTTGGCAATCGATGTGCACACAGTTGACCGCGGATAGTGGTTTGAGAGGCATTTGGCAACCTGTTTTTCTTGGGCTTTACGCTTCGATCTGTGCAAGGTGATGAGCTTCGGAGGTCCCATTGATAGCTTTGGTGTCCGTCGGAGATTTTGACATAAAGTGGCGCTTATACTGAGCAACGAGCTCTTTCAGGCCTTCAAGCTCCGCATCCAAACTAATTCCTTCGTCCTTATACTTCCCGCTTAGGTACGACTCACATTCTTGCAGAGCATCGACCACACTGTCAAACTTTTCAAGTTGGCTCGGAAGCGTCGCCTGTTTGAACGCGGAAAGCCTGCCAGTGTGCATCGCCAGAGCAACCTGCATTCGTAAACAGAAGTCCATCCAGAAAATAAGCTCCCGTGCGTTTCTGGTCTCTTCAATCACGTTCTTGTCTTTGGTCTTCTGGAATGTGAACCATCGGCTGAATATTGACTGCTCGGATGGATCTTGCACTTTCTCCAATCTATGGAGCACCTCTGCACACAACTGGTTGCGGAGACGCCGAATCTGTCGGTAATTTGTTTTCAGCTCTTCTGTACGCTCACGCTTTGAATATGCAGGGTGCATGACCTCCCGAGTACTCTCGTAGATTTCCTCGATGTCGGCAACCTGATCTATCCTTCGGGCATCTATCAGGAACTGTGTGTCAAATTTGATATCGTCAAGTCGGCGAACGACATCAACACCTGCAACTATGTGAGCCGCACTGATGATTAAGTTGCTTGCTTTTGCTGCTGTGCTGGCCAGTGACTGACGGATTCCCTTTGCATGCTCCAGCCATCTTCCATCAGCTGTTTTCTTAATTGTGGGGAGAATCTTACCAGTCTCTTTGTGTATCTCCCAGTAAGCCTTCCCGTTTTCGAGTAGCTTCTTTCCATCTTTTGATATATCGAAGTAGATGCGATCGAAGTCCTTGGAGAACTCGATGGATTCAAGCACAATACCTCCCAGATCAGGACTTTTCCTGATAATCCTTTGGACGATAGCCAGAGCGTTCTCCCCAACCTCTTGCGCAAATCTTTGTTCTTCAATAGCCTCCCTGAAAGTGTGACGAGCAAACGGAGAGTCTTGAGGGGTTAGACTATTAGCTAAGAGATTATCCTCAGATAGATCTTCAGACAGATTCTGGTTCAGCGATAAACCCAGAATAGACACTTCTTTCTCGGCGAACCAAACCCATACCAAAAAGCTTGCGGCAAAGATAAAACAAGCAAGTGCAATTAAGACGACTAAAGATACAGGGTCGGTCATAGAAACAAGAGAGATTGATTCAGTCATAAATGCGGTGTAGAAAATATTTCAAATATCGGAAAACCCCGAGACGGTAGCTACCACGGGAGCCCGGCGTAAAAATCTCGAACGGCTTTATATTGCTTGGCCTGATTGCGCGCCTCTTTTTCATTAAGGTTCATCTCCTCAAGGCGGTCGACCTGTTCCTTAAACTCCTTCTCGACTGTTTCAGCACCAACTTCGAAAGCGTCCTGGGTATCATCCCAGTAGATGTCGACTTCAGTTAGGAATCGCTCTCTTATGCTTTCGTCTTCAAAGTGGCTGACCACCTTTCGAGCAAGACGCTCCTCCCACGACGAGGAGAGCAACCGCCACCTGCTGAAGCCTGCTACGGCACCCAGACCAATAGCTGTAGCTGTAGCTGTACCAACTATTGGAAGAGCAGAGGCCATAGCTGCAGCGGCAGCCGCACTTCCTGTGGCAAATCCAATACCATTGGCAAGACTTGTACCAAGTGGTGAAAGTGGGCTCACCCCTTTGCTGGTAAGTATATATCCCCTAAACGTACCGAGTTGAGATGCCCAGACGGAAAGGGCTCCAAGAGCGTTCAATTCTGCAATCCCACCCGCAAATGCCGTTTGCGCATCAAAAAGAAGGTTGGCTTTTTGCTCCTCTCCATTTGAGCCAATTTGGGAAGGCGTTTCAAAGCGATTGAGATATTTCTGGACACGCTGAACGAACTCGGCTGTATGCTCCCGGAGAACTGGCTTGATGTCGGACCCTATTTGCTCAAGAACGAGTGTTGGGGTGCGGTCTTTCGCTTCTCGTTTGTTGCTGAACGTCTGCTCAATGTCTGCTTTGATTGCGTCTGCACGAAGGGTCTCGTCAATAATGTCACCCACACGTGTTCGCGTTGCCTGCTTCAACTCTTGAGCCGACTGCTTAATACTTGCTCGGGCTCGCTGTATCTCAGAGCGGTGTTCGTCCCTGTATTTCTTCATGGCTTGGAGCGCTGCCTTCTTTTGCCGACTGTCTTCGGCAATCTCGTCGTAGAAGTTCTCCAGCTTGTCAAAGCGTTGAATCGACTCGTCTTGAATCGACTCGATACGGCTATTCACATTGCTGACGTGAACAGCAGGAAAGGCCTCGCCGAGGATGTGTGAAAGCCGCTCCACAAGAGGACGCGAGCGCTCAACATTCTCCGACCAGAAAGGAAACCACTGGGCGCGCATATCCTCTGTGGTGATCTCACGCCCAGTGCGCTCAGACCGATCGCGCAACACGCTCGTCTTCAGGTAATCATTCAACCTGCCGATTGACTTTTGGCGGACGGTTTCGATATCACTGTCGGAGACACTACGATCTGCGTGGGTCCCGATGATGAAAAGGTTGCCCAGCGTGGGAAAGTCCTTATGCTCCGCCTCAGGGCTGCGTAGCGACCGAAGTATCGAACTAATCCGGACGAGATCTTGTCCTCCAAGATGCCCCTTCATCCGAGAAGTGTAAAGAATAAGATCAGCGTATGGAAGTGTGGCAATGGCCTTTTCCTGATCACCTGATTCCCCGGGACGGTCTCCAAAGCCCGGAAGATCGATGAGCGTACAAGCGTGAAGCAGCGGAGCATCGGTGTACACAACCGCTGTATGGGCACGCTTCATCTTTGCCTTAACTGCCTCCGTCGCGTCATCACGATGAACCCCGTACTGCTTCAACAGGTCGGGAGACCCGGCGAGGATTCGGTGCTCGGCGCACCGGTCATGATCGTTGAGAACAGAAATATCAATCCGCGTAGGAGACCCCTTCTTCACGTTTGTTGGGCTCCAGATATCACGACTGAATAGCCATACGTCTTCGTCCTGCCACTCTGGGCGATCGTCTACGTGACGTACAACCGTTACAACTCGTGTTGCGGGCTGGAAAGAGGTCGGGAGTAGATCTCGCCCCAATACCGTGTTCGCAAGGTAGGATTTACCGGTGTCAAATCCGCCAGCCATCATTACATTCGGTTTTTGACGGAGGTGCTCAACCTGATTTTTCAAGCCATTCAGTGCCTGGCGTGCCTCGTCAGGTAATTCGCTTTTCATGCCAGACCGACCGCTTGGTGCCTGCACTTCAATGTACTTGTCCAGAAGTTGCAGGCTCATGTGAACGGATTCGTACGGCTTGCCAGGATCGAGAGCAAGTTCCTCTTTGCTCTCTTTCTGGAAAACATCTGACGGATCCAACCCAAGGACCTGCAGCCACTGAAACAGCAACTGAGCAGGTATAGACCCGGGCTGCTTTTCGTAGCGACTGATCTGGGTTCGGGATATGTCGAGGTTTGCTGCAAGGTCACTCTGGCTAAGATTGGACTCCTCGCGGGCTTTCTTCAGGAGGTCGGAATTAATATTCATGATGCTTGGGTAGGACTGGATATTCAGGTAGGATTCGGGATCGTGGAGTATGCACCCCACCCTGAGGCTCAGCAGATCGAACCTCAGGGCTGAGATAGGGCAGTCGCGATGCTAAAGCGTACGGCGGCCTGAAGGCCGCCTGGGAGGACGAGGGGGCGCATAGGTCTTCCTGGGACGACGGAAGGTGTGGCTGCGGTAGACCGTGAAGATGAGACCGTTGGTACCGCAGACAGCGTGAATCCCCTCTGCTTCACGAAGCAACGGTTCGGCATAGCGCTTTACATGCTTCTTTCCTAAGCGGTAAATCCGTGCCCCACGGTCGTAAACAGGCTGTCCATATGTTAGAGTGAGTCGAATGAGATCGGGCGAGAAACTATACTGGTACATGCGCTCCATCGCGTGATTGCTCATGCAAAACGTACCGTTAGCTGACGGTTGAAATGGACGTTCGATGTCAAAAACTTCGTTATGTGTTACCATGCCAGATACCGTAGGTAAAGGAGACAAGAATCGAGAGAGGTTCGGTCACGGAACTAAATATGTGCGCCGCACCTCCTGTCATGCTGATGTATGCTATGACCGCCAACTGAATATGTTTGCGCTATTCTGTGCGCAATGCGCACTACTTTGTAAATTCATATTGTTCTGTGCGTTTATGCCCGATAGAGTTCCTTAGACCGTCATAAAAAACGCCTCCCTTTTCTCGGCCTTTTGAGAGTTCGAAAGATACACGGAGCCGTCTTTGGGCAGCCGCTGGGGGGGCAGCCTGCCGTATCTCGCAACTTCTTGAACTCATCAGAGGACTTTATCCTGCATTTCTGTGTGATTCGCTATCTCTGCAAGCCAGGTGAGCGCTAAAATATCACCGATGTATCGAAGGGCGGGGTGCCGAATCCCGTGGAAGAGGACTGAGAATGCGTTGTGCTATAACATGTACCTGCCGTTAATCGTGCAGAAGTGCGAGTTTATGCCCCTATACGGTCATGCCAGACGCAGTGTAGCAACGATCTGGGATTCATCCCCCAATGGATGGATTCTTGTAAGAAGTGAAGACGCCCCTCAAACGGCGAATGGATCCCGAATCAGCGGTGCCAGGTGCACCTTGTCCGGTATGACAGGACGATGGGGAGACGTACACCTTCTGAACCCATGCACAACGCGTTCTGAGAAGCCATCTACATCCTCGGCGGGCTGCTGGAAAACGAGTCACCCAGAGCAGCCGGACACCGTCCACGCTGACACGCACGGCCAGTCCGAGCCAGGGATAACGCATGAGATTACGATGAGAAGGGCGAGGGTCTCCAATCTGGCTCGATCATCGTCACCTACATGGCACGCCTCTCTTTGTATCCGCCTTGGGGCTTCGTGATGAAGAGCTCTTTTGTTGTGGTTTCGTACTTGCCGAACAAATAGCGTTTCTCCTGCCTTGTTGGTAGGTTGGCATTACCATCTCTCGTTTCTATCACTAAACAGGCACTCCCCCCCATGTCAAGTGAAGTCCAGTTCTACAATGCTATCTCGAATCTCCAACCTATTGCCGGGCGCTACGGGCGCTTCCAAGAACACCCTGAGGAGTTCCTCAAATACGTCAACCACGAGCTTAGTCGAGAGGCATTGGAGCTTCATGCTAACAAGAGCACCGAGCAACTGACCGAGAAGACCAATGGCCTCTCCCAAATCCGCCCGGTCACCTTCCTCCGACATGTGATCGCGCGGCGCATTCTCAATGGACAGAGCGTATCTGCAGAGGACATTGAGGAGATCCAAGAGCACATCGATGCGCGTGACCCCGCATATTTTAGCGACTTTCCTGACCTTCGCGAGGCAATCGCCCATCAGAAAGCTCGGAAGCGAAGCGCGTTTGGCAGTTGGACGCTTTTCACCTTATTGCACGGCCTTGACTACCGGCTACAAGCAGAACAGTGCAAGAATTGGATTACCGACGTTGCCGACTTTCTTCAAGACCGACTTGACCTCTCTGGCTGTGACTATCACGCAGCGGGGTTCGGGTGGAACCAAAATTTTGGGACGACTTCGGCCTGGGTCGCTCTTTATCCAGCCACTATAGGAAGTCATCAAGAGGCATACGAGGTTCACTTCTCCGTCAAGCCCGACGGACTTTCCTACGGCCTGCACCCTGGCGGACACCTTGACGACGATGCGAGCAAAGACATGTATGAAATAGCAGCCGGCTCGGAGATCAATGTCGAGGCGATGATGGAAACCTGCCGAGAGTTGCTCCCCCGCTTCCACGAGCTCAATCGCCAACTCCTCGCGAATAGGGCTCATCAGGAAGGGGATCATTTTGCTACGGGCAAGCAGCGCGCGTGGGTTATCGCTTCAGGGCGAGGTGCAGGACGTTGGGAGGAGTTTAGTGTAGAGGGTCTTATTAGTATCGGGTGGGACGGGCTGGGCCCTTTGCAGCAGTATACGTCCAAAGGCGACATTCACGACGCATCCAAGCAGTCCGACTTCTCATCCATTGATGCTCTCGGATGCTACGAGTTTGCCCACAAGATGAAAGAGGGCGACCTTGTATTCGCAAAAACAGGAAGGACTGAGATCGTAGGCGCTGGGATTATTGAGTCCCCGTATCGTTTTGACGAGCAGCGCGAGCACTATAAACACGTTCGCGACGTCCGTTGGCTTGAAACGGGCCAGTGGGAAACCCTGCCTCATGCGCATCCTCGAAGCAGTTGGGATCGGGCGAAGAAGGAGTCAGATGAATGGCGAGGGGAGCCGCGCAAGCTCCCGCGAAAGACACTCACTGAACTCACTCCCTCCAGAGGACTCACTGAGCTCGAAATCCTTGTTGGCATCGACGGGGCGGCCGAGGCGGGCTACCGGGATCCGCTTCCGATCGACGAGGAGCTCCTGGGTGCCGCAGTACGGGACGTCATTCGTCCGGAGCTGGAGGCCGGGACCTTCGATGGCGGTAGCGAAGCCTACATTCAGAACGAGGTTCTTCCAAAGGCGCAGCGCCACCTACTGGCCGAGGCCCTGGAGGAAGATCCCATTAGCCATGCCTCCAAAGCGATTGAGATGAGCCAAAACCTCCTGGGATGGCGCGAGCAAGGCAAAGCGAAAAAGCGTATTGCGTCTGCCGACCCAGCGGCCGTTCGAGAGCAGTTGACCACGCTCTTCCGCGGGAACGGGTCTCTGGAGGAACGCCTGGACTCCTTTCTCACGTGGGGGCATGCTGGCGACGAGGGAAGCATAAACGGCACCACCGCGAGTTTTCTTCTTGCGGCCTATAACCCAGCGCGCTACGTATTCTGCAAGCCGACCGTCTATAAAGCCGCTGCGCAGGCTCTTCTTGGGCCCCAAGCCGTGTGCCCGCCCTCGGAGGAGGCCGCGCGTGTCGCTCATGCCGCGCGCCTCTACGGGGACGTCTTGCGCCAGCTTCGACGGCGCTGGGATCTCCCCTTCCGCAACCTCATGCATGTGCACACGGCCTTCTATCTCGTGTCCAGTAGTGATGCGCATCCCTCTTGGGATGACTTACGAAGCATGGGGAATGAGAGAGAAAAGGACGATCGGGAAAACCGCGCCGAGGAGCCAGGCGGGGACCTATCTTCCGCCAATGGCTCTTCCGCTCATGGTTCGCCAGCCAATGATACCCCGCCCACATACACGAGCCGTGATGGGGCAGAGGGTCTCTTCCATGACCACGCGACGTTCAAGGAGTGGCTCGGCTCGCTCAAGACGCGCAAAAACATCATTCTTCAAGGGCCGCCTGGCGTCGGCAAGACGTTCGTAGCCCGCCGCCTCGCCTATGCGCTCATGGGCCAAAAGGACACGAGGCGCACCGAAATGGTGCAGTTTCATCAGTCTTACGCCTACGAAGACTTTATTCAAGGCTATCGGCCCGGTTCGGGCGAGGGCTTCGAGCTTCAAAATGGCGCGTTCTACCGCTTTGCGCGCCAAGCACAGCAAATCGGCGACCGGCCGCATGTCTTCTTGATCGACGAAATCAACAGGGGCAACCTGAGCAAGATCTTCGGCGAGCTGATGATGCTTATCGAACCCGACAAGCGGGGCCCCAACCACGCAATGTCACTCACCTATCAGGAGGAGCACCACGACGACTTCTACGTCCCCGAGAACCTCTACCTGATTGGCATGATGAACACAGCCGACCGCTCGCTTGCAATGGTCGACTATGCGCTGCGGCGCCGCTTCCGCTTTATTGACATGGAGCCGCAGTTCGGGGCCCTCTTCCAAAAGCACCTGGGCACACACGGCGCTTCGGGCAAACTCATCAGGGATATCACCCGCCGGATCAAGGCGCTCAACAAAACGATCGCGAGCGACAGCACCCTCGGGCCCGGTTTTCAGATCGGACATAGCTATTTCTGCCCCCGCGAAGACGAAACCCCAGACCGCAGCTGGTACGAACAGATTGTTCAGCACGAAATCGGGCCGCTTCTCCGAGAATACTGGTTCGACGCACCCGAGAAGGCCAAGACGGAAGTCCAGCGTCTTGTGGCGTAGCTCGCCTTTCCACGAGGTACCTGTTCAAAGAGCACCTCGATCCTCATAAGCTCATCGCCGTTTATCATGGCCCAGATTCCCATCCAGAACGTCTACTACCTGCTCTGCTACGCTTGGGATCAGATGGAGGCCGGGCATGTCGTAGAAACTGGGGCCACCGGGCATACGGAACTGGCTGATCTCTTCGGGCAGGTCCTTGCAAACGGTACAAAGCGCGTGCTTCGCCAAGGACTCGACCGCGGCTACGTGACACAAGAGCAAGCCACCGCGCGAATTCGCGGGCGCATTGACTTCAACACGTCGGTGCGCCAGGCGCTTCTTCCACGTGCCCAGGCCCACTGCGCCTATGACGAGTTCAGCCGCAACGTGCTGCACAACCGCATCCTGCGAAGCACGATCCAGCGGCTTCTTCGCGTCGAGGGTATAAGCAATACTGTGTGTACAGAGTTGCGCCTGCTCAACCGCCGTCTGGGCGGTATCGATCCGGTACCGCTTACCACTGCTACATTTGGACAGGTGCAACTCCACGCCGGAAACGCTTTCTATCGCTTCCTGATCAACGTCTGCGAGCTGGTTGCACAGAACGTGGTGCCTACCGAGGAAGGAACGGGCCGCCGGTTTCGTGACTTCCGGCGCGAGGATGCCCAGATGGGCCGGCTCTTCGAATTGTTTGTGCGCCGCTTCTACACCCATGAGCAGAACCGCTACACGGTGAGCGCGCCACACATCCCGTGGGA
This sequence comes from Natronotalea proteinilytica, assembly GCF_055379935.1. NCBI lineage: Bacteria > Pseudomonadati > Rhodothermota > Rhodothermia > Rhodothermales > Salisaetaceae > Natronotalea > Natronotalea proteinilytica. The sequence continues at coordinate 67,636 of NZ_AP043946.1, read as the reverse complement.
TTTAGACGGACGCCCCCCAGAGCATCTTCCGTCAATGCGGACCGATATCGTGTTGAAGTCGCCGCGGCGAGCGCTCATTATTGACACAAAGTATTACTCCCGCACGCTGCAGTCCCATCACGGCTCCCAATCTTATCACTCTGCGAATTTGTATCAGCTCTTCGCGCACCTAAAGAATGCACAGACAAAGGGACCGGAATTCGACGAGGCCGAAGGCATACTGCTCTATCCAACCATTGCCACTACGCTCAACGAGTCGTTTAGCGTGCAGGGCCACCGAATCCATGTGTGCACGATCAACTTGGCGCAAGACTGGCACGATGTGCGAGACGACCTGCTCGCCCTCGTCCCAGCGTGAATGAAAAGAACCGATAAGGCACGAGGTGCTCCTGTCCGTAGGCACCAGTAAACAAGATCATGCCCGTATCCCTCAGTGCATCTTCCACCAGGGCTATCCCCAAGCATTCTTTTCCTGTTTGTGGGGTATATATGATCGGTCGTTCAGATTAGACGTGTCTATGAATCAATTCCGCTTCTAAACAGGCCCCCACTTCCAAGCACTTGTCTATTTCAAGCAGTTGGCTATGGCATACTCGATGGCATACTTTGGCTACTCCATGCCCGGATCAGCACGGTACGACCGGGGAGTCAACGTACAGTGCTTCGACACAGGCCCCCTCAGTATAAAGAGAGATCCGCTCGGACCTGACCCGCTTGAAACTGCTTTCGAGAAGTTGAACACGCGATAGAGGTAAAAGCGTGCTCCTTTTTCAGTGGATACGAGCACCTCATTTACAGACACGTAGAAGGGCATGCTTTTTCCTTGCCTGGTTGTTTTTACTTCGATGTACCGCTCCTCACCGTTGGTTTCGAACGATCGTATATCGAAGCCAAGCCCGTCTCCCTCTGTTTCAGAAACCCACTCAACCTTATCAGCAAGATCTGCTCGCCCGGCCTTAGAAAGTCGGTCCTTCTCCAGAGCGAGGACATATCGCTCTCCGGCCTGGCCTAACGACTGATTTCTCTGCTCCCGCTCGATGTAGTTAATTTTACGCCCCGATCGCGGAATGCTGTAATAAGGCGTCATCCGCTTTTCTGGCAGATCTTCCAGCACCTGGTCAAAGGATGGTATGTCATTCCATTCTGCTCCAGACCGTGTGGTCGCAACATCGCCTGTTACAGGATCCTCGATTGCAACTTCGTCCAGCAGAGATTGGAACTCTTCAGAAGTGGTTAAGAGCTCGATGTTCCGCTCTCTGAGTGGCTTCTGGTAGTTACTTTGCGGCTTGTATCCTTCAATGTAGGGGTACCCCAGTTCAGCAAAGACCGCACTGAGGTTCTGAAATTTATACTCAGCCGCGCCCTCTGACCGATCGTCGAGACGTGGAACGAGAGCACGGTAGTGCGTTGCTTTCATAGGCCTCCCCCTTCAACTCGCATTTGAGCATTTCAACATACGTCTGAATCGTCGCGTCCACTTCGTCTTGGCTCCACGATTGAGGCATAGCAGATGGGGATCACATGTCTGTTAGAGGGGCAGATACGCATGCAGATACAGATGTGCACAGGTGCGCATACCGGTGCACGCATAACCACCGCAGGCAAAAATGGGTCGAGCGTATCCGGCCCACATAGTATATCCACCACATAGTATATCCAAATGATCTCTTTCAGGCAACCGGTCCTGATACCGATCTTGTTAGACAAAAGGGATTTGGATCCCGCCGGATTGGATGATCTTAGATCTCCGTTTAGATCATCCAATCCCCTACGTGCGTTATTTATTGACAATGCAATAACAGTCTTATAGGGGCTACAAACAGCCGCGCGCAGCAGAAATACACCAGAAGAAACGGGGGGATACGGTTTCGTATACGCCCGTTTCGTACTGGCTTTGCAGGTCTTGTTAGCTCACAGCTCTTGTCGGCTTACAACTTCTACTCCACCTGGAGTTTCTACGCAGCTTAGAGCTCCTTCAAGCACGCGGCGGCACGTTGTGCCTATGCACTTCATTTCTATTCCTCCACCTTTCCCCCTCCACCTTTATCCCTCTGCTCTTACACTTCAAAGACCTCCTTTAGACGTACGATCAGCGAGCTACAAGAGCCCGTGATCTGCGTGCCCAGATTGCAGCCTTCGAAGAGACTCACCAAAACGAGATCGAGGCGATCAAAACCAGGCACGGCAAGGCGTGTGATCACCTGAAAGCATAGGCCTTCGCGCTCGAACGAACTTTGGAGTGGAAAGAGATCCGCGAGGAAGTGCGCGAGATGATACGCGAGGAGATCCGGAGATGAGCAGATGGTACGAGCGACGTCTGAGGCTGTCGTCTCCCAGCGCGCGTCCCGTGTGCGCTCCCCATCACATCTGGTTTCTCTATTTATTTGGTCTCCCTATCATCTCTGAGCTACTCATGTCGGGCTATCTCTGATTTCTTGTTCTGGCCTGAACAGCGGGCAGCACGTCGTTGGACGCCTCTGGACGAGTTTGAACGTTTAGTCAGAAACAGGGCGTCTAGTCAGAGACAGGGCGTCCTTCGCCACGCGTAGGCCTTCCTTCGCCATAGCTTGGACATAGCTTAGTCATAGCTTGGACTACTTTGGACGTGTAACGATAATGTATCGAAGCAAAGATTCGTTTGTGTAAAGCAGCGTTTTTACCTGTCAGCTCATAAGTCCTATCAGTTCAGGTGCCCATCGATGGTAGTGCGTGGTGCACACGGTGCAATGCATGTGCAGTGCATGGTGCGCACGGGCCCAATGCATGTGCAGTGCATGGTGCGCACGGGCCCAATGCATGTGCAGTGCATGGTGCGCACGGGCCCAGTGCATGTGCAGTGCATGGTGCGCACGGCCCCAGTGCATGTGCAGTGCATGGTGCGCACGGCCCCAATGCATGTGCAGTGCATGGTGCGCACGGCCCCAATGCATGTGCAGTGCATGGTGCGCACGGCCCCAATGCATGTGCAGTGCATGGTGCGCACATACCCCATCATCATATCTTCGCATATGGGCCGAGGGCCTTCTGGGAACGAGAGGGGAATTAACATGTGTTATGCTTGCGGTAATAGATTTATAGTCTTCATAGCTCACTCCTCTTCTTCACAAGGCGCCCGCGACGGCCTACAGGGATGGACGATGCGCCCGGCGATACTGCTCCGACCGATACCGCTTCGACCGATACCGCTTTGAATGATACGGCCCGTTCGAATATGGACCGTTCGGGTACCGGCCGTCCGGGCAACGCGGATACGCGCCGCACCTACCGGGCGGGATGGGAGCAGTGGCTCACCTTCACCGATGAGCGCGACATCGCTCCCGTCCCTGTATCGGCCTCGGTCGTGACCGACTTCATAGAGTGGCTCCGCACCCAGGAGCGCCCGGGCGGCTCGGCAGGGTATGCGCTGAACACGATCGAGACCTACTTGACCGCCGTCGCCGTTGCGCATCGGGACGCAGGCGTCTTTCTGCCTTACCTCCAAACCGTAACGGTCGAGGACGAGGACGGGAACGAACGACGCCGCTACAGCGATGCTGAGATCGAGCGCTACCGAGCCGCTGTCGAGCAGGCCCGCACAGAGCCTGGGCCTATCAACCCGATTCGGTCTGAGGCGGTCCGCAAGCGCCGCGAGGCACTGCATGAGGCAGCCGAATACGAGACCAGCACGCGCGCCCCGGTCCTGCTGAAGCATCTCAACCGGATGTCTTTTGACGAGGATCAGATTGCAGACCTTCGGGACCGCGCCCTCCTGCACATCGGCTTCGGGGGCGCCTTTCGGCGCTCCGAACTGGTCGGAGTGCAGTACCGGCACATCCGCTCCATCGAGGGCGGTATCGCGATCTACATCCCCGACTCTGATGCGGACCAGGGCAGCCCTAACGAAGAAGCCCCTGACGGAGCAAATGCTGCCGAAGCAGGTCCCAACGAAGAGAGCCTTGACGAGGAGAGCTCGGCCCGCCCGGGACCTGGCCGACTTCCACGGTTTCCCAACGAGGCCCCAGGGTTCCACGTGGATCCTGTGGATGCGCTGCAGGCGTGGGTCGACGCAGCTGGGATTACATCGGGACCGGTATTTCGGGGGGTAGACCGGTGGGGGAATGTCCGCAAGAAGGCCCTCTCAGGGAACAGCCTCTACCGGATCGTCCAGAAATGGATGGGGCGGCTCGGCTACGACCCGGAGGCGTATGGCGCGCGCAGCCTGCGGACTGGCTTTATGAAGCAGTGCGAGATCGACAACATCCCTCAGCTCGACATGCTGCAGCAGGCCGGATACAAAAGCGCCCGGATCAGCTATGGATACGGAGCGCCTCTCGTCCGGCGCCCCGGCTACATGCTCGCGCGCCTGGGCGGTACCGGCGATGACTCAGATAGCACATGACGCCCCACTGCGAACAAGCCGTGAACCACGGCGACCGGTTATGCGTGCATTATTCTGCAATGTGAAAATGCCTGTACGTACTGAGGGCCTTCGGCCCAACTAATTCGGGTACCGTGCAAGTGCTTAATGCAAGTACTGGTACCGTTGACTTCGATATGTGACTTCGATATGAGATTAGGACATGACGACTTAGAAATGACGAACGTGCCCTAAACACAGAAAACCCCGACCTGCTATCAACAGATCGGGGCCCCTGAAAGATTTTTCACCTACAGCTACCGCGCAGATTGCTTTGGACGGCGGTCGAACGGTAGCGAGGCAAACCAGCTATGCGACAGACGTATCGTGGTACGCCCGACCCACAGCAACGGGCGGAGGAAAACCTCCAACATCCGTGCACATCTTGCCGCCAAGGCGGCCGTCTGTGCATGTGCTCATATCATAACACTGACCCACGGTTCCCAAACGGGCATCCGCGGCCCCCTCTACAACCAGGTTTCCAGCCGAAATCCCTCCTGACCGGGCAAAACTCCCCCGATCAGGCCGGTCAACACGCTGAACTGTGCCTCACCTCGCCGGGCATTGACACGCACGATGCTAACACACAGGACGATGACACGCCGGGCGCTAATACGCAAAGCGTACACGCACGAGGCGTTGACAGACGGGGCCATACCCCTAACAACCTGAGCCCCATTGGCTCGGGACCTGGCGGTCCTTCCCAAAGGCCTGCGTCGAGGGCCAAATCACCTGGGGGCGAGCCGCCAGATGTAATTTCTTCGCAACGAGAGTACCGAAACGGCCCTGTCTACGGCGGCATGGTATCGACCTCGGTGCTGAAGACAATGGGATTTGTCACCCACATGGATACGCTGCGCTTCGAAACGCCAGCGCTCGGGCTCATGGTTTATCTTGATCACGTCGCCCGGCAGCACCACGGGCTCCTGCGACACAAGGCCCGGACTTCTTCTCAGCAAGGCGACGCTGCAACACCCCACACTGCAACGCCCAACGCTACACCTCCCCAGACTGTACCTGCAGGGGCTCTTCCTCCGAGCGGAGACGGCGCCCTTCATCCTCTCGCCTCCAGCCCCTCCTCCTCTTCTGACTCTTCGTCTTCTAACCAGCCCTCCTCGTTCCAAGACGCCCCGGCCCCAAGCTCCTCATACCAGTATGTTAACATCTACAGCGGGCGCGAGCATATCGTTGAGCGCGAGGCGGGCACCTTTGTTAAGTCCGTTCAGGGGATCGCCGAAGATCTTTACCAGCGCATCTGCAAGCGGCTTCCCCCAGCCCAGGACCCGCTCTCTGACAGCCGCTTCCACCAATTTTACGACCGGATCCATCAGGCGATCAAGCGCTATCGAAATGCAGGCGATGTCGGTGAAATAAGTAATGTAAACCGTGTAGATGACACGGATGCAGATCACACGGGCCACACCGCTCCGCTCACCTGTTTAGGCCCGGTGATCCCTTCGGCCAACAAGCTCGTGCGAGATCGGAATGGACGCCGCTGGGCCCTCCACACTGCTCTGCAGTCCGACACGGCTCAAACAACACGGGCCGTGCGAAGTGCAGGCCCCGAGCCCATCATTCCCTGGCATCGAAGTGAGCTGGATCCCCTGCAGGTTGCTGAGGCGCTCTATGCTCACCGGAAAACCCTCTACAAGGACTTTACCGTCGGATGGAAAGCCACCATCCAAAACGGCCAGTGGACCTCCCCCGTCCCTCGCGTCGGTCACCGCTCTGCCCGGTACATCGCTAAACACGGAAGCAACGTGCCCTCATTTCTGTCACTTGGCCGGTGGCGCTCCGGAGAAATCAAGCGGCGCAACCCCGACAGCGCAATCACGGTCCCCTGGATCGTCGCCGACATCGATGGCCCTGACCGGTTTACCTCCCATCAGCATGCCCAAACGCTCTGCCGTCTCTTAGCCAAGTGCGGCCTGGATCCCTCTGAAATCGTGGTAAGCTACACCGGAGGCAAGGGCTTTCACGTCCGCATTCCTCACGGAGCCGTTGGCTGCCCCATCTACCAAGACAAAAACGCCGTTCACACCCTCATATCTGGGTTCTTCGACCGACTCTGCGAGAATCATCCCCAGCTCCGCAAGGCCATTGACAACATGGCATGCCGAGCGACTCAACCTATACGCATGATCGGAAGCGCCCGGGGGAATGGGCGACGCTGCATCGGTCTATCGGGGAAGGAGTTTCTCAACCTTCCCCCTCTGGTGGTATTTGGGCACAGTGAGTGCGGACACTACACCGGCTTTGAGCTCCCTAAGCCCCGAAATGCCTCATACGCACCCGCACTCACATCTCTGTTATTGCACAAGGAGTCATCAAGAACCACTCACCCCGTGAGTCAGCCGGTTACGAACCTTCTACAGCCCTCACTCCCATCGGTCACCATAACTCTCAAAAGCAACCCCCGATCTAAAAAAAGGCCAAACGGCCCCGAAATCCCCATAAGTGTTATTGACTACTGTTGGAAACCCTACTTTTCTCGCCCGCCGCCACTTCGGGATTTAGGGGCGGATCCGGGAGCCGAAGAGTCGCTTGCACAGCTCTTACGCCTGGACAGCCCTGCAAACCGGACCGAATATGCCAGTCACGGCCTGATCGATCGGCTCATGGAGCCGGTGGGTGAGGCGGAGCCGTGGGGCAATGCCGCAGATCGGCCCTATGTGGGCCGTAACAGCGCGTGCTTTGTCATGGGGCTCTATGCCACGACCTACCCCAACGCGGCGCTACGGCGCGTCCTGAGCCTTCTGCAGGCACGTGAGGAGACGCCTGTACCCATGGGCGAGGGAATGCCCTTGCCTATGCCAATATACAGCCGCGAATCGACGGGCAACCGGTGGACTCGCCAGCTGACTGGGGCTCTGCCGAAGTCAGATGAGACGGCGGGCCATGTCCCCGTGCGAGTGGTTGTGCAGGCGTGGAACCGGCTCATCTGTAGCCCGGCGCTGCCGGAGCGAGAGGTGGACAAGACGCTACGGAGTGCGCGGTCGTACGCTGAAGACGCCCAGCAGTAGTGACTCAGCAAATAAGCACTACAATAGGATAGTGCTACAGTGGAACAGTAATATACCACTACAGAAGCATAGTACTACTCCTCTACAGCACTGCAGATGTATGCTATCATGCAGCGGCTGTGTGAGGCCCTATTGTCGTGTCCGGGTAAGCCTGACACCAACTGGTGCCAATTATTTACATCGATATGCGTGGTTTCCATGGCATCAAAAACCGGCTGCGCCCCTCTGGTTGGATGTGTCGCTTTGGTGGCTTCGCTATCTGTAGATCCATACCCCCGCATCCTTATGCCTCCTTCTTCTCTATTTCCTGGACATCCGTCATCTATAACCGGGATGCTCTCCTCGCGTGTGCTACGCTCAAAGCGTGCGTTTGCAAAATGCTTTCCTCCAGGCACTTATCACACGCTTCGAGCTGTTACGTACATAGCCAATCTCTCACTTGTGGCAAAGCTGTTCGACATGTTTCAGTTCGATGCTGTAGAACTCGTTATTGGCGAGGAGGCTGCTCCACTCCGAGGCAGTGCCAGAGGACGCGTGGCGCTTATTGAGCGTCTGTATCAGTTGCGCGACGCCGGGCGGTTGCGGCTGTTCTTGAGTCCTAAGCGAACGCTGCATACGAAGTTGTATCTACTCTACGGAACCGAGAAGTCTCGTATCATCACGAGTTCAGCTAACTTTACGCAGTCGGGATGGCGTGGCCGACAAGTGAACCATGCTTCCATTTACGACATCCCTCAGGGTCTCCCGAGCGCACCAACTACGGCTGAACGTCCAGGACTAACACCACTTACTGAGTGTGATCCGTACTTCCTGTCGATCGAGCAAGACTACATAGAGCATCGCGACGACTTTTGCGATGGGCTGTTCTTTGGTCCATTGCACGAGCTTATCAACCGCTCGTCGCTCAATACCACAACCGCTATCCGAATCTGGCTTCAGCAAGACGAAGCCTCTGCCGAACTGGCCATCACAGATTCGATGGATACGCTTGCCGAAAAGCTCACGGTGGTGGGCGTACAAGAGGTGGAAGGCTCCGGCTATTCCACAACGATGCCATTTACCCCAGAAGCTGAACAGTCAGGTGACGACACGGGCTCGTCCCATGAACCGGATGCGCCAACCACAACCTCACACATCACGCTGTCGCTCCCGGCAGGCAGTCGACGGCAAAAAGCCATTACAAAGGCACTACAGCCATTCGACGCCAAGCAGACCGGTCACGAGGTACGCGTTCCCGCCGCGGCCCTGCTCGACCACCGAAGACACGTAGTTCCTCTCATGCACACCGGCCTGTCGCCCGATGCCGACAGCATCGCGACCCCGTTTGCCTGGATCGGACTGCAGGGTCAGCAGCAGTCGCGCTGTCTGATTCCCAACTCGGATACCGACACCGGTACGCGTCGTGCAACGCTGCAGCAGGCCGTAGCTCCTGTGCGGCGCTTCCTCGAACTGGCCGCTACCGGACGCACCTCGAATCTTGAATCGGTACGGTCAGCCATCGTCGAAACCCTGGTCTACCTATTCTGTGCGCCGTTTTTCCACCTCAGCTGGGCACATGAGTGCCAAACCGCCGCCAGCCGTCCGCAACGAGGGCCACGGTCGCTTTTCCTGTTTGGGGATTCGGAGAATGGGAAGTCGACCGTGCTCCACTTTGGACTGTCTCTCTTGGCCGGGCGACCTGTAGACCCCGTTCCGGGGCGTGACCTCTCGGCAGACGGCGTGCTTGCTGCCGGTCAACTGGGTACGGCCTTCCCCGTGGTCTTCGACGATGTCCCTCACAATCGCTTTCGTCGCGGCATGGGCCTCGAAAAGGTCATCAAGGGGTACTGGCTACGGCCGGAGGCGCTGGGGCGGTCGTATCCGGCGCTAATCTTGTCCAGCAACCGGGTGCAGATTCCGCGATGGATGGACTCCCGCATGAAGCGTATCACCTTTCCGGTCCGCTATGCTCGATCGGATATGGAGGTTGCCCGTGAAATACGCGACCTTACAGGTACACCGGGACGCCTATTTATGCTATTTGCAGGTCGGTACCTACAGCACATAGAAGCAAATCCGGTTGGCTTAGACCAGGATGAATGCGCACTCGGACGAACTGTAATGCGCTCGCTCTGGAAAGATGCAGGGTACAACCCGGAAGAAATCCCCGAGACACCGCATGAGGACCGGTATCCACCAGGGCGCCCAAAATGGCAGCGGATCCTAAGAGGCGAGGGGCAGGCTAGAGTTCGACTTGGTCACCAGCAGAGTCTACAAGTCATTTTTGAGCACTACAAGCAGGCCCAAGAAAGTGCCTCGCTCCTTCCGGGCAATATCGGCACTACCGTCTCAAACCGGATGGTCATCATTGATCAAGGCAAGAATTTTTTAGAGTGGGTCTACCCTGAAGGCAATATACCACTTCGCTATACTTACTTACGAGCGCGGCTTTACATCCGATAGCAGAAAGAGAAAAGCACAACTCTGCAATTGCTCAGTCCAATATATCGTCGAGCCCCAACAACACTACAGTTCTACAGTTCTAATACACTACAACACTATAGATCGGTATTACTACACCACTACAGAACTTTAGTGCTGCTCCTCTGTAGAGTTATAGTGATACAGTACGGTACACTGCTTTAACCAAACTGACGTCTCATATGCATACCCTGGCTCTTGTAAACCAGAAGGGCGGTGTGGGCAAAACGACTACCTCTGTCTGCCTTGCCACGGCCCTGTCTCATCTCGGGCATAGCGTTCTTCTGATCGACTTGGACCCACAAATGAATGCGACGAAGTGGCTGCTCGGTCGTGAACTGGAAGCGGATGAGGCCTCTGTACTTGAGTCCATAATCACGGCAGGCGATGCTTCTACCGAAACTGACTGGCCATTGGCCCGCCTTGTCGAAGCATCAGAGATTGGTATGGACTTCGTTCCTGCTCACGCTGATCTATCGAATATCGAAGGGGACGTTGGGGAAAAGCCTTCGCGCCCATATCTGCTTCGTGAGCGCATTCGTGAACTGGAGCAAGGCACTGGCTTTGAGTATCTGCACGAAGCGGACGCTCATTTGCCTCCTGACGGGCGTTATGACTTTTGTCTGATGGATTGCCCGCCTTCGCTTGGATTGCTTGTTGTGCAGGCACTCACAGCCTCAGACAGCCTCATTGTACCCGTAAACGTGGATGGGATGTCAATGCAGGGCCTTGGGCAGCTTGTAGAGACAACGCGTGAGGTGCGTAAGTACCTAAATGAGGATATCGAGATTTTGGGGCTTCTGCCGAATAATCTTGACAAGCGTGCTGGACTCGTCAACGAGGGTCTCGACGCGCTCCGCGAGGCGTACGGTGATCTCGTTTTTGACACAGCCGTACCCTGGCGCTCGAAGATCATCGAGGTCTCAACCTATGGTACCTCCCTCTATGAGCACGCTTCTTCCAGTGACGCAGTCACGATCTATGAAAGGCTGGCTGAGGAAGTAATGCATCGTCTGGAAACCAACGACGACCATACGCCAATCGCTGCATAGCCAGACAGCCTCGTGCAGACGACTTTCCTACACGACACACTCACACCGTTCCAACCTAATCTATGCCTAAGAAAAGCGATCGCTCGCGCCACGGAAGCACCATGTCGAACCTCCTACCAAACGTAGACCTCGATACTGAGGAAGACAAAGAGGAATCGGCCACTGAAACGCAGAAAGGTAGTTCTACAGAGGAACAGAACTATACTTCTGCAGAAGAACAGAACGATAGCAGTGTAGTGAAGCAGAAGGATAGTTCTGTAGAACTACAGAATACCGCTGCGTCCACAGTTTCAGAACTGCCCGTACATCCCGCGGTACGTCCTGATCTCAACAAAAAACTGGGGCCGTATGTCTCCGATGCGACCAGTGATGCGCTTGAAGAAGTATTTCTCCAGATGCGTAGACACTATGGTTCTGACGTCAGCAAGAGCCTGATCGTCGAGGCAGCACTTCGCTATCTGTTATCCGACAGCCTGGAGCATGGTACTAATAGTGAACTGTCCAACTGGCTCGATCAGCTTTTCAGTGAATCGAAGGATGCAGGCTGACAAAGAGCTTACAGAAGCGCCTTAAGCTGCGTGCTGTGAAAGAGGAGACTACCGTGCAGGAACTGGCTCGCGAACTTCTCGAATCTGCCTTGGAAGGACGCGAAGAACCTGAGTGACAAGGCATTAAGCGTGCAGCGAACCGCTTGCAGAGAGCTCTATGCATTACCGACATACAAGCTAACCTGCATAGATAACAACACAACTTGTTAACACGTTAACTTGCCAACAAGACAGTTTGCTGATAAGTTAACTTTGCGTTGCATACTGACATCTACCATGCACAGCAACGCGTGCCCTAAGGACAGGGCAGCAGTGCTCCTACAAGGCGCATCTATCCTTGAACCTTTATCGCCGTGCCATGATCTCTCGTATCCGTCTACAAAATCTGGCCATCTTTGAGGACTTAGAGTGGAACGGCCTGGGCAGCATCAATATCGTTATTGGTGAAAACGACACCGGGAAGTCCCATCTATTAAAGTTGATCTATGCGGTCTCACGAAGCCTGCAGGAATACAGAAAGCGCCAAACCTCCGATTCACCACGGTGGGCAACGGTCCTCGCTGAAAAGCTAAAGTGGACTTTTCAACCCCCCGACTTCGCGCTCGGGCAGCTCGTTCGAAAGGGCGAGTCAAAGATGCGGGTCGACTGTTGCGTGCACGATGAACCCGTTTTTTTTGCGTTTGGGGATTCGACAACGAAGCAGATCAACGACACTTCAGCTACGCCAAACATGCCCGCATCCACAAATACGCTATTTTTCCCGCCCAAAGAAGTTATGACCGTTCGCAAAGCGATTATTACGCTTCGTGAGCAACTGCAAATCAACGACGGGTTTGGGGATACCTACTACGATCTCGCGAAAGCCTTAGGACACGCTATGTCACGCGGGCGCTACCAGGACAACCTATCGAACGTCTTAGAGCAGTTAGAAGACCTGTTCGATGGTCATATTGAGGAGGAAGATGATGAGTTCGTCTTTAAGAAGGGGCAGGGTCCCAAAAAATTCTCGATGTCGCAAACCGCAGAAGGCGTCAAAAAGATCGGGGTACTTACCCAGCTCATCCGCAACCGCAACATTCAAGACGGATCGATTCTCTTTTTTGACGAACCCGCAGCGCACCTACACCCGAGCGCAGCCATGGCCTTTGTCGAGATGCTATTTGAGATGGCGAAGGCCAACATCCAGATCTTCATCGCTACGCACAGCTATGTCGTCCTGAAGCAGTTTGAGCTTTTGGCGCGCGAACACAAGGAGCACGTGCCGCTTTGCCTGCTCAAATCCAACCAGCAAAACGGGGTGGACGCTACGTTTGCCGACTTGCAAGACCGCATCCCTGCCAACTCGATTGTAGACGCGTCGATGGAGCTGTTCAACCAAGATTTAGCGCTCAGTTCCAAATAGTTTATACTTGTGCATGCGCATTCAAGAGAACACTCTTGACGTTACGATACCGGACGGGCGTGCTTTCCGTCTCCAAGATTGCGACACCTTCGTCTCGATTCGTGGGGATACACCGCACGACTTTGACGTGGCTTGGCAGAACGCTGGCGATGAACGGCTCTGGCTCGTAGAGTTCAAGGACTACGGCGAGCTTATCCCTACTTCCCCCAATCAAGACCATCTGGAAACGAATCTGGCTGATAAAATCAAAGATACGCTGTACGTGCTTGCCTCTGTATGGGCAGCATCTGAGTTCGGACGTCAGCTGCGAAGTGACATTGAATCAACCTTTCCCAACTTTCCCAGAACGGCCTGTCCGATTCGCCCCGTTGTTATTCTGAACCTTGAAAGGCGGCTTACTCCACTTTTTAGCCAGCTTATGACTGCGCTGAATACCGATCAGAATCTGATGAGTGTCCTTTCCGTGATGGACATCGAGCGTATCTTAGTCGTGAGCCCCGATCATCCATTCGTACGCGAGCAACTCCAAATCGACATCCAGCAGCGCATTCCGTAGCACGTGAAGCGGTGAAGGCGAATCGTCATCAACCTGTTGGATGCGGAGAGCAATCACAAGAAAAGAACCCAGCGTCATCCCTGGAAAACCAATCTCTCTTCTCATCACACCCTAACACTATCATGTCTCAAGCCAACCCAGAGCCTGACGCCTCCTCCCAACCAACCGAACGCGATGCGCTCGACCGGCTCTTCCATCGCTCACAGCGCCTACGGCAGACCGAGCACTACCGCGCCTTCCTTGACTTCATCGGGCGCCTCTCCAACTATTCGCCCTTCAATGGCGCCATCCTGCATGTCCAGCGTCCGGGCGGGATGTATTTTGCCACACAAAGCCAGTGGAAAGAACGGTTTGGCCGCCACGTCAAAGCCAATGCGCGACCCTGCGTCATTCTGCAGCCGTTTGGCCCAATCCTCTTCGTCTTTGCGGCTGAAGACACGCTGCCCGCTGAAGACGGCACGCCACTGCCTGAACAGATTACCGACCCTTTCGCGGTAGACGGCACGCTCGACCTCACTATGTGGCACAAGACCTACAAACGCTGCGAAGAGGAGGAGCACGTCAAAGTACAGTTTGACCCGACGCTCTCGAAAGGCCGGGCTGGATTCATCGCGTCGAACGGGCCTCGTTTCGCGGCCTCCAGCAGGTATACCCACGTCATCATGCTACGCGGCCCCAACACGACCAAGCCCCGAGGGGATGACTCCTCCAGCGATGTAACCGCCGCCGAGCAGTATGCCACCTTCGCCCACGAGATGGCCCATCTTTTGTGTGGCCACCTGGGTGCTTCGGAAACAGACTGGTGGCCGGATCGCCGGACGCTCTCTCCTGCCCAGCGCGAGATTGAAGCGGAGTCGGTGGCCTACCTCGTGTGCCGTCGTGCGGGCCTGCACAGCCTCTCGGAGCGCTACCTCCACACGCATGTCCGGCGCGTTAAGACCCGCTCCAACGGGACATCTTCACAAGCGTCCTCAGAAGAGGATCAGCCCAGTCAGGATGATTCTGAACAAAACGTGCTGCCCCCGATCGGACTGGAGGCAGTGCTAAAAGCCGTCAAGTATGTTGAGGACATGGGCAAGGCAGGGTTTGAATCGAAGCGGGACGCCGAGTGATTTTCGACACGCCACGAAAGTTCGGGCCCATTGGACATGGGATTCCCTGTTCGTGCAAGAGCGAACCTGGGAGCTACAACCTGGATATACTTTGGTGCAATACGCAACCATAACAAACCACATACCTATGTCTGCGCTTACCCTCAAAGGCATCCCGGAGGACGTGATGAACCGCATTCGGGAATTGGCTGATACCGAACGTCGCAGCCTCAACCAGCAAGCCATCCTGCTATTGGAGCGCGCCGTGGCTGAGCAGCCCGATTCATTTGGCACCGCCTACCGCCGCTTCCGCAAGCAGCATGGGCCGTCGCCACTCACCAAGGGCGACCTTGATGACTTGCGGAGCGATGATCCGGGACGCGAGGTGCGCCTGTGATTCGCTACCTGCTGGATACGAATATCGTCTCCGAACCGGCACGCCCGGCGGCCATAGCCGCCACCCGGTCGCTCATCCTCGTTACGCGCAATACATCCGATTTTGAAGCGTATCAGGCGCTGACGGGGGATGTGCACATCGAGAACTGGTTTTCCAGCTAAGGGCGGATTCAAAAGTTGGGTTCAAACGCAGAGATACGCGCCTCCCCCTACCGGCTCATTTCTGTAGCACGGTCTTGGGCCTGGACCAACACATCTCGAAAATCTTCGACTTGTTCGCGCGCCGTAAAGCGCACCACAGATTGCAAATCACTTGCGGACGTATCCCCCAGCAGGATTCGAGCGGAAGGGCCATCAGGCGTTGCGGAAAACGTAAACCGGAGCGCCGGGCGCCACTCCTCTACGTCCTCGCTTATGCGCAGAACGTCCTGCTGCGGGGCATGCATAAACTCAACGAACGTCCCCTTTCCATCTTGGTCGGCGTCAGACCAGTGGTCGTTTGCGCGCTGCGCTGCATCCACCAGAGCATCTACGTTCCGATCGGCAATCGGCACCGCACGGGGTATGACAGCATTGTCAAGGCTATAGCTTGCAGATGTCAGACCAGTGTAAGGAGCGATCAGAACGTATCCCATTTCCGTGTTGTCTACCGCCGCAAGCACGACGTAATCACGCTCTGCGGCCATATCCTCATCGCCTATGATCAGCTCCATCTGAGTTATGGAAGATGTAGTCTCGTATGGGATACTGGCTGTGGAGTGATACGGAACGTGGTCAACTGAACGACATCCCGAAAGAGCGAGAAGCGCTGCACCTAAGAGCATTAGAATGTTGGTTTGAAGACGCATCATACAGAAGTTAGAAATCGAGTCAGGAAATGTCTCATGGGGTAAGGTATTGCAATGAGGAAACATATATTACGGGTTGTGCTATGGGTAAATCATCGATAGAGGCTTTTCAGGGCGGTTCCCGAGCGTCCAAGTGCTTCGTTGGCGACAAAGCCCACCATGTAGGCGAGCAGCTTCGCAACGACGCGCGTCATCACGCCCCACACCGACCGAGCACGGGTCTCTTCGATCTGGAACTGATCTTCCAATGACGCGAAGACGCTCTCGATGCGAGCCCGCAGGCCTCGTTGCCAAGCGCGCAGCGCCGCTTCGCTTTTCGTAGTGGCCTCGGTGCTTCGCCGCAGTGCATACCAAAGCCGTCCCCCGTGTTTTCCAAACAAGCCGGCGAGCCAATCGCCACAATATCCGTTGTCTGCCAACACCGGACGCGCCTCCGCAAAAAAGGCCGACTGAAAAAATGCGTATAGCCGGGCCTGCCACGCGGCCTCAACGGCGGGAGGTGCTCGGCGACGCGGCGCTCCCCGACATTGGCCGGACTCAACACAAAGTCACAGATTGCTCCCGTATTCGATACGAGAAGATGCAGACGAAACCCAAGGAAAAACTGACGCTTCGACGGCGCAAACCCGGCCTCAGCAGCCCAAATCGACAATTGGGCTGACTTCCAGCGCGGAGACTTTGCCGTTGTCACCGGAGCCGAATCCAATGCGAGCCACATCGCCAGCAGCCGGAGCCGGTTCATCAGAAGGCGAAGCATCGCGCGCTGAATACCCATCAACGCTTTGCGTCTACGATGATAGCGTGAGCGACTGATCAAGTCAGGAAATAGGTGATGGTAGTCCTTGTAAACCACACGGTGAAAACTCAACTCCGAATCATTCCGGAAGGCGCAAGCTCCCATAACCACGGTAAAGAACGTGGAGCAAAGGTGCTTAAAGTCCAATCTGACCCCCCACCGGCCCTCCGTCTTTTCCTGCCCATCGCCGACTGGGCCAGAAAGCCTTTGAATCCAGCTGGCCTCCGTTACGCCGAGCGCCGAGTCCAGGGCATAGGTAGTTGGGAACACCACAGCCTGCTCCGCCCCAAAATGCGACATCGCGCTCCCAAGAAGCTTCCGCTGACTCTGGGCATCCTGGGACCCGACCTCACTTAGGGCACGCATGGTCCCCTTTTCCTGCGCGGCCTTAGACTGTTTGAACTCCCTGTAGGCGCTGGCGCGCTCGCGGAGCCGGGTGGGGCCCTTAAAGCCCACGTCCCCCAGGAATTGCGTGAGGTCCGTCCCACCCGAACTCTCGTACTGCCGAGCCGCCGCAATCTTCGAGCGGTCCCGAATACTGGACACGTCCTTAACGGCTCGGTCCATGTACTTTTTGTCCACGGACCCGGTAGAGGCACCGGCCTTACGGGCATATTCCTGGGCCCGTTCGGTGGTCTTCTTGTAGGTTTTGCTCTGGGCGGCTCGTTTTCCCGCAGCCTTTACGCCCATCTTCGCGCCCCTCTTGGCGGCCATAGGGGCGACAGTTGCCATGGCCATAAACCCAACCGCGCCGGCCAGCCCCATACTCTCGGCATTATGCTGAAGCTGTTCGGCACGGTCTTGGTTGGAGAGGGCCTCTTCGTTTTGTTGCTCAGCCCGTTCCCATGGCGATTCCGGCATCCCGTGGTCCTATGACTGTATCAAGATAATGGGTTTAGTAAGATCTGTCGGATCAATTCATCTGCTCGTTCGCCTTCTCAACCATCGCCTCCCATTCCTCCTGGGTAGGGGCGCGGTTGGGCGGAAGTTCGTCGTCGTCACCTGGCTTAGGCTGCTGTTGCTGTTGATTCGTGGCCTCGTCCGTGTCGTCTTCAGGGTCAGGCGTAGCGCGATCGCCTACGACCTCATCGATGGGCGCAAACGGACTCCCGAAGGTCTGCTCGACGTGTTTGGCACGGGCCTGTTTCTCTTCGCCGTCCATGTCCGACTCTTTTTTCAGGTACTCCAACGCCTCCTTGCGGATGTCAGCATGAGCCTGCTCTATACGGGCACTGAGGTCGCGGAGCCGTCCCGGCGAGAGGTTCCAGAGATAATCCAGGGTCTGGGGATCGATGGCGCCCTGTGGTCCGCTGGCCAGCTCCACAATTAGGTCCGTGTAAAGGGAAGATACTTTCGGGTTATGGAACGCGTCAAAGGCGGCCTTACGGGCGCTCTTGATGTCTTTTGTGATGTGGGCGGGGATCTGACCCTTCTGCTCGTCTACCGTGACCAGTTCCTCGTCATTGTCAATAGGCCCGTGGCCATGCTGACGGATCCGGTTAAACAGTTCAGCCGCAGCAAAGGGTGGGTGCGGATAGGTGTCGATGGTCGGGTACAGGAGGCAGTTGGCGACAATCATACGTTGATAGTCGTACGCGCCCGGATATTCCTCATCGACTGACTCCATACGGGCCAGTAGCTGGCGATCAGCCATCGACATCTCCCGGTAGACTGCCACACAACCCCGGTTGTTGCCTCCGGTCAGACCATAGGTCTTCACACCGGTTGTACCGTACCGCTTCGCCCATTTAGCAAATTGCTCGTCGCTGGGGTAACTCTTAGGGTCCATATCTAAGATCCACGTCTTAGGGCTCCATTTCAGGTTAGAGGCTGGGTTTGGAGCGAGAGGCCACTTCTTCGGCGTTTGCGATCTCGTCCTCGCTGAAGGCGACGGTGTTGGGTTCGTTGGGATCGTTGGTTTGATAGAAGAAGAAGGTATCGATCAGGCGGCTCTTGGTGAGACCCTGCGGAGCATACATACCGTTTCCCTCCAAACGCCAATCGACCTCGTCATACTCCGGATACGCCATAATCGCCTTGAGGCAAGGCTCGGCGAACTTATTGTAGGCCTTCTGCGCCACGCGGGGGTTCTGCATGCTCACCCAAGACGTGTTGAACTCGTGGGGCTTGGGGCTAATGAGAAGGTAGCACTCGTCGTTGGGCTCCTGATGGATGTAGAACTGGGCCTTGCCCGCATACTCTTTCGAGAGTGTCTTGATGGTCGGCAGGGCCTCCAGAAAGAAATCGGCGCGGATTTCGTTGAAGTGAACGTCAACAAGGAGTTCGGTGATGTCCCCAAATTCCTCTTCGAGCTCATCGATCCAACCACTCTAATCATACTTCCCATCATAGCTCAAAAGATGGGTCCGTCGGCGATATACGAGCGGTTTGGCCCGCCTGTGGCATCTGAGCGTTGGAGCCAGGGACCTGTGCTTTGGTCGAAGGAGACGGTAGGGGCGTCGATTCAGTGACCTGTGGTACCGTCTGAAGGCGCTGAGCGGGACTATTGGGACATCCAGACGCACCCCGCCAGCTGGCGTTGACAGCCTGCGTTGAGGTCCTTACCCCCCTCAGGTCTATTTCGGAATGAGAATTTGGGGGCGCCATGAAGCGGGTTTTGCAAATCGCTCCGTTCTCCCTTTTTATTGCATAGTTGTGCTTGACGCGGTTGGGGTTTCAGGCGGTTGTAGCTTCAGCATGTGGCCCCAGCAGATCTCTGTTGAATACGGTTTACGATGCATGGGCCCGCCGCCTACGCCTTAGATATGATCTCCATGTACGGAGCTCACAATACCTCACATCAATTGCCTGATTTCCCTATGTCTGACGCTGATCGGTCTGACTCAAGCGCCGGTGAATCGCTCTCCCTGTCCGGCATCCATGATTTTTTGTACAATGAAGCGGAGTCGCGGCATCCCATCTGGCCGGTGCCGACCTACCTGCTGGACTGGTCGCACGACGCGAAACTGGGGATCGACACCGATACAACGCCGCATCCCACAGACGATACGGATCCGTTACATTTCATAGAGTGGCTCCGTAAGCAGGACGCAGACCGCCCGGCAGGCGAGACCAAAGAACGCCGGCAGTTTCTGATCGGAACGGTCTGGAAGACCTTTGCATTGCGCCTGGAGTCCGACGGCGCCGCGGCGCTCTATGCGACCTATGAGCGACTTGAAGAGCGCCGCCGTAAGCTGGGGATAAGAGAGCGAATGCTTCGCCGGAGACGGTACCTACGTCGCCTACAGGGCATACTGGGTGACTCTCAGCAGGCGCCCCCAGGGCCTCTGCTGGACCTGCCGCCGGAGCAGCGCCCGGCGCGCTCGCTCGTGGAGTGGATTCCGGAGGGCTCCCAGTTGATCGCGCGCCCACACCCCTCCGAGGAGGAAGAACCGCTATCGGGCAGGCACAACGTGTTTTTCGCACGCTCGGCCCTCATTTCTGACATCCGCGCCGCCCTCAAAGGCAAGATCGGCCGCATTTCTGAAAAGATCGATGCCAATGAAGCCTTGCGCGACTGGATTCAGTTCCAGCGCGCGGTGCTCAAGCGCATGCTCTGGCTGCATGATCTTGGGAACGACCCCAGCAGCATCCCTGCATCTATCGGTGTGATTCCATCGGGGGTGCCCGAAAACCCGACGGCCGTGCACCAGGCCCGGGCCATTATCGAAGCCTTAGAGGCGCACGAGGACCACACATTGGACGAGCCACCTCAACGACGAACAGCGGTAGAGGCGCTCATCGACGACCGACTGCCGGACAAGTCAGGACAGACATTCGCAAAAGGCGCAAGCCGGCTCTTCAAGGAGGTGCTGGACCAACAGCACGAAGGGTTTGACGATACGCTCACATACTTGCGCAGATATCGAGCGGATATCACTCAGTGGTCGAAGGAGATTGGGGGATACGACCGAGTCGTCGGAGATCCGGCACGTCTCAAGGACGGGCCCTCCGAGTAAGAATCTCCTGAAGGGGAGTCCCTCTGAATATGAAGCAGCGGGACGTCTGTCCTGTGTGCACCCGACGCCACCAGAACACACGTGTCTCTTCTACAGCGGTGATGCACCGCTTTCCGACCCCGCAATTACGGCTCTCGGCAAGAAAAGAAGAGCCCACTTCCACTCCGACTTTTCTCTGGATATCGCTTCAGTAAATCGCTTGGGCGGGCGTGCCTGAGCGGAGCTTCTTAAGCCGACACAGACATCTCCAGATATCTCCCATATTTCCGCATCTTCGTTATCAGGAGAAAGTTAGCGGCCTCCCAACAAAGCGAAAGACTGCCGCGCTACGCAGTCAACTTTTTGGTTCTCGTGCCGCGAGGCCGAGGCGTCCGCTTGTCCTGTGCTTATGCGTAGCGCGGCAGGGACGGCGGGCGTTTTTTTTGGTCGGGGGCATCGAGAACTGGCGCATAATTTGAGCAAAATAAACCGACACAAAATATGAGTGAGATCGAATGGACCGATGAAACATGGAATCCCGTGACCGGCTGTAGCCGTGTCTCACGGGGCTGTGACCACTGCTACGCGATGATGATGGCCCGGCGTCTCGATGGACAGGGATATGGCTACGATGGCACCACGCGGCGGACCGAGCACGGGACCGACTGGACTGGTGTCGTCAAAACGCATGAGGACCGGCTTGAGGAGCCGCTTCACTGGCGGAAGCCGCGAAGGGTCTTCGCCAACTCGATGTCAGATCTCTTTCATCCGAAGGTGCCCTCCCGCTTTGTTGACAAGGTGTTCGCGACGATGGCACTCGCCCCGACACATACCTTTCAAATCTTAACGAAGCGCCCTGAGCGCATGGCCACGTACCTGGATGCGAGCCCGGCGGCCCTGAAAGCACGGTGGCGCCAAGCAGCTGAGGAGCAGCACGGGCAGACCCCAGACCTTGCATATCCGCTCCCCAATGTATGGTTGGGCACGAGTGTCGAAGACCGTGACGCCCTCCACCGCGTCGATGCGTTGCGGCCTATTGACGCATCGGTGCGGTTTCTTTCACTGGAACCGCTACTCGGCGACCTAACCGGGCTTGATCTCACACGCATCGACTGGGTCATCGTAGGTGGCGAGTCCGGCCACAGCGCCCGTCCGATAAAAAAGGAGTGGGTCACGTCGATCCGCGACCAGTGCCAGAAGGAAAACGTCCCTTTCTTCTTTAAGCAGTGGGGCGGCCGCCATAGCAAGGCGAAGGGGCGCACGCTGGATGGACAGGTCTGGGAGGAGATGCCGCAGACCACCACACTCCAGGCGGCATGATTGGAACGTGAAACCATACCGATCAACCCTGGAAGCACGATGTGAGAACTGCTCAATGCTGGTAGCAGCTTCTACTCGACGCGTAAGCAGATCTCATAGGGAGAGACACAAAAGGGCGAGTCTGTTGGCGCAGACTCGCCCTTGCAATTCGCAGCACCGCATGCTCAAACCGCCGTCGGAGGCAGGAATCATGTGGTGCACTCATTACAGCAGCAAAAAACGACTACCGTATATGCATGATGATAACACGCACACGTCGCAAAAGTCAACTACCCGGCCTCACCGACACATCTTTTCGCCGCCCCGCCGGCATGACTGCGAACAGTCAAACCATCCCCCACCAAACTGTGATCTAACTCCGACACAGAATGATGGGAGCGGTCCCGGCCCGAAGCAGGATGACGACGAATCGGACGCCAACGAACCGCAATCGGCGCGCCGCTATGGACGACGGGACCGGCCAAGACGGCGCAGGAGTTCCAGAAGGGACTGCAGAGCCGAACAGCCGAGCAGTGATGAAGGGCTGACCCGCGAGGAAACGGCCCGGCGTCAACTTCACCTTGCGCTGGAGGGACGTGACCCAAACCGAGTCGCAGAGCACATCAAAATGCTTTCGGAGCGGGACGTCGCCGATCTTGCAGCTACCAGTTCGGCGGTGGAAGCGGTGGTGAATAATCCGCTTACCAAACGTGGGCAGGACGAGGATCCTACGCCTCCAGAGGTCGCGCCTGTCGACTGGCTCCGAGTGGTGCTCTATATCTGCCTTGAGGGCAGGGGGCGTCCAGTCCGAGTGCACTCGGCTGCCATTTACGATCATACGGGCTCCTCAATCCGCAAAGCCGGCATTACGACGCTGAAGACGACGGTGATGGCCATCCGGCCCGGGCGGTACAACCCGAAGACGAATCGGCGGCGCCAGACTGAGTACACGCCCGATACGATCGCCGTCCAAGCAACCGTGGACTGGCTGGACTGGCACGACGATCGCGACCGCCGCCCACAGGGGCGTGTGAGGGCCTCAGGGGCGGCGGAGATCTTGTCGGAGGTTAGCCCAAACCTTGCCGATGATGCGTTTCTGGACTGCCTCAGGGCGTTATCCGAGACGCTAAACCTGAATACGGAAGAGCTTACGGATGCAGCAGTCGGCGATAGGCGTCTTACATACAACCTCTCGATCTCGGCAGTCTATGACAAGATGCGAGATCGTCATGCAGAGGCAGTCAGAGATCGCGGCGGCATTCTCAACATTGATATATCGCTTTTCACCGTCAAGCGGTATGTCGGTGGGCACCAGCTGACCGTCACACGTCCTGAGGAAATGGCACGCGTGCTTGAGGCTGTGGCCTTGGCCCAGCATCGCCTGGATGCCGAACAGCCATTTGGTGAACAGCCTTCGCTCTTTGACCGGCTTCAGGTCGGATTGGCTTCTACTGATTCGTCTTCTGTTTATCGGAATCGCTCGTTGGGAGATGGCGGGGATGGAGATCAGGCTGATGGGGAGTGCCTAAACAAACCAGAGCCGAATAAAACCACAGCCCCACACACAACAGAAGACCCGCATACAGCCCAAGGCCCCGACGAGGAACCCGAACCAACAACCACAACCCACACGCCAAAGGATTCAGAATGTAGTTCCAATAGCTCCCAAAAACGCGGTTTAGATCGATCTGACCCATCATCTGCCACCTTCGCTGTTGGCCGCAAAGCTGGCCCTAATGCACTCTTTGAGCGAGACGGCATTCACTTCAGCGATACGTGGACCGTGTGCTCATCCCAGGCTCAGATGATCGAACAAGCAACGCGTGGGCTGTCTGATGCAGCGCATCATTTCTTCGTTCATGCTGTCCGCTCGTCGGCCGCCCAGCAGAAACGATCGGACGGCTGGTTTCCGTTTTACTACAAGCATATTCGGCAGACCCTGCCCGTGTCTCCAGAGGAGCATGATCGGACCGCCATGGTCTGGAGGCCACTTGTCGAGCGCAGCCTCATCACATACCGGAAGCACAGTTCCCAAGATAACAGGGTACGAGAGTTTCAGGTGGATCCGGAGTGGCTCAGACGTTTTCTGGAACGGCGGTTTGACGAAGACAACGAAAGCGATACGAAGGAGAGCGGTGTGCCTTCCGTTGATGCGTTCACTGGACAATGTAAACCTCTCAAAAAGCAGCAGACCCGGCTCTACGATAGCAATCGCAAGCAATACAACGGGTCGCTGCTTAAGGGGCTGCAGGTCTTGAAAGACGCGACAAAGCAATTCGACAAGGCCGCAGTAGAGACCCACCTGGTCCGCCAGAAACGTGAGGTGGAGGCCGCCCGCCTCAAGGTCCGCCGTAAGACCACGGTAGACTTCAATCGTCATGTGCGGGCGTACTTCTATACTTCCGACGCGGAACTCAAAGAGCACGGGTGGCCCACGAACGTGTCCTTGGCGCACTGGAAGCGGATTTATCCCGGCCCGCATTACACAAGCGCCTACCTGACCCATCGCCGGCTTCAAAAGGCATATCTCAATGATCTCCGGTGTTACGCGGCAATCATTCGCCAGCGTCCCCGCCACGTCTGGGGCAATATATGGGCGTACGATACCGCATGGCGTGTGCAGGCCATCAGCGGACGCGTCTCCGAGAAGGGCGGTGCGCTGCAGAGCTGCTCCCGCGAGATGAAAGCGGCGGCCTTCGCCCGGCTGGAAGGCGCGGGGCGTCTCTACAACTACGACCTCTCCAGTAGCCAACTCCGCGATATCATCGAGGCGACCGAGCGAGTCTCGACCGTCGACACCGCCCTGCTCCGTTCCCGCTACCTGAATACGTCGAAGCAGGCAAACGCCGACACCCTCGGCATCAGCCGCGATGCATACAAGAGCTTGCTGTACATGACCGGGTTCATGGGCGGTTGGAAGGCAACGCTGGAAAATGCACTACGGCAAGCCTTCCAGACGATTCCAGAGGCAGTCCGCATTGTGCGGCGTGCGGTGCGGGAGGACGGCGGCGACGCCGACACAGTGTACCAGGCGGCCTCGGAGCATTTTCGCCCGCTCAAGCAGGCGGTGCGGGCGCTGGCCGACGACCTGCTCGGCGCCTACTGGGACGCAAACAAATACAACGCCGGCGGCTATGTGATGCGCAATGCGTGCGCCCGGCCGTTCCGCAAGAGCGACTACGTCCGCACCGACGCTGATGGAGCAACCCAAACCGATGACGATGGCGCCCCTAAATATGACCGGCATGAGATGCGCAAGCGTGTGCTGGCGTGGTACCTGCAGGGCAACGAGGCCGACAAGATGCATCGCCTGGCGGCTCGGTGCGCCGAAGAAGGCATCCCGGTGATGGGCAACGAGCACGACGGATTGATCACCGGAGCACCCATCCCGGAGGCGCTCCAGCAGGAGGTGCTGCCTGAATCCCCGCTGGAGATCAACCGATTTGCCGACTACCTGCGTGAGGACGAGCCGCCGACCGACGCGGAACTGACGCGCCTTCGGAACGACCTCAATCAGTGGATGGGATCGGATGATGCAGTCATATGACGGACCGTCGCGCAAACGATACGCTCCGTTGATCGTATCGCAAAGGAGTCTTTTGGACCTTCGATCTTCTCGGCTATCTGCCTTATGTGCTGTGCCCAACGCGTCCCGTAAGATCATTCATCTGGACATGGACGCCTTCTACGCGTCCATCGAGCAGCGCGACGATCCCGGCCGGTATGCGGGCCAGCCGATCGCGGTCGGAGGCGGGCCGCCGCGGGGTGTGGTGATGACAGCCAGCTATGAGGCCCGCCCGTACGGGATTCGCTCGGCGCAGCCCTCCGCGGAAGCGGCGCGCCGGTGCCCGGATCTTATCTTTGTGCCGCCTCGCATGGATATCTACAAGGAGGAGTCCCGCGCCATCCGCCAGATCCTTCGCCGGTACACCGATCTCATTGAGCCGGGCTCGCTGGACGAGACCTACCTCGACGTGACCACCCCGAAGCAAGGGCCGCCCTCCAGCACCTTGTCGCCGAGGAAATTCGCGCGGCCATCCGCACGGAACGCGACTTGACGGCCTCTGCGGGCGTGGCCGCGAACAAGTTTGTCGCCAAGGTCGCCTCCGACTGGGAGAAGCCAAGCGGCTGCACGGTGGTACGTCCGGGGGAGATGCAGGCGTTTATCGCCGCGTTGCCGATCGAGGCGTTTCGGGGCGTGGGTCCAGTGACGGCGGAAGCGATGGAGAAGATGGACATCCACACCGGGGCCGATCTTCAACAGATGGACGAGCGTGACCTGGTCCGACGCTTCGGTAAGCGCGGGCGGTGGTTTGCGGCGATGGCCCGGGGAGAAGACCCGCGTCCGGTGCGCCCAAACCGAGAACGGAAGTCCGTCGGCGCCGAGCGGACGTTTTCCAGCAATATCACCGGTCCCGAGCAGATGCTGCATCGCCTGCAGCCGATTGCCGAGCGGGTGGCCCAGCGCTTAGGGCGTGCCGGGCACAAAGGGCGGACGGTCACGCTGAAGATGAAAACCCATCGGCACGAAGTCCTCACGCGCCAGACGACGCTTCAGCGTCCGGTGGCGTCTGCCGAGGTACTGATGCAGTGGGCCGACCGGCTGCTTCGGGAGCCGCATCCGCCGGAGAAACCACTGCGCCTGTTGGGCCTGACGGTCTCTTCGCTGATCGCCGAAGACGCATCGGGTATGCAGCTGGAGCTGGCGTTTTCGTGAGGCAGCCTCTTGTTGAGGAGGGGATTCGGTCTGCATCAGTAGAGGAGGCTCGGTCTACAAGTGAACCCTACAAGTGAACCGAGCGCAGCGTGTCCTGTACAAAGCGGTGCAATACGCAACCATAACACACCATATTCCTCAAACCACTTGTTCTGCCTATGTCTGCCCTCACACTTAAAGGCGTTCCCGAAAAGGTTATGGACCGGATTCGGAAATTGGCTGATACCGAACGTCGCAGCCTCAATCAGCAAGCGATCTTGCTGTTGGAGCGGGCCGTCGCCGAACAGCCGGATTCGTTTGGGACCGCCTACCGCCGCTTCCGCAAGCAGCATGGGCCGTCGCCACTCACCAAAGACGACCTCACCGGTTTGCGGAGCGATGATCCTGGACGCGAGGTACGCCTGTGATTCGCTACCTCTTGGACACGAATATCATCTCCGAACCGGCACGCCCAGAGCCGAATGCTGCTGTCGTAAACCGATTGGATGTACACAGCGGTGAAGTGGCCTTGCCTGCTCCAGCCTGGCATGAACTCGTCTACGGCGTGCGGCGGATGCCGGAAGGCAAGCGCCGCCGATATCTGGCCGACTACCTTGCGGAGGTGGTGCGCCCGTCTATGCCCGTCATTCCGTACGACCGTGACGCCGCCCGCTGGCACGGCGAGGCGCGCGCAGCGCTGGAGGCGCAAGGGCGCCCGCAGCCGTTCGTAGATGGACAGATTGCGGCCATAGCCGCCACGCGGTCCCTCATCCTGGTCACGCGTAATACATCCGATTTTGAGGCCTATGAGGCGGTGACGGAAGATATACACATTGAGAACTGGTTTTCCAGCTAAGGGCGGTTCGCTACGCTAAGCGAACTGTACAAGATCGCATCACAAGATCGCATCTCTCTACCCAAGGACGGTGGACACCCTCCTTGACCTTCCCCCAGTTTGGCGGACACCTCGGAAAGGCGTATATTCTCTGATCCACAATCAACCGAGGTGACCATGACAAAACGACGAACGTATACCAGGGCGTTTAAACTTGAAGCCGTTGAACTGGCCGACCGGATCGGCAACACAGCTCAAGCAGAGCGTGATCTGGGGATTCCCGACGGCCAGATCTATAAGTGGCGCGCGAAGCTCAAAAAGGAGAGCGCCCCGAAGAAGGCGTTTCCGGGAAAAGGCAAGGTGAGGGATGCTGAGATGAACGCCCTCAAGCGGCGCCTCGCTCGCGTTGAAGAGGAGAACGCAATCCTAAAAAAAGCGATCGGTATCTTCAGCACTGCTCCCGTAGAGCGACGCCTACGCTGAGATACCGGTTCATCGAAGCCCATCGTGGGCAATTTGCCGTGAGCAGGATGTGTGCGGTGCTTCGTGTCAGTCGGAGTGGATACTACGACTGGCGCCGACGGCACGGCACCAAAAGTAGGCGAGCGGCGGCGAACCAAGTGCTGTTGCGCCAGATCCGAGAGGAGTTTGAGATCTCCGATCAGACGTACGGAAGTCCGCGCATCTGTCGCCAACTACGATCAAACGGCAGAGGCTGTGGCGAAAACAGAGTGGCCCGGTTGATGCGCAAAGCCGGCCTGAGGGCTATGAGGCCTGCTCGGACCAGGCCCCGCACCACGGTCTCAGATCCGCAGCTTCCAACGTTTGAGAACATATTGGCGCAAGATTTTACCGCTGAGGCTCCCGACGTGAAGTGGGCAGCAGACATCACCTACATCCCGACCGATGCAGGCTGGCTCTACCTGTCGGTGGTGTTAGATCTTTCGTCGCGGCGTGTCGTTGGCTGGGCCATGAAAGAGACGTTGGGGCGAGCACTGGCCACTGAGGCACTGGAGATGGCCCTGCGTCAGCGCACTCCCAATGCGGGGCTGATCCATCACAGTGATCGCGGCTGTCAGTACGCTTCAAAAGACCAGCGGGCGATTTTGGCGGATCACCATCTTCGCGGAAGCATGAGCCGGCGAGGGAACTGCCTGGACAACGCCTCAGTCGAGAGCTTTTTCGGAACGCTGAAGACCGAGCGCGTCCATCGCCGGCGATACCGTACCCGATCGGAAGCGAAGCAGGACCTTTTTCAGTACATTGAGGTGTGGTACAACCGCAAACGCCTCCACTCGGCGCTCGGATATGTGAGTCCGGTGGAGTTTGAGGCCCGGTATGACGACACTGCAACGGCCTCTGTGAGTGCTGAACGATGATTAGCATTCAGGTACTCTTCCTTTCTAAACTGTCCGTTCAATCGGGGGAAGGTCATCTTCGTCTCTCCCTTCCTATTTTTGTTTTGTCCTGGCAGTGGGAATAAGGCGACGTGCTATTTTCATTCAGGACAGGTTGCCTTGAGTAGAGAGGGCCGTTACAATTTGAACCTCTACTCCGCTCTCCCATATTGCGTTTTTACAACATGTTGTGTCCCAGCATGTTGTAATCTCCGCCAACCAAGCATCATGCCTTTCGTTCTTTAACCCACTTCTATGTCGCTCATGCGCGCTGGGTATTGCCTCTCCGCTATTCGAAAGCATCTAAGCCCGCAAGACGATCCCTTAGCCGATATACTCCTCGATCGGCTAACTGCATTCGATCTTTCGGTCCGCACTGATGAGGGATATGCCAAGGAGGGATATGAAGAGGCTCTTGCAGATGACGATAGCGGCTCCGCAGCATCTATTCTTGCCGTCGCGGGCAACATCGTGTCGCGCGGGCTCCCCACGCTGGCTCCGGTCAACGTCGAGCGGGCCCTTGCCTCAGAAATAGGATGGACGGAGGAAGCCCCCTCGAACAGTTCGATCTCGTTTCCCTTCACGCGTGCGGTCACAGAGGCCGACCACGAGCGCCTACGCTTGGCACTGGCACCGATCATGCCGGGCGTCACGCCTGCGCAGGTTGCAGGCGACCGTGCCGATCAGCTTGATAGCGATGCCGAGGGGGCATTTCTGCGCGACGGACTCCCATCGGCGGCTGGTGCATGGGCGCCCCAGGCTACGCAGCCGCAGCGCGCGATGGATACGATCGTTTCAGAGCGCAGGCAGCACCCCTTTACCAATCAGCGGGTCGATTTTGCTCTTGACCTGCCCGACCTGCCTCGTACAACCCAGGGCCTTATTCTGGAGGTAGATGGCGAGGCCTACCATGGAAAAACCCAACAGAAGCTTGACGCCAAGCGTGACCGAGCCTGTCGGCAGGCAGGGTGGGCAACAGGTCGTATCCAAGCAGAAGACACATCTTCTCTCTCCGATGAGGCTGCAGCGCCTATTCAAGAGGCTTTGGAGGACCATCCATATGCCAAGCTACTGGCAACGAACTACAAGACCCCGCTCTTCAACACGGAAGCCGGGCGCAACTGGATGCTCTTGGCGCTTCTTCCCATCCATGTCGCTCGCATCCAGAAGGCTCTCATTCGTCTTACTCGCACATCGCTCCTAAGCCTTGACCAGGACACCTGGCACATTGTGGTCGTAGAGCGCGACCTCCCGGGCGCTCGCTTGGCCGTTGACGACCTCAAGAGGCTGTTGAGCGCTCTACTCGACCTGGAAGGCGAAGGCCGCACGGTTCCCGACATTGACCTGCACGTAGCACGTGATCGCTCGTGCAGCGCCCTCACGCGAGAGGCTGCGCCCGCAGATACCGCGTTTGACGGCGATCCGTTAGATGATGACGAGACCCAACACCTGCTTGCCGGTGCGGATCTGGTGCTCGACACCTCGATGCTCCTACATCCCCGCCTGAATACGCTGGATCCATCCCGCATCGATGCGCCTGTGGCAACCCTGCGATCGGCTTATGCGCCCACGGAAGCTCACCACATTGCTGGAGGAGCGCCTATTTCCTATACGCTCCCCGATCCGCCACCGCCTGAGAAAGAGAAACGGCTGGTGGAAAGCGATGCCCACGGCGCCCCCGAGGAAAAGACGGTCTCCGTCGACCCACCGCTGGATGACACGCGGGCCGAAGGGAAGCCTGCATTTCAGGCGCTACTCTACCTGCTCCGCAATCTTTTCCGGAAGCAGGCCTACCGCCCCAAACAGGTCGATATCCTCTGCGAAACCCTTCCGGGGCGCGATGTGATCGGCCTGCTCCCTACCGGCGCGGGCAAATCGCTCACGTATCAGCTTTCGGCCTTACTGCAGCCGGGCCTTACGCTGATCGTGTCGCCGCTGAAGTCGCTCATGCAGGACCAGAAGGCCAACCTCGAAGAGGCGGGGATTGGCAACGTCACGTTTATCAACTCCTCGCTGAACGCGAAAGAACGCAAGCGGGCCCAGGCGGACATGAAGGCGGGACGCTGCCAGTTTGCGTTTGTCGCGCCGGAGCGCCTGCAGATTCAGGAGTTTCGGGACTACCTCGGCACGCTGGAGCGCCCGATTGCGTACTGCGTGGTCGACGAGGCTCACTGCGTATCCGAGTGGGGCCATGACTTCCGCCCCGCTTATCTACGCCTCGGGCCCAACGTCCGGGCCCACTGCGATCATGAGTGGGACGGCCAGCTTCCGATCGTTGCGCTCACCGGCACCGCCTCCTTCGACGTCCTGGCTGATGTACGACGTGAGTTGGAGTTCGGCGAGGAAACGAAGACAATTACGCCGGCCTCTATGGAACGCAAGGAGCTCCACTTCGACGTGGTCAACGTCCCCGTCGAGGATATCGACGAACACGCCAGTGCGTGGGATAAGAAGAAAGCGACTTATCGTGCCAAGAAAGAGGCGTTGCAAGATCTGATCGCAAACATGCCCGATCATGATCTCTTCTCATCCGAAGGAGATACAGCCCCCCGCGATTTCTTCCGCCTGCGCGATGACACAACCCAGGCCGGACTGGTATTCACTCCACATGCCAATGGTAAATTCGGCGTGGATCAAGTCGCAAGCGCTGTGAGGAGCGTTCAGCCGCTACGAGACAAGGTAGGAACGTTTGCAAGCTCAAACGACAGCCAAAGCGACGAAGACCTCACCCGTGCTCAACAGCGGTTTACCAACAACGAGGTCCACACGCTGGTCGCCACCAAGGCATTCGGCATGGGCATCAACAAGCCCAACATCCGGTACACGGTGCACATGAACATCCCGCAGTCCATCGAATCGTACTACCAGCAGGCCGGACGCGCGGGCCGTGACGGAGCTGCATCGCGCTGCGTGATCTTGTATTCGGGGTTAGAGGTCGAGCAACCCGAGGATAAGCCTCCGGTGAGTACCGACCTGGAGCTGCTCCACTTCTTCCACAACGGCTCGTTCAAAGGGCCCGAGAAGGAAAAGCAGATCGTTGTGGACGTGCTCACCGGCGCAGTAGGCGAGAACGATACCGACCTTCTGGCCCTCCTTCGAAAGATGAAAGAAGGCGAGACACGCCCCGTGGAGATCGACTTTGAAGGCCAGGGCCCAACCGAAGAGATTGTGCAGCACCTCAAAACCCAGGTCGACCGCGGGTTTAATAAATCCATCGTCCGGCTCGCATGTCGGAAGGCACGCAAGGCCAAAGACATCGTCAAGAAGCTCAAATGGGCCTACCACAAAAAGCGCAACGACTGGCCGCCCTACGAGTCGGTCGAGGAGCACGACGACTTCTTGCAGCGCCAGTATCGGCGTCGTCGCAACCAGGACGATACGTTTCGGGCGGTCTATCGCCTTTCCACCGTCGGGCTGATTCAAGACTATACCGTTGACTACCGCCGCGGGATCATCGAGGCCACGATCCAAGACGTCGGGGACGAAGGCTTTATCAATGCCGTGCAGACCTACATTGGGCGGTATGTGTCCCCGGAAAAAGCCCGTCGCATTCCCCAAGAGGTGCGCGAAGCCGAAGGGAAAACCGTGTTGCACCAGTGCATCGGCTACGTCATTGACTTTGTCTACGATCAGATTGCATCGCAGCGGCAAGCCGCCATGCGCACGATGGAAGAGGCGGTACAAGCCGGTCTGGACGACCGAGGCGCCTTCAGAACGCGGGTCAATACCTATTTCAACTCGCGCTACCTGCCCGAGCTGCAGCGCGCTATCGACGACCGGACGTTCTCTCTGGACCTGGTGTGGCACTACATCGAAGACACTGAAGGCGTAGACGACAAGATTAACCATCTCCGTGGGGCGTGCGACCGCCTGCTCACCGAGTACACCGACAACGGCGCGCTCTACCTGTTGCGTGCCTTTACGCGCTGCCTAACCGATGGAGGTACCTACGACGCCTTCCGCCGCGACATGGCAGACGGGTGGCACTGCTTCCGCGAGGTCAAGAGCTTTTCGCACGATGACATCCTCTCAGCGCTGGATACCTACAGCGAATGGCTACTGCGCTACGACCGCGAGCTCGAAGGGCTCGTATCTGAAGAAATTGCTCGGGTGCATGCCGACTGGATTGAGCAGTTCAACGCGGACTTTCTGGGGGACGCCCAGCACGAGCCGGCAGCTGCGTAGCAGAATGTTAGCCTCTTCTTTCTCTCTTGTTGATTCGAACACGTACTTCTTTTATGCCAACCTCAAACGACACTGCATCGACGTCTTTCGCCAGTGTGCCTGACGTAAGCCAATCACTCCAGACGCTGCAGCGCGAACTCAGCCAGTTGGATACGGCGATTCAGCATATCGAATCGAGCAAAGAAGCCGCGCAGGAGGCTGCGCAAGCCGCCCACGACGTGCAGGCCGCCACACAAGACTTGGCCGATGCCACGTCTGCTCTTATTGAACAGATTGACGACGTAGACTTCCCTGCGCGGTTCGAATCAATGGAAGCCCGCATCCAGGAGTCCACGGCGACCCTCGACGCCTCGCAGGACGAGCTCAAAGAGACCATTGATCGCCACAGCGAGCAGCAGCGAGCCATCATCGACCGGATTCAGTCCAACGGCGACCGTATTATCCAGGCGAGCAACCAGGTGGGGAACGTCAAAGACCGTCTTGGTCAGGTAAGCAGCAACCAAAATGCCCTGGAGTCGGCAGTGCGCTCCAACCGAGAGGCCCTTCAGCAGCAAGAGCAGGCCCTTATCGATACCAAACAGCACCTGCGGCTTCTGCTGCTGATTGTAGGCGGAATGGTGCTCCTCAACATCGCGATTGCAGTGATGTTGTAGAAGCCACATAGCGTGCGCCTCATGCCTCGCGTTCAGAAGCTCTATAGCATCTGTAGAACACAGAAAGACATCTACGCCCCACCCTGCAACGACACATCCTCATCACGCAGGTAGGTGACCTCAAACGGCTTGCAGCGGCGGGCTTGCTGGTTGACGCGCCCCCGGTCGAAACGGTTGGTCGGCGCTTGAAAGATGTCCAGCCCGCGGTCTAAGCTAATCTTCCAGCCGGTGTCGGTCTTGATCGAGCGGGCGTGCATGCTCTCCCATGAAATCTCGTAGGTGAACCGAACGCCCGTTCCCGCAAGGCTGTCGGAGAGCTCGTCTAAGAATTGCTCTTGCTCGTCCTGGTTTTCGGTGTCGGCGCCGGTGATGAGGTGAACATCGACCTCGTCCCCTTCCGGGCGCGTGCGGAGGAGCATGTCGCAAAACTCCATTACGTTCTTGACCTGGTGATAGGCCCGCACGTAGGGGTCAATGATCTCGATCTTGGTGGCCTCGCGCAGGTACGGGGCAAAGAGCGTCTCGTAGGAGATGCCCTTCTGGTTCTCCATCACCTCTACCTGCCTCCCGCTTTCCAGCACCGGGTCCTCTGTTTCTGTGTCAGGCTCGCCGCCCGGCTCGGCAGGACGATCGGGCGCCGGCACACGTGTGCCCGTGGCTCGGTCTGCGTCGGATTCGTAGTCGGCGACAAGCTGCGGGTACTGGCGAAACTCCAGCGTATCTACAGCGGTGACGCTCCCGCTTGCCCGGTCGCTGAACTGGAAGTCGACCACCTCGAACGTCTCGTCGATACGGAGCAGGTGCTCCTTCACGCGCTTGCGTCCTTCCATTGCAAACTCCAGCAGACGCTTCATTTCGTCTTTCGGGCACTGCTTGTTTGGATACAGCAGCTTCAGCAGCCCCGAAAGGGTCTTCATGGTGCCGTCGCGGTCGCGCTTGGTGAGTGAGGCGTCCAGCTCGAAACGCTCGCGGGCCATCAGGCTGAAGTCTTCCCCGCGTAGCGTGTGCAACGCCTCGGCCAGGTAGTCGACAATCAGGCCGTAGCCGCCCGTAAACATCTCGTTGCGCAGCTTGTCGACCTCCCATCCCGGAACGTAGAAGTGCAGGCGATCGATGAAGGCGGGGTCGTAGTAGCCCTTCGGCAGCGGCTCAAACAGGTTCGAGTGCTTGATCATGTAGGGCACCGAGCGGTCGGTGTTGCCGATAAACGCCATCGAGGCCTCGGCCGACATCGTGTCGCGTCCGCGCGAGAAGCTGCGGTTGGCCATGTAGTTTTTCATGATGTCGACCAGCCCCCGGCTTACGCGCTTGTCTTGGCCCGCGAACTCGTCGAATCCGACCACATCCCAGTAGCCAACCAGGCCGATATCGCCGGTGTTGTTGTTGACGAAAAGCTTCGCCTTGGTGACGTCGCCACCTGAAATGAGGATGCCGTGCGGCGAGAACTCGGAGTAGATATGCGACTTGCCGGTGCCTTTGGGCCCGAGCTCAATCAGGTTGTAGTTGCGCTCGCAGAAGGGAATGAGCCGCACGAGCTGGTAGAGCTTGTTGCGCCGGCTCAGGGTGGCCGGATTCAGCCCGATGCTCTGGATCAGCAGGTCGAGCCACTCGTCGGTGGTGAACTGGCTGCGCGAGGCTCTGTAATCCTGCACGTCGAAGCTGCCCATCTGGATCGGTTTGAGCCGCTCGATGATCCACGGGGAGCGGCGGGCTTCCTCCGTGTGCAGATACGCCATGTCTACGATGCACCACACGCCGCTGGTGAGCAGCTTCGGGTGCTGCTCGATCACCTCTTCAGAGACTTCCACACCGCGAATCCCCAGATTGGAGAACGCAGCCACATAGATGTCGCGATTCTCGTTCAGCTGTACCGACACCCGGTCGATGATCTTGTGCTCTTTCTGCTGACGGATCGTGGACTTGACCAGCTCGGCCTCATCACGGTGCACGTAGTGGTTGCGGACAATCTGCCGCACTTTCTCGACCCCGTTCCGGATCAGGTCGTCGTCGTCAGTGGGGCAGTACTGGCCCAGCAGGTATTCGAGCACGTACGTGGGCACGATGGCGTTGCCCTTCACGAGCTGCGTGAGGTCTTTGCGCACGACTTTACCCTCTAACGCACGCACAATCTTTGTTTGCAGCGCCTCCAGGTCAGATTCGGGCGACAGGTGATCGTTCGTATTGGCTTCTTGATCTTCCATTGTGTTGAGCAAAAGTCAGAACTTCGCGGTTACCTCTGCTTGAGTCGCTCATTCGAAGACCTAAAATCCATCTTGCTCAAAGAGACGCTGTATCGTGAAGTGCTCATCGATCACACGATTGAGCTGGCCGGTCTCATCCGGATCGTAAGCAACAAGCCGACAGGTGTTGATCGTGTTTGCCTCTGGCGAAAGTTCGAGAATCGCATCTTGAATTCGCTCTGTCGGGTCGGTAGACGTGGATTCAAACGTCAACCGCTGTTTATTCGAGACTCGCTCTCCCTCGTTATCTACGAGGTAAATGTCTAAAGATCGGGCACGGGCGCTTTTGGAGAGGGATGACACCTGCATCAACTGCACCTTTAGGACACCAGAATTGATCTGCCGATGGTTTGTTACGAGACGGACATCCACCTTCTGCGCTTTGTCCTTGCTCGCCTTCTTAACTTCAAGCACCGGCACAACCAACTCTTGCAGGCTCGCCCCTCCGTGTGCATACCGTTTCCCGGCCCCTCGATGTAGGTATCGATTGACTGCTCGCGGCACAGCAACAACACCATCCTCGTCAATGGGGCTCACATCACGCAATGGGAAGCGGTACCCATCCGTCCCCTTGACTTCAGACGCGACCACACACCGGTTTTTTCGCAGCCACTCGGTCCCGGACGTCTCCGGCGCATCTTCCTGCATGGAGTCGTGGATGTCCATCGCGAAGAGAAATCCGTGGTCTGCCGTGATTAGCACACGACGGACGTTGAAGTTGTTGAGCTTCTGAATGACGGAGCCGATTTCTTCGATCGCCCGCTCGACAGCCTCCGGCGTGTCTTCCTCTGTATCTGGCTTATCGCCCGTGGCATCGATCCGATCGTGATACACGAACAGAATCGGATACTCTTTGCACAGGTCGCGGCCCGTCGTCGTCGTATGCTTAATGAGATCATCAAAGGTCAGCGCTTTGATGTCGGACCGGACCTTCTGCAACACTCGCTCGCGATCCCGGGTGCTTTGCGTCCGCAGGTCATCGGCAAGAATCTTCTGATCCTCCCAGGTCAGTGTCTCGTGAGGAAGCAGGCAGGCCTTGCCCAGCGATGTGACGGATGGCATCGGCGCCATCATGGCTCCCGTCTCCACGGATTTCCAATCGTCCTGCTGCACTCTCGTCGCGAGCTCAGCCGCTGCCTCGTACCGCAAGCCGTCTGAGATGACGACGGCGGTTTTCGGCGGATCTCCTGCGACATGCGTGTCAAAGAAGGTGTCAAGCGGTCGGGCTTCAAGGGTTCGGAGCTTTGTTGGATCCTCTTCCAGCAGCTTCTGCCAGCTCGTGTTCATAGGATGGACGAAGTCCCGCGAGTACGAGGCCTCAAACCGTTTGATGGGGTCGGCTAAGAGCTCCTGAAAATCCGGGTGTTGATGCTGGATCACCTGATATGCACGAATCGCCTTGCGGTAGTGCAGATCGCACCGATGGTGGACCTCCGTGTAGGCCCGAACCGCTGCATTCAGATCGGTCGCCGTGAGGTCGGGGTGATCCGCACGTAGCTGGTAGAAAGAGGCGATGTGCCAGATTACTTCCGCTGCCCGACCGGCCTTGTCGTCACCTCGAAGCGACTTCGCAACCTGCCGACTCCTGGACGGACGGGCCTGTAAAATGTCGGCCGCGTGCTGCAGGCGAGATCGCTTGACGCCTGGCGTAAGGTATCCGTAGGATGCGTCCGCCCCATAAACATCCAGGAGCTCTTTCTCTGTGACACCTGAGGCCAATTCTTCCAGAACAGAGATATATCCGGGGACGAGATCCGCGTGCGAGTCCCACACCTGTGCGAGCGTCCGAATCTGAGTGAGAAGCTGCGTATCCGTAATCGCGAGCTGCGCTGCGTATGGATCCTCAGGACGAACCGCTTCGAGGGTCTGCGTTAGGAGGTTGTACTTGAGCTTCTGCGCAGCCCGCACAACGAGGTCGTGGTCCAGGTGCATGCCATCAAGACCGAATCGTCGGGCGATGCGGTGTGCGAGCGGTTCTGCAAGCCCCCGTTCCTCACAGTCTTTCACGAAGCGGTCAAACCGATCGTCATCTTGAGCCAGGATAAACACCCCTGCCAGGATATGGTCAAACGAACTGGGGAGCGCTGAAAGCAAGTCAAGGTGGTACGCAAGGAGACCGCGCTCGACCGCTTTCTTCGTGAACCTCCCCGTCTGAAGGATCGGTGAGAGAAAGTCGCGTACGGATGCGTGACGAAAATCCGTTCGGTAAAAAGAGGCCAGCCGTTCCGCCTCATCCGGCTGCAGGCTGTATCGATCCGCAAGCTCGGCCTCGGGCTTGACGGTCAGTTCTGCATTCGCGATCAGAAGATCTGCCAGCGGGTAGGTGCCGAGATTACGCGGGCGGGGAGACGCCTGGTAAACGAGGACTTTTTCTCCCTCATACGCCTTCTCAATCTGGTAAATTGTCCGGAGTCCGGGGCTATCGACACGCAGGCATTTGATGTCTTCGTGCTGCCAGTCGTCGATTTCTTCCTCGTGGTCCCTCTCCTTATCGAAGAGAAAGAGGACACGGAGCGCATC
The DNA here is from genome assembly GCF_055379935.1 of Natronotalea proteinilytica. Lineage (NCBI taxonomy): Bacteria > Pseudomonadati > Rhodothermota > Rhodothermia > Rhodothermales > Salisaetaceae > Natronotalea > Natronotalea proteinilytica. The sequence goes on along the minus strand of NZ_AP043946.1, from coordinate 29,305 downwards.
ACGACGCCCGAATTGCTCTTGAGCGTGCTGGTAGATCGACTTCATCGGACGCAGTAGGCAAATGAGACACAGCGCGGAAGGACCTTACAACATCGTGCTCATGAGGACCAGAGACAACCGGAAATGGATGAATCTGCAAGGGCTAAATATCGGAGAGATGTCCTCTCATTTCCGTGGCCACCCGTTGCAGGCCTCCATTCTGAAAGTCGTCCACCAATTCATCCGGGGTACGTGGCGGATTGGACAGGGAAGCCCGAAGTGTCTTCACCACGGTGAAGGCATCAACAGGATGCCTGTGGTACAGCATCATAATGAAATCGTCTGGAGAGCATGCGCAGATGCCCTCTGCGGCGAGTATACGGGCCGGAAAGTCGCGCAGGTTGTTTGTTACGATGTAACCAGCCTTAATCTCAATGGCTGCTGCCAGTACATGGCGGTCATTCGGATCGGGGAGCCATAACCCTTCGACACGCTTCTCATACCCCTCCACCGAGGCTCCAGGGAGGGCTTTCTCCATCTGCGACCGCGTGTATTCTACGTTCTCCCATCCAATGTCATCTCGGTTGGCGACCAGGTTCCGCATCCATTCATCGTGGATTTTATCACTCCAGTGAGCCCGGAAAAGATCGTCCACAGCCAACCGCATGAGCAAATCACGAAGTTGTGCAGGATACAGTACGTTCGCATCCAGAACGGCAACGGGCGTAGAACGCATGGGCAAAAGGTGAGCACACAAGAAAAGTCGGTGCCTCAGTATAGACGAGACACCGACCCTAATGGAGTGACAGCTTGTAAACGGGTCGAATTACGACCCGTACCCCATACCGAGCTCTTGCGCTTGATCCGAGAGAGCTTGCAGTGCGTCTTCCGCTCGTTCCCGCTGCTCGTTCTTGTATGCAAGAACGTCCTTGCGGTACACGCGGTGATGAGATCCTACCTTGTGATGCGGGATGTCGCCCTGCTTCAGTAGTTTTACCAGATGGGGACGAGACACATTGAGCAGCTCAGCAGCCTCTGTCGTTGTTAGCTCCTCTTGAGCTTCTTTCTGCTCACCTGCTGCCTCTATTTCCTTCATCAACGCCTGTACATCAGGCGCAGACAACTTGACAGTGCGTCCCTTGACCTCAATGGTCACCGACGATACTTCACCCGCAAGCTTCTTCATACGCTGAAGGCTTGACTGATCAGGGCCGTTGACGCGTGTGGTATCCTGAGCTACAGTAGACATCGGTTCACCACTCGTAGAGTCATGGGAATACTTGCCTCGATAAGTGTAATAACCGAAACGGAGGAGGGTTCCGAATAACAAGGATCATATTCAACCCTTTTGTAGCATCGCATGAGGTAAGATCAGAGTGAAGGTTATCTTCCAGTATCAGAACGCCTCAGCAGACTGAACAGAAACGAGAACTCTGAGCGGCCTCTGTGGACTTGATTCTGCATCAAACCTACAATTCGTTTGAAAGAAGCGTCATCGACACTTACCAGCTGTATTCTCTTTCATCTCCGGAGTCCGAGCCGTCTTCTGGGGCAGAGACGATCTTTCGCCAGCCGATGGCATCCTTTAGTGCTTGAAGCATGAGATCACGCCGCTTTTTGAAGAACGTTCTGAACTCAGAAATCGAAAAGTCGACATCATCCGGGATGTAGTTCTGCCTCATGTAATGGGAACGCTTCTCCGGGTCCGGATACTTTTCTTGAATCCACTCATCAAACGGCGTACCCGACTTCTCGCTATTCGAGATTCCCTGAATCAACTGTAAGTTAGGGATCTGATCTCTATGTTCTTTGAACGCGTCGATCTCAATTGGGTCGGTCACGCCCTCACTTTGTAGGTGCGACTTATGGAAGCTCTTCTTCGGATGGATGTGGTCTTGCTGAAGCGTTCCGTCGAAATCAAGCCAGGGATACAGCATGGACAGGACGACGAATGTGTACGTCTTCCCGTACTTGTTTTCCAGAAGCGCCCCGAGCTCTTCCTCATCAAAGCGCATCGACTGCGGCGTCTGCTTCATCGCCTGCACGATTTTCTCGTCGGGGAATCCGTCATCGCCGTGTTCATCGATCGTCTCCCGACATGTTCGAAGAATCGGATCCGGCTGCCCCGTGAACGTTCGTTTCAGCAGAGCCACGTGGAGCCAGTGCTTGATCCGCTTACGCTCTTCCGCGTGATATTTGCTATCTGCAAAATTAGAGGGGGCTTCGGATTGAGCCATGTAATAGGCGATCGGGATGATTGCATTCTCCGAGGGCAGATTCCCGCCGGAGAAGCCGAAGTTGTTAATCAGCCGGACCGTGATCTGGATTGATTTCTTGATCTCCGGCCACATGGATTCAATTTTCTCCATGTTCTCTCGCGTGAAGTTGGACACCGTCCAGCGTGTGTCCAATCCTGCGAGCATCAGTGATGTCTTTAGTACGAAGTCCTTTCCGAAGCTGAATCCACGGCCGATGTCGTTGATCTCCTCCACGAAGCTATAAATTTCCTCGCGCGCATCCAACGTTTTCCACTGCGCGGTTGCAATAGACAGTAGCAGATCGGAGTAGCTCAATACGGTTCCCGCGCTGTTCACCCGAATAAAAATGTTCAGTACTTTATCCAGGTCTTGATCCTTCTCCATGTACGCACTGACCACCCCTCGCTTGTTGACAGCCTCATGAAGAGAGGTCAACGCGTCCTGAGGAAACTGCCTTTCGGTAAGAAGGTCGTAGTCACGCAAGAAGTTGAAAACATCTGTCAAGTTACTGAAGTCGAGCACTCGATTGAGCCGCATCCAGGTGCCGTCTTCATCCTGAATGACATCTTCCTCTTCTTCTTTGAATCGGAAGTCATATTCCAGGTCAAAATCGTCCGACGGCTGAGTGAGATTGAGATACAAACGACGGACTGGGAAGGCGTGGTCGCTTGACCAATGATAGTACCGCTTTTTCTGTGCGTAACTTCCCTTCAGCGCGATGTAGAGGGATGTCAGGCGTTGTTGACCATCCAGAACGGCAACGACATCCTGTTCTTGTGACGGCTGCGCTTTGACATTATGCTTGCGGTCACGCTCGTGATAGTCCTGGATGAAGCGGTAAAACTGGTACTCTTTGACCTTTTCCGGCGCCACATCCCAGAAAAGAAACGACCCGATCGGATAGTCTTTCATCAGCGAGTCGAAGAGCCGGATGATCTGATCAGGCTTCCATACAAACTCTCGCTGAATGGCAGGAAGCAGGTATTTCCCGCGCCGAATGTTTTCGACGGCGTCACAGACGGGTATTGGGGTTTCGAAAGCCATAATATGACTTGGTCTGGTAGAGATTGATTGCGATTCGATTTACAGCGGCGCCACCGCGGCGCCGAAGAGCGGGTAGTTCTCCTGCACGCCGTCGTCGAGGTCGATTTCGATTTGCTGGTCGGCGACCTCTTTGAGGATGGGGTCGTAGGCGCGGGTGTCCTCGACTTTGGCGCGGAGGGTCTCCAGGCGCTTCTGCTCGTCGTTCGTGCGCTCGCTGTCGCTCTTGGCTTCCAGCGGGGCGATCTCGCTGCGGAGGTAGTTCTGAAAGACGTGCAGGTAGTGCTGCCGCACTTTCTGCACAGTGTACTTATCCATGCGGTGCATGTAGACGAGCCCCTGAAAGTGCTTCTCGGGGCTCTGAAACAGCCAGTAGATCGGCTTTTTGCCGTAATTCTTTACTTTATACTGATCAGCGTGGTAGTCCCACAAGTCGTTTACCAACCACTCCTCCATGGTCTTGGTGTAGTTCCGCTTCAGCCCCCGGCTCCGGCCCACGGACAGCGCCCGGTTCACGAAGTTGACGCTATCGGTGAGCTGGTCTTTGCCCCACACCATCTCGAGGATCTGCCGCATGCGATACACGGCGTCGTCACTGAAGGGGCTGTCCTGCCCCATGACAGGCAGGATGGCGTCGTCATCAATCTCAAACGTGGCTTCGCCGTCGGGCGTCTCAACCGTGTACGGTGCCAGTTCTTCGCGACTCGGATCGGGGTGGGCAATGTGTAGTCCATCCTTCCCGAGACGGTACCGTCCGAGCATGACGCCGATGCCGTAGCTCAGAAACTGGTGCACCGGCACTTCGATCTTGAACGTCTCTTTCAGCGCGTCCCGCACCTCGGCGTGGGTCATCTCCCCGCGACGCTCGTTCAGCTCGTCCAGCGCATCCTGGTCGATTTCGTCTTCGAGGATGGTGATGTCGCCAAACGCCACGTCCGGCTCCAGCTCCTCCTCCAGCCCGTAGAGATCGATAAAGATCTCGTTCAACTCTTCCTCATTGCTGTGCAGCTGCAGAAAGTCGTCCACCGCACCCTCCCGCCAGGATTCATAGGCCGCTTCGACCGACGCAGCGTCTTGCTGGGCGAGCGGGTGCTGGGCGAAATCCCAGGAGGTCTCTCTAGAGTCATGATCCCTGCGACTCAATTGTACGCACTCTACTGGTCTATCACCGAGTTTTATTTTCGCACGCAGGTAAGGGAGCTGGAGAATGTTGTTGACCTGAGTATTGACAGACGGGTTCACAGAGTCGAGTATATACTGCGCCACGCCGCAATTTATGTAAGCTATAATGTTTTCAACATTTTCTTCGTTACTTATTATTGTTGGACTACCTGATGTATTGATGTCATTAGCTGGTAGAAGCCTGAATGCGTTCCCAGCAGAACCTATTTTCGAGCATGTCGCCCCTTTCCAGTTCCAGTATTGCTCATCGAGAAGACGAGCGACTGAATCAGTATTGTAGTGATTTATGGCCTCTTTAGTCCAAAGGGCTACAAATGAGCGATTCCCGTACCACTTTCGCTTACGCCCACCTTTCTGAATAAACTTGTATACACCCATCTTATTACTTGAGACCTCCCAGAAGCATCGGGTGAACTTCTTGTTGTTTCCTGTTTTTAAATAGCCCTCTGACTGAGCTATGTCACTCAAAAATGCGCCTCTATCATAAATATTTATTATTTTGCCTGAAAAGTGATACACAATCGGGCAGTTTGGGATACTTAGAAGTTTACCTTGTCTTTTCTTATATATATAATTTCCAGAAATCATCATTCTTCTTTTTTCTTCGCTGCTCTTGCCCTCCACCAATCGTACAAATGTCTTTTCACGAGGCGAAGGCAATTGCCCCTGTAAAATGAATGTCGCTGTCTGAACCACCTCACCTGTAACTTCATCAAATGCGTCAGGACCAAGGTGTAGTAGTGACTCAATTTCATATTCTTCCAACAGTCTCACCCTGAGTTTTCTCAGAGACGATAAGAACATCCATGATTGCTGTGTTATCATCCCTATGCGACCGCGGCGCTCTATGAGACGACAAGCGACTTCCATAAACACACCAGAAAAGCCTATCTTGCTATCCGGGTATGCTTTACCCAGATAAGACTTAAGGCAACTGTTCATGTTGCTGTCGTTCGTATACGGCGGGTTCATCGCCACCGCGGGGTATCGCCCCGTCAGAAGGAGGACCGGTTGCAGGTACTGAACCAGCTCGTCGTGCAGCTGGCGCTCCAGAAAGTTTACCTCGTCGTTTTGCACGCGGCGGCCCCAGTCGGAGACCGCATCGCGAATCGCCGCACGGGCGTCCTCGGAGAGCAGTAGCTTGAGCGCCGAGCCCACGTTTTGTCCGTGCTCGCGGATCTGTTCGAGCACCTCCCGGATCGCCTCCCCATGCTGGTCCATCGCGTCGTCGCCCAGGTACGCGCGCAGGTCGTCGTTGGAGAATGTTCGCGGCTCTGGCATGGCGTATACCTGCGGTCGCAGGTCGCGCCGCTTCAGAACGCGCTTATCGTGCTGAGCGGCCTTCATCAGCAGGGCAAACCGTGCCAGCTCCGCCGCGCGGCGGTCGATGTCTAGTCCCAGCAGGTTCTCCGTCAGGATAAACTCCACCGCCTCCCGCGTGGTGTAGCCCGCCTCCGTGTAGATCTTCACGAGTAGGTCGAAGCCTTCCACGAGGATGTGCCCCGAACCGGCCGCCGGGTCGAACAGCTGCAGGTCCCGCGGCTCCTTTACCAGCGGCTCCCCGTCGTTCTCTTTCTTCCCCTCTCCCTCATTTTCCACCAGGTACTCCATGTCCTCGCGCAGCGACGAGTCCGGGTTCGCCTCCAGCCACAGCGTACCCACTGTGTTCTCCACCATGTACTTCACGATCCAGTTCGGCGTGAAGATCTGTGTAGCGGCGGGGATGTCCTCCGGGCGGAATTTCCCGCTCTGGTCATACACCTCGTCTTTCTTCTCCGAGATGTAGAACTGGTAGAGCCAGCCGATCAGCTCCACCTGTTCGTAGTCCTCGTCGGTGATGGCATCGGTGGTGACGATGGTGTCGAGGATGCCGCCGTCGTTGGTGAGGCGGGTGGGCAGGAGGAGCTCGGTGTAGTCCTCTACGCGACCGAACACGTCCTTGAGCAGGTCGTGGTCGTTGGCGTACGCGGTGAGCAGGATCCGGAGCGCGGCATCGTCGTCCCCGTCCTGAATCGCCTTCCGGATGGTCTGCTTCTGCCCCTTGGTGCCGTACGGCAGGATGCCCTGGGCGGCGTTGTACAGGATCTGTGGCTGGCTCGTACTCGGCGCGTAGCCCAGGATCGTGCGGTCATGGCCGTTTTTCTCCAGGATGCGAATGGCCATGAGGCGATTAAACCAGGTGGACGCCGCAGCCTCCACCACATCGCTCACGGAGTGATCCTTGACGGCCTTCTTCAGCGCCTTCCACTTGGCGGGGACACGTTCGCCGCGATGCACCGCCCCGCGGAACAGATAGCCGCCTTCCACCTTCTCAACGGTCTCGGACGGTTCCGGGCCATCGGCAAAGCCCCAGTACCGCATTTGCTGCTTCACCCCGTTCATCAACAGGGTGCGCATCTCGGTGGCGAAGGGCTTCAGGTTGGATGTATCCATGTGGAATGCTGAATTCGAAATACAGAGTGTTTAGCGCCAGGCGGCTGGACCCGAGGAGATCGTTCAGGCACTCAGGTTGAGAGATCGCGGGCGGGCAGCACAACGGGTTGCTCCTCGTCTCCCACATCCCAAACCTCATTTACGAGCCGATGAGGAGAATCTTGTCGTCGTCGATGCGCTTGTAGAGGCGCTTGCGCAAGGACTCCACGAAGGCGTCGACATCTTCCTTCGTTTCCAGGTCTTGCGCAGGCATTTCCGTGTCGACGGAGAACGATTCGGACGTTTTCGCTGGAGCGGGCGGGGCGGGCTGTTCGGTTCCGGGCTGCTCTCCATCGCCGGTGCTGCTCGTTCCCGCATCGCCCGTTCTTTCTGAATCGCTCTGCTTCTCCAAAGGAACTGAAGAGGCCTTCTTCGCCTCGTGGCGGTTCCGAATTTGTACCCGGTACCTCCTCTTGAACTCGCTGACTTTCGAGACTTCCGCATCGAGCTGGTAGGGATCCGAGTAGGTCTTGACACGGTCGATTTTGGAGGAGCGTGCGGGCAGAACGCCGTCCACGTCCATCTCCTCTTGATAGGATTCGAGCTCATCAAACGCGTTCTCGTATTTCTCGATCACACGCTCACGAAGCGCTTCAATTCTGGCGTTGAGGGCGTCCTGGACGTTCTGGTAGTACGTGCTCATCTCGCGAAAAATGCGTCCGTACGGCGTATCCTCCGAGCGGACATATTCTTTGAGCTTCTCCGCGACCTCGCGATCTGCTGGTTCCAGTTGGTCGAAGTCTGAGGCTCTCCGACTTACGAAGTCTCGCATGGCGCGGTAGTCGTCACCGTGCGTCTCCACGAACTCCATCGTCCGCTCCGCCCGATCGACGAGTTCGCCCACCTCGTCTGCCCGGTCAATGATGGCCTCAAAGCGTTTTGCTTTCTTCTTATACGCCAGGAGATCGGCAAATGCGTCTCGCGCTGCTTCGAGATGCGTCGCGCAAGGCATGGACGACTCCCTGTGCGCCTTGTCGTCGTAGCGTGCTCTCTTCTGCTCGAAAACCTCGGTGATTGCGGCGTCGAGGCGCTTCGGGTTCGTTTCCTGGTGGACCTGTGTGTCGGTGAACATGGAGTGGTTGATGGCCTCCGTCACCTGAAACAGCAGGGTGGGATCGATTTCTTCCTGCTGACGAAGCGTGATGGACGCGCGGCTGGACCGGTTGACCGCCTTCTCCACAAATATCCTACGTGAGACATCCTCACTGTTGAACTGGAACGTCCACTTGTTTGAGCGCTCCAGATTAAGCAGGATGTGGATAACCTCCTTCGCCTGCCAGCCGTAAGGGATGCCGGAAAATTGGTTGATGGTATCCGTCGCATTCGGGGCTGGCGCATTCCGGAGGTAGTTGTGAACCTCCTGCTCCGCCGGCTGAAGCGAAGCGCCAAACGCCCTTTGCGGGTCTTCTGCGATCTGCACCAGCGCGGGCTCGTTGCTGGCGTAATCCGTTGCTAAATCCCGCTTGCCGTAGATGTCGCGGATGTGCGCGTCCAGAATCGACATATAGCGGTCTTTGGCCGATCCACCGGCGTGGTCGGAGGCATCGTTCACCTGCTGCGCCGACACGTACCGGCCGTTCTTCAGTGCCTCTGCGAACCAGGTTCGAAGCTCGTTGACGGTATCCTGGGCCTGCTCGGCGAACATCTGAATGGCCTCTCTGCGCTTGCCCTCTGCTCGGTCGTAGTTGGCGCGCTTAAACGCATTGACCTTCACGGCCTCGTCCAGCTTCACGCGCTGCTCTGTTCCGAACGCCTCGTGGATGCAAAACACGAGGTCTTTCTTCGCGCGGTCCAGCGCAAACCGATCCGGATCGCCTCCTTGCGTGACCAGGATCTGAACCGGAATGGTGCCGTTCGGGTCGATCTCTTTCCGGTCGACTTGTCGCTTCAGGTTGATTTTCGTTCCATCGAGCGAATACGTCTTGCTCCAGTCCAGCAGCGGACCGACGATGGTACGATCGAGAAATTCGAGCCGGTCGCCGGGCCTAATATTGAACTCGTCGATGTTGTTCTTGACCCGAATCTCCTCCTCCATTAAGAAGCGATACGAGCTGCCGTCGACGCTCACCACATTGTTGTCAACGAGGTAATCGAGCGCCTTCTGCGTCTTGTGCTGGAGCTCTGTCTTCCCCTGATCCACCTCGTCCATTAGCACGAACGCGATGTTTTCCACCGTCGACGGGAAGTTCTTCGACTTTGTGTCTGAGAGGTACGCAAGCAGAAATAGCGCGCGCACAACGCGTTGCCAGAACGGCTTCTCCTGCACTTTTTCGAGCTTCATCGCACGCGAGATCACATTGCGAGCGACGTTCTTCAGGTTGTCCTTGATCTGCTTGTTGAAAAAGGCGTCGAACGGTACGACGTAGCCGACCTCCTCGTCTTTGCACGCCTTGGCGGTCTCGTGCGTGATGCCAATCAGCGAGCGTTCCGTGCCACTGACGCCCGGCACCAGAAAGCTCTCCTGGACGAACGACTGGATGACGTCTGTGATGAGTGTAAACTGGTAGGGTACGAACGGGTAGCACTCGACGAACTCCTCTTCACTCTGGATGCCGCGGTACACGTCGTTGCCGCGCTCAAACTGATTCCGCAGCGCCGTCTCGTTCTCTGCGAAGTAATTCGAGAGATACCGGACCGCGTTCGTCTCGCCGTCTTTGTCGCTTTCGCTCTTCTCCAGGATACGCTTCTTGGCAATTCGATCAGCCTCCTGCGCTTCCAGTGGAAGCTGCTCAAACCGGGCGATGATCTTCCCGAACGAATCGCGGATGCTGTTGACCTGCGTGGTATCCAGCAGCTCTTTCAATTCCTGCTGCGCCGTGCAGGCCACCCACACCTGATCCTTGCACCGCGTGCCGATCTGCTCGACGATGGTCTGCAGATCCAGCAGCATATTCTCGTTGCCAGACATGAACTGGCTAACCTCATCCACCAGGAAGACGAGGCGGAAGGTGTCTGGTTGCTCGTCCAGATAGGTCTCGATCTCGTCGACGAACTCATCCGTCGAGACCTCCACGTCACGAAGCAACGCCTTCCGCGTGGACTCCTCATCGAGGCTGGACACGGTTACGGCTGCATCCAGCACCGCGTCCAGGTGGAAATCGACCGCCATCAGGGCTTCTTCCTCCCATTTCTCGCCGGTTTTGTCCCGGAAGGCCGCTTTGAACGCGTCGAGCGCTCCGTCACGGTCCAGCTGCTTCTCGAACCGCGCAATCCGAAGGTCCGACTTGTGATACCCACGGTAGTGATTGAAGCGATTGAAGAAGGTCTCCGTGACTGTTGTCTCGTCATCCTCGCCCTTTTTCGCGAAGGCGCTGATGTTGAACATCACCGGCGCGACATCAAGCTGCTGCAGTTTTTTGTGGTACAACTGGGCATCCGGGACCTTCATCGGGTCGCCGAGCGATGCCGCCTTCTTGTTAAGACTATCGATGAGGTGCTTGAAAGCAGTGTCTCCGTGCTCGTCGGAGAGCAGGTAGAACAGGTATTTCAGAAAATGAGACTTACCGGACCCATAGAAGCCATTAACCCAAAAGCCCGTCGTCTCGTCAGTGCCACCAACGAAGCGCGACAGAAAGCCATGGAAGTTCTCGAAGAGGGCATCCGTAAAGAAGTACTCCTCGATTTCCTGCTGAATGACATCCGCGTCCCGGTGGTCCACTTTTGCTACCGGATCCACCGATCGCGTGATATCGCGTTCGTACAGTGATTCAAGCTTCATAAAGAGGCGTGTGGTGTCTATGCAGTTACGGAAAACAGAGCACCTGTTAGAAATCCGGCCCTGTTATATGTCAAACAAGCGAGGAAGCCGACATCAGACAGCTCGTGCAGTCCCGCTGGCCTGAATTTGTTCGTTCAGGCACTGAGCACGGTAGGGACCGCGACCGTCGACCTTGCCGAGGAACTGGAGCTTACCCTCCGAGAACGTCCCAGGGTAGAGAAGAATCATCTTATATCCCTCGATGTGCCGCTCCATACAGCTCATAAACTGATGGGCGGTGAGGTACGGGTGAATGCTTCCCCATCCGTGCACAAACACGTACGACCGGGTTTCTTCGCCGTCTCCGGCGCCTTGATGAGCGCGGACGTCCTCGTGGATCGAACGATAGAAGCCATTCCCCTTCTCCAGCACCTTTCGCAGAAGGCGGTTTACCTTTTTCGGCGCGTCGTCCTCCTGCTCAAGCACGATGTCCAGGTAGCTTTTCGAGCCGAACGACTCTGTCTCAAGGTGCTTGAGGAGCCGGTCGAACACGTTCACGACCATAGGCACCTGTAAAATCGGAAACCGGTCAAACTTCTCACACAGCTTCGGTAGTTCCTTCCGGAATGCATACTCTTCTTCTGCTGGATAGGCATACAAGTACGCAGGGAAATTCATACGCCCGGACTCCGGATCCTGGAAGTCATCGTCCCGCAAAAAATTAAATAGCGCGTCAAGCATACACTTCGTTGAATGGTTTCGGGGTTAAGGAGCAAAAAGAACACCCAATGCAGTAGGCTACGAGCGCACGATCTGAACAGCGGTCTCTCGCACCTCCTTTTCGACCAGCATCGCTTCAAGAAACCACAGATCTCCAGCCCGAACAAATCGCGCCCAGAACGGGCTCGGCAGGTGAAGAGCCTGAAGTTTCTCGTCGGGCGTGAGCAGATCAACCTCCCGCAGCATCTTGCGGAAGACCTGCTGAACTTTATCGAGCGTGCTCTCGCTCCATGCATCGATTTCCGGGTGGTTGTCTGCTCGTCCGTCCAGGAAACGCTGGATGTCCGCACGATGGACTTCCTGCATGATCGAGCGCCACGCAGGCAAGACAACGTGCATGTGCAGATCGTGCACGAGCGGATACGCCTTGATCGCGGCATAGTAGAGGACAACCTTCTGCTCCGCACTGCTGAGCTTCAGAAAATCCCGCAGCACATCCTGTTCCACCGCACCGAGTCGGCGCTTCACCTCCACCAACCGTCGCTCCCGTCCCGACTGCGAACGGATGTCCAACACGTCATCACTTACCTCCTCAATCTTCTCGGTCGTACCAGCAGCCTCCAGGACCTGGAGACTTTCGTCGTAGAGCAGCGTGCCAGCGGCGAAGGTGGTGCTGTATTCCATTTGAGATGTGTGTATGCCAGTTGGATGGAGTATAAATAAACAAACCCGGTAAGCCGTAATGCAAACCGACGGGATGAAGCTCAAAAGTATCTATTATAATGCGATAATCCAGCCCCTCGTTTAATGTTGACGACCGATTCGTCTGTAAGCTGCGGGATCAGTTTAAGTGGCCGGTGCAGTTCTGGACGCTCACGTCCTCTCTCAACCCCATTCGAAGGATAAATCAAACGCTCTCTGAACACCTCGTCTCGATGCGTTCTTCTTGGCCGCTGCCGGATCGCCTCGACCGGCTGTGCCTCCTCCGCTGCTGGCGTTCGTCCCCGCCGGTCTCGCTACTGGTCTTCCTGCCAAGTGCATAAGAGGGTTTCAGAACAGGGCTAACGCATGAGATTGCGGTGAAGGGAACGGGGTTCTCCAATCTGGACAGGTCGGCCATTATTTGCTCCCTAATGCACGATGCGACCGCCCGCTGCCCGGCTTTTGTCTCGTATTTTCTTTGTACACGATGTCACCGCTGGTTTACAACTGCTTCAGGAGCATGTGAGCCTCGTATGAGCAAGGCTTAATGTTAAGCCCTGCGCTTTCACGTGTCGGCCCAGGTGGCTGCCTTTGAGCTCCGGTAATCCAGTTGACGATTACAGATGGAAGACTTGGGCTCGCAACTCGCTTACCCTGAATTCGACGAGCGGCAAATGAACCAAAGGCCATGGACAACGCGCTGTCCTCACACAAGAAGACCACCAGGCACCGAGAATTAGACCAGCTCTCCTGTGCAAAAAGGACTTCGTCGTGCGGCAAAAAGACCAGTTCGGCAGCAAAGGAAAACGTCAATGACACTTAATCTTAAAGATACCGTAACTGCAGTTCCAACGCTTTACCAACACAGCGATTCACTTGGTAGACAGTTGACAATCATCGATTCCTTAGTGTGCAATGGGACTCAAAGAAGACGCCCTCGATTTTGCAAGAAGTGAAGCCCTTCCCGATTGGGAGAAGGCAGCGAAAAAGCGGGATCCGTACATTCCCCGCACACTCATACCGAAAAAAGAGCACGAGTCGAGTCGGAGAGGTGGTGTTTTCTCGCTTCTTGGCTTCACCGAGATCAAGGATGAGAACTTAGTGGACTTGAGCAAGGCCGTTGTTCTTGGCCGTGCCGGTGCGGGGAAATCCTATCTTCTTTTTAAAGGTTACGGGGACGCTTTGAATCACTTCATTGACCAGGATGGTGACGCTCCATTTCCTCTCTACTTGGATTGCAGCAGCCACACCATTCCTGCCTCCAAATCGATTCGGGAGGCGATATTAGCGCAACCCTCGGGCGATCTATACAAGCACATTGCTGCCGCACACAGTCACGGTGTTCATCTCTTCATTGACGAAGTGGACACACGAATCCGCCAAGATCCAAGCTTTGCTATCAGCTTGGAAGCTGCCCTCCAGGAGATGCAGGACGAGGTTTCGAATCTTCATTTTCTGATCTCTTCAAGGGAGCGAGAGTGGAACAACTTCTCTAAACTGAAACGTTGGGCTCAGCAAGGAGACGTTGAACTTCTTGCTTTTCCCGACCAGCCCATTGGAGAGGAATATTCTCATCTCATCCCCGATGTTGAACAACGCAAGTCTTTCTTTGGGGTGTGTCGGAAGCGCGGGTTTTTCGATTTACTCTCTTTGGCATTTGACGGGTTCGAGTTGGCTCGGAAGTTCAATGAGACAGGCCAACTACCCTCCACACGCGAAGAGTTGTGGGATCAGCGAATCGATGCTCGGCTCGTGAAGAGCGATGCAGACATTGAAATTGCTCAGGCCCCCTCTCGTCACCGACTCCGATACTTAGCCAGTCTGATGGCGTGCCTATCATATCTTGCTGGGCAAGAGACTTGGTCTGTACGGGACGCCATTGACGAACTGAGCAACCCTTTGGTAGGACATGAGCAACCAGTCACTCCAGCCGAAGTCAACTGGTTGCTTCAATCTCGACTATTCACTCTCGCCGAAGGTGATCGATACCGGTTTATACACAAGCGGTATCGAGATAAACTGGTGGCGGAGAAGCTTCACTCAGTCAAGACCCGCAAACAACGATCCCTGCTCATCGCTGAAACACTCCATGGTAGAGAACGAATCGTCCCTAAACTCAGGACGGTTGCGGCCACGTTAGCTACGATTGACAACCACGGTGCCTTCCGCGAGCACCTCGCCGACAACGAACCGGAAGTTGCTATATTCGGAAGCCTGCCGCGTCTTAGTTCAGACGAAAGAAAAGAACTGCTGAGCGCAGTTATCGAGTGGGGGCGTAAAGGCCATCATCCTCCCTGGTTCGAAATACATCCTCCCTGGTTCGAAATACAAGGTGTCGGCGAGAGAATCGATTCAGCCTTGTCCCGGCACTGTCCCTCAGACCCTGGTTCGTTCCTAAAACGATATCTCACATCAGACGATGACATGGAAAGACTCTGGGCAGTGACGCTCGCTGTCCAATGGGGCGGCGTTTCCGATGCGGGTGATCAACTCGTTCAGGTTGCAAACGATGAGGAGGAAAAGACAGGCACGCGGAAACGAGCTCTCGAAGCTCTCGAAAAGAATGGTGACTCCACACATGCCGATATTGCGGAGAGTTTACTCGACCACGACGATGATGAAGTACGCGGTCACGCTCTCAGGGCATGGCGATCCCTTTCCGATGTTTCTCCTGAAGACTACGTTTCGGTTCTCGCCAAGAACCGAAGCCAGCAAGACTTCTATGGCACCCTTCTCCGCGATCCCCGACGATACGCAGAAACCCTGGGAAAAGAGGAAGTCGAAGAAGCTTTTGAAGCTCTCAGTGATCGCCTCAGTCAAGCAAGCAAGGACCAGGATCACAATCCGTTAAGACCTCTTTCTGGATTTAACTCCCTCCACGAATCTCTACTTGAAGGGTTACTCATTCAGGTGGAAAACATATCCGGTGATGTCGATCTCCCTATCTCTCTTCTGACTGACTTTTTTATTCGTCCTTCAGTGGGACGCACTCCCAACAAAGAATTCGTCTCTGCACTTTCTGAGCACCCCAAACTATGGCACCAAGTTCTGGAATCCGCCCTGGAACGGTGTCAAGATCTTGGGCAATCACTTACAAATCTAAGTAACCTTCTCGCTGAGTCGATCCCGGGAGCTCCTGAAGAGGTTTTGCCCAATGATAAATTAAGTGATAGCCAACGCGTATTTGTTAACAGACTTGAGGGGCAGGTTGAGTACAACCAAAGAGTCTCTACCAACGATACGAACAGTATCAGACCGTCTGATTTCTTGTCTTCCATGAGAACCGATCAGGACAAGAGATCGAATCTACCGTCCAGTGTCACAAAAGAGAAGGTTGATAAGCGAATTAACGATGTGCTGAGCTCACGCTCATCGAGTGCAGAAGACTGTGCTGAGGAGCTCTTAAAAGAATTCTGGCGAATCCGTGAGCAAGTGGAAGACCCTAAGTCAGCAGTAAGACCATCTAGGCTTGCTACTTTCAATCCAGCCGATCTGGGAGCGATGATCGACATGCTGGACGATGCCGAACAAGGCCAAGTTGTTCGTACTCTGGCAAATAGCTTCCCGTCTGTCGCTGACAAACCATTCGCCCGTCCGGTTGCCAAGTATCTCATTGATCGAGAAGTCGAACTTCCCGCAGATGCGTTAATCGAACTTCTGGAATCCTCGCGATTCTGGACAGATGACACTCGCTCGGAGTTGGAGAAGGGAATTTTGACTTACCTACTTGAGCAAGATCGGGAAGTATGGGAGGAGGCTGTTTCACTGCTTGCAAGTGACAACGCAGACAAGCGCTACCGCATTCTTCGACATTTGGTTGAAGAGGATGACTCCTACTATCTGTCCAAGGCTAAGTCGCGGCTTCATACTGCCGACTTCGAGAACCGACAGGAATGGAAAGTTTTGGTCGAATATGTGATTCAGCAAGAGCCGGATGATTTGAATGACACGCTGGAAAAAGCACTTCAGCAGATCACTTCAAATTCAACCAACGCTCCCGTATTGTCCTGGGATATTGTGCATGTCATGTTCGAACTCATCGAGCGCAGCGATGACCGAGGTTGGAGGATGCTAAAAGCACAAATTGAAGATGAGGCTCTCCCTTTATCAGGGGATCTTCGCCTCAATGAACGACCAATCCCTGGACCGGAAACAGAAGCCGAACTCCAAATCCTGGTTCAATGGTACCGAAATATCCGCATCAACAGGAACCAATCTGGCGCTGACCCACTGGCAGTTGAAATCATGGATCGAATCGTCGGTCACGCCAGTCCTCAAGCAGTGGAAGCCGTCTGGGATCTTCAGCAGAGCGGCGATTTTGAGGGGGCTGAGTGGCTGAGTGATCGATGCCGGGATGCAGAGGACGCCAAATTAGCTCAAGCTCGTGAGCCGCACCCACCACAGCGTCTCCTGGAGTTTATCCTGACCGATCACTTTCATCTTGTCGAATCGGACCAGGGGCTTTACGAGGTTTTACTCCAGGTCTTCGATGATCTCCAAGAAGAGTACAGACAGGGACAAGGTGTAGCTGGCTTTTGGAAACCCGTTCCGCCGAAATCGAACTCAAATTATGCCACTGCGAGCGACAGTGATCGAACATTCACCGATCAGCCACGAAACGAGGAGGAGTGCCAAAACATGCTCTGGGCCATGGTGCGACCAAGACTCCGGGCTTACGGATTGACTGATGTTGAGGAGGACGTTATTGGACCTGATTACGCAGACCTTCGGGTTGAACACGCCCAACCTGGTAGGGCAGCTCACCAGGTATTTGTGGAGGTCAAAGTAGCTCGGCGCAATTATGCGAAGGCGAGGCTTGTAGATCCCCTCAAAAACCAGTTGTGGAAGAAATACTTGTGCCCCACAGGTTCGAATCATGGAATTTATGTCGTGATCTGGGCGAAGGACTCAAAACGTCACGACTGGCCAGCAGGCTACGACTCTCCAGTAGACTTGAAGAGAGCATTGTCTGAAAAAGCCGAGTGTCTGGGAGAAAAGCATGGGACAGTTATTCAGCCAGTTGTATTAGATGTGTCTGCCAATTACAGGTCCTCATCTCGCTCTTAATCTGGTGTCATACATGTCTTATCACCCATGTCTTATCACCTTTGCCTCTCGATGAGGAGTGACTTTCAACCGATTTAGAGCCTGTTCCCGAAAAGTAGACGGCGATTTGTACTGTAGGTGGGCCTGCATATTCCTGGAGGAGTTAACAAGCGCACGTTTTTCACTTCTGTCGAGAGTTGAACTACCGGTTGCTTCAATATCGATTACGTTCCCCAGGTGCACTTGGAGTTGCCCCACTTTTGTGGACAGTGGCGATCCTCAAGCCGCTCGGGCCGTGGAGGATCGGAGCGTCGCAGCATGAGCCTCTTCGGCGGCATAGGCCTCTTCGTAGGCCACAGGCGACACGTACCCGATCTTGGAGTGCAAGCGGCGGTAGTTGTACCAGCCTTCGATGTAGGTAAAGAGTGAGAGCTGGACCTCCGCCGGGGCCTGATAGGACTGGCGGTGCGTCCACTCGGTCTTCAGTGTTGCGAAGAAGCTTTCGCACATGGCGTTGTCATAGCAGGTGGCCACTCGCCCCATTGACCGCACAATGCCCACCTCACGGCATCGTTGGCCGAACATGATCGATGTGTACTGGCTACCGCGGTCGGAGTGATGGATCACGCCTTCCGGCTGCCGGGACTCGATCGCTTGCCGGAGCGCATCGACGACCAGATTCGTCCGGCAGTGCGACGCCACGGCCCAGCCGACCACGCGCCGGCTGAATACGTCGAGCACGACGGCGAGGTGACTCCGCCCGGCCCGCGTGGCGATCTGCGTAAGATCCGCCACCCAGACTTGATCGGGCGCCTCAGCGCTAAAGTCCTGCTGGACATGGTCTGGAGCCGGTGCCGCCACGGGCGGACGGGGCTTCGGTGCTCCGCGATACCGGCGACGGCTGATGCCGTGCAGACCGGCGACTCGCATCAAGCGCGCGACGCGCTTGCGGCTGGTGCGCGTCCCATTTGCACGAAGCGCCGCGTGGATGCGGGGGGCCCCGTAGGTCTTGTAGGACGCCGCGTGGATCTCGCGGATCCGCTCGGTCAGACGGGCGTCGGCCCGAGACCGCGCCGAAGGAGGGCGCCCGTGCCAGGCGTAATAGCCACTCCGAGAAACATTCAGCAAGCTGCACATAATCGTAATGGGATAGGTGGCCCGGTGCGCATCTATAAATCGGAAGACGGGGGTACAGTCTTCGTCTCCTGTGCGAACCAGGCCGCCGCCTTTGCCAAGATCTCACGTTCGAGCTTCAAGCGGCGGTTCTCTTTGCGAAGCCGGAGCAGCTCCTCGCGCCGGAGCAGCTCCTCGCGATCGGCGGAGACCTCGTCAGGGACGCTCGCCTTCTCGGCCTTGCGAATCCAGCTTCGGATGGTCCATTCCGACGGTTGAAACTCGTCGGCCAGTTCGCGGGGCGTACGCCCGCTTCGGTACAGGGCCAGGATCTGCTCCCGGAAGGCATCGGTGTAGGTCGGTCGTGAGTGTCCCATGGCGTTCTCGGTTGGTGGTAGATGGTGAAATATACGATGTCCACCAGACCGGGGCAACTCCAACTTGTGGCCTCTGAAATCAATCAAACGAGATCTCATCACCTACTTTCTAAAGATACATCCGTTAGAAAGTCTGCACTCGAAAACACTCCTCGCTCTTTAACTAAGCAATTGTCAATCATGAGCCTACCCCAAGACTGGGCGGACTGCATAAGTAGAGTAAGAGCCGCTGAACATCTTGACGAGCACACGGCTCAGGAGGCCATCAGGGCTATTGAGTATTTTAAGGAGCAGCTGTCCCATGACGGGAAAGACCTCAATCTCAAAGAGCATCCTCTCTATAACTTGCTTGTTCTAAATAGCCCACCCCATTTACATTACGTGCCATGGTTAGCTAATAAAGTGAGATCTTTGATTTCACACGTGGGTACTGACACCTTGCTTCCCAAACTACGCAACCCACAGGAATTCTGGCCAACCGTTGCTGAGGTAGAGACCGCTGCACGATTGCGACGGGCAGGTTGCACATTCGACGTGGAGCCTGAAGCAAAGACTACGTTTGGCAAGAAAGTCCCCGACTTTAGAATGCATGGTGTAAATGGCTTTAGCTGCGGCTATGTGGAAGTGAAGCACAAGCGCCCTTCCATTCACAAGCGTAGGCAACGGGCGACAGCTCGTGGTTTAATCCCTCCTTCCCCTCCTTATTGGGGCGTCGTATACCAAGAGCTTTCTCCATCTCGGGTCAGGCAGTTAAACAATAGGATCCGTGCTCTTGCGAAAAAGATGCAAACGACCGGAGAGATCCAAGAGCTGCACGACCGGAATGTGATTCACCTCGTCTTCGGCCCTGAAGAGAAAGCTCATCAAATCAAAAGACAGGCCGAGAAACGAGAATTAAAACCGAACAGGCTATATGGCCCACCCTCAAATGGGGATGAAGTAGGTCGAGTTAAGGCATCGATCAAGAAGAAAAGCGAGCAGCTTCCTCGCGCTTATCCAGGTATTATTGCCATTAAAAATCCAGCTATTTTCCAAGGCCCGCAGAGCATATGCGCGGCTCTTGTCGAAATACAGGATGAGATAGAACGGATTGAGAACTTGGTTTTTGTGATCATACATGGGGTTGACCCAAGGGCTACCTCATTAAAATGATCTGCTGTGTATATTGAGGGAAAGAGGTTCAAAAGCTCCCTAATCAGCTGCATCAGGCCCTATGTCGTCGTTTTCAGATACGTCTTCAGATATGTCTTCAGATGGAGCCCGGTCGCTCCTTGATTATTTTCAGGATCTGGAGGATCCGCGAATGGACCGGCGCAAGGCGCATCCGTTAGTTAACGTCCTCTTTATTGCGGTCTGTGCAGTGCTTAGCGGCGCGGAAGGCTGGAAGAGCATCGAGACCTTTGGCCGGGCGAAAAAACGATGGCTGGCGCAGTATTTGGAGTTGCCCGACGGGCCGCATCCTGTGCCATCCGATGACACGTACCGCCGGACCATCAGCCGCCTGGATCCTGCAGCGTTTGAGGAGGTGTTTCGGGCTTGGGTCGCCTCACTTGCCGAGCACATCGAGGGGGAGGTGATTGCCCTTGACGGAAAGAGCCTGCGCGGCTCGCGCGACCGAGATGAGGCGACGCTTAATCCTGCGCCGAGTGGTGAGGCGCCGAGTGGTGAGGCACATAACGAGGAGGCGCCGCCTGAACACGGGGCGCCGCCTGAACACGGGTCTCCGCAAAAGCCGCTTCACCTTGTAAGCGCATGGGCATGTGAGCAGCGGTTGGTGCTGGCGCAACAAGCTGTGGACGCCAAGACAAATGAGATCACCGTTCTCCCGGATCTGCTGCGGATGCTTGAACTGGAAGGCTGTTTGGTAACGATCGACGCAATGGGAACGCAAAAGACCATTGCCGAGCAGATCCGCGAGCGGGGCGGGGACTACGTGTTGGCCCTAAAAAGCAATCACCCGCGGCTCTACGGCGATGTGAAGACCCACTTTGCGGATGTGGTGGACCGAGGGCTCCCGGATCTGGATTCCTCTCATACCCGTGAGGTTGACGGAGGCCACGGGCGAGTGGAGGTCAGAGCGTGCTGGGCGACCGGTGACATCGCATGGCTGGACCGGCGGGACCAGTGGTCCGGGCTGCAAAGTATTGCGATGGTGCAGGCGACGCGGCAGGAGCACCAGTGGCAGGAGCACCAGTGGGACGAAGAGGCGGGCAAGCGCGTTTGGTCCACCACGACCGAGCGGCGCTACTACATTAGCAGCCTTCCGGCAGATGCAGAACGCATTGGGACAGCGGTGCGGGCGCACTGGGGCATCGAAAACCGGATGCACTGGGTGCTGGACGTGAGCTTCAGCGAAGATGCCAGTCGGATCCGCAAGCGAAACGGGCCGGAGAACGTAAGCGTACTGCGACGGATCGCGATGAATATGATCCGGCAAGACGAGCGTGCGGGCAGCCTGCGCCAAAAGCGAAAACGGGCGGGCTGGGACGACGAATACCGGGAACAGATCCTCGGAATTTAAATGAGGTAGCCCTGGGTTGACCCCAATCCTTCTACCCCTCTTGCAGAGCATCGTGACCCAGGCCAAAGTCTTGCAATACGCTACAAGAGTCACCTTTACGCCGAGTACGTATCAAATGATAAGCTGATAGCAGACCGCGTAATAGTGATGCGCAATGATGAGAGCACCTTCGACGGACTCTTCGCCCCTGATATTTCATCACAACTGGCGCGTAGCATCCTCACAGAGGATTCCCCACACCCGATAAGGAATGCTGATATTGAGTTCTCAGAGACCGAGCTTAAGCGCCGGCTTGGGATATGAGTATGCTGGACAGTCCCCTCTCGAATCCCCAACCCCTGATAAGGGGGGCTTATCAGACCCTCGTGTATGACGTGCACAGACCACCTCCAGCGCTTGCGCTGTTTGGTGGGTGCAATTCAAACCGTACTTGGACCGCTTCAGCCGCTCGCACAGGGTTCACAGGGCACACCAGATGCCAAGCTAACCGAGATGTGGACTGCGTGACTGCAGGGCTCAATGTAGAGCAGGTGCGGGCCGTAGTGGGCTGACCATCCCGAACTGACCATGTCCTCACAACCACAAAAGCGGCAGCTCCGATTGGAGCTACCGCTTTCGAGTAGAACTACCGCCTCGGTCTAATCCTCCTAAAATAGAGGAGACAGATCCAGCGCGAGTTCAGACGTAGACGTCTGAGTCCCGTTGAGTTGCCATTAAGTCGGGCCCGTTTCAATGCTGAGCAGGGCCTTGTGTGGCCTCTCAGCACCTCCTGGCCCGTTGCAGCGAGGGTCAATTGAGCGGTCTACTCAATGGCGTAGAGGTGGCCGTCGGCGCTTCCGACGTAAACGGTGCCCCCCGTCACCACCGGCGAGGAATGCACCCAGTCTTCCGTCTCGAACTGCCATTGCTGCTCTCCGGTCTCCGCGTCGATCGCGTAGAGGTGGTTATCGGCGCTTCCGACATAGACGGTGCCTCCCGTCACCGCCGGGGAGGAAGCCACCCAGTCTCCCGTCCAGAAGTGCCACTGATGCTCTCCGGTCTCTGCGTCGATGGCGTAGAGACCGGCGCGGCTTCCGACGTAGACGGTGCCTCCCGTCACCGCCGGGGAGGACACGGAATCTACCGTCTCGAACTGCCACTGCTGCTCTCCGGTCTCCGTGTCGATCGCGTAGAGGTGGTTATCGGCGCTTCCGACGTAGACGGTGCCTCCCGTCACCGCCGGCGAGGAAAGCACCCAGTCTTCCGTTTCAAAGCGCCACTGCTGCTCTCCAGTCTCCGCGTCGATCGCGTAGAGGTGGTTATCGGCGCTTCCGACGTAGACGGTGCCTCCCGTCACCGCCGGCGAGGAGTACACCCAGCCTTCCGTTTCAAAGCGCCACTGCTGCTCTCCAGTCTCCGCGTCGATCGCGTAGAGGTGGTTATCGGCGCTTCCGACGTAGACGGTGCCTCCCGTCACCGCCGGGGAGGAAGCCACGATGTCGTCCGTTTCAAAGCGCCACTGCTGCTCTCCGGTCTCCGTGTCAATCGCGTAGAGGCGGTCGTCATCGCTTCCGACATAGACGGTGCCTCCCGTCACTCCCGGGGAGGAAGCCACGGACTCTTCCGTCTCGAACTGCCACTGCTGCTCTCCGGTCTCTGCGTCAATCGCGTAGAGGTGCCCGTCGTCGCTTCCGACGTAGACGGT
Source organism: Natronotalea proteinilytica (assembly GCF_055379935.1). Taxonomy (NCBI): domain Bacteria; kingdom Pseudomonadati; phylum Rhodothermota; class Rhodothermia; order Rhodothermales; family Salisaetaceae; genus Natronotalea; species Natronotalea proteinilytica. The sequence continues at coordinate 6,513 of NZ_AP043946.1, read as the reverse complement.
GCCTCCCGCCACCGCCGGCGAGGAATCCACGGACTCTTCCGTCTCGAACTGCCACGCGGCACGAACGGGCGCTTCGGGCCCCGAGCCGTCGTAGACGCCGATCCGTGCCGGGTCGTAGATCGGCGTGGCCAGCAGCCCGTACAGCACGCCGGCGAGGAGAAGCGTTCCAAGTCCCCCCCACACGAGCAGAGACCGCAGACGCCCGCCTTGCCCCCGAAGACGCTCGGTCTGGTAGCTGACCTCCCCGGTCTCGGTCAGGTAAAACTCCACCTCACCCAACTCTTTCGCAATCGACGTGGCGGCCTTCTCCGCCTCGCGTTTCTGCTGCCGTAGCTGCCGGCGCTCCTTTCGATAGTCGGCCTCGGCCATCGCCCCTTCCGCATGGAGCGCTTCGATCTGCTGAAGCTCCGCTCCTGCGTTCTCGGCCCTGTCCCGCTGGTAGGCCTGGCGGTCCTCCAGTTCGATCCTGCGGGTTTTCCCTTCGTCAGTGAGCCGTTCGACGGTCGCCCCCAGCGTCTCGATCTTCTCCTGGTAGCGCGACCTGAGGCGCTCGTAGCGGTCAGGGTCGGTTGTATCTTGACGGGCTTCGAGCCGAGACAGAAGCTGTCGGGCTTCTTCCAGATCGGCTTTCAGTCTCGGCAGGTCCTCCAGCGACGTGTTGGTAGTTGGCTGGCTGGTTGGCGACGAATCAGACATGGGGATATGAGCCTGTATTGAACGGTAGCGAACTGTAAAGCCAAACTGTAGAGCTAAGTTGTGGAGGGCCAACCGGTGGCGGGCTCCTTCGTTGCAGATGCTGCACGGGAGCGATGCCAAAGGAATGGACCGGCGATTCGTGCAGTGCTCTGAGCGGGGCGGATCTCCCGGTGAAACCCTAACTTATGATATGGGTGCGGCGGTGCCCACCGTTAGAAAACGTTACCTGAAGCACGGAGGAAGGCCGCTGGGCAACCTTAAAAAACCCCATATTTTGAGCGGGGGATGTGCCACACGGGGCCAGGGCCGTGTAAGCTATAGCTAACACCGCCGCCTGTGCTCATGAGGTTGCCGGGCGTGCCGTCCCCGAGACGGCTATGCCAGCGCCCCGCGTGTACGGGGCCTTGTGTGGCCTCTCAGCACCTCCTGGCCCGTTGCAGCGAGGGTCTGAGCGGCCTACTGAAGAGCGTAGAGGTGGTTATCGAAGCTTCCGACGTAAACGGTGCCTCCCGTCACCGCCGGCGAGGAATACATGGACTCTTCCGTCTCGAACTGCCACTGCTCTTGCCCGGTCTCCGCGTCGATCGCGTAGAGGTGGCCATCCTCTTGTCCGACTTCCCCGCTTCTTCCGACGTAGACGGTGCCCCCCGCCACCGCCGCATTGGCGTCAAGGAAAGCTCAAGTGCTGTGGTTGACGGGTCTCCACGGGTCGTAGGTGCCCACCGACCTTCGTTGTTCATCGTAGGAGGTTCGGTCGGTGCGGGTGTCGTATACGCAGTGCCGAGCCACGCGGGCGGTGAACGCGGCAAGCGAGTCCTGCATCAGAAGCTCCACGTAGTGCATGCGAAGCCACCGCCCGTACTTCAGCAAGCTAAGTGCCGGGCCTGGATTCGTTCCTGAATGCATTCCTGAGGCTCTCTGCTGACGCATCTGGGCTGCAAAGTACCGATAGGTCGGCTCCATCACCAACACGCTGTAGATGAGCCAGCCGAGAATGATCATCCGCACGCGAGCGGCGGGCATCGGCCGGTTCTCCAGTTGACTGGCGGCCTGGAAGCACGATTTAAGCGTTTTGAACACGATTTCAATGCGCCACCGCAGCCGGTACACCGCCACCGCATCCGCGACCGTCCACTCGGGCGGCTCGACGTTGGTCACAAAGAAGTTCCAACTTAGCGCGCGCATGTACCCCGTGTTGTGGTTGGCCCCACTGTGCCGATCACGGCGGGCTTTCCGGCGCCGCTCGGCCGCGACAGCCTCAGGGACCCGTTGGCCCACGAGGCGCACCGGCACCTGCGCCTTGGCGCCGATCGTAACGGGCAGGTCGATCGTGTCTTTGCCGTGTAGTAGCCCTCCTTTGGCCAGTAGGTCGATCCGTTCTCCCGTCTCCGGATCATGCACAACCACCCCGTAGCGGAGCCGACTCAAAAAGAAGGCGTCCCGGTCGGCAAGCGCCTGAAGCGTCGGAAGTTTGAAGTAGCCCAGGTCGCGAAGGACCAGATCCCCGGGGGCCACGTCGCCTAAAATGGCTTCAGCGTAGCTCTGATCGTTGTCGCGGTAGGAGCCGATGTGAAACGCAGTGGTCTGGTCCTGCTTCAGATCGATTCGTAGTTGCAGCCGCGCGGTGGCGGCCGGCTTGCCCTTGGTGTAGCTGGACGGAAAGGCCTCCGCCAGTGAGTGAGACAGGGCGATACAGGTGCTGTCCTTCACAAGCACGCGCTGAAACGGCTCCAGCGCTGGGCCCATTGCCGTTTTATCCACTGCCGTTTCATTTGCCGCTCCGTCAACAGCTCCGGCAACGGCCCTGTCCACGGCCCTGTCCACGGCCCTGTCCACGGCCCTGTCGAGGCGGCGCTGGAGGGCTTCGGTGCAGACCCGTTCGAAAAAGGCCGCATGCTTGCTGGTGCATCGCTGACAGACGGCCTGCTTGCTTACGGGTTGGCCCGAGAAACTTTCGATACAGCTGGCCCAGGATTCGAGCGAGGTGCCCTGCTGAGGGTGCCCTGCTGGGCATGCATCAGCAGAAAGCCTTGAAGCAGGTCACGCCCGCGAATTTTCTTGGTATAGCCGCTGTCGACTCCACATTCGCGGGCCCAGGCATCAATGTCAAGCGCATCGAGTTGCGCACGGAGCTGTTTCGTTCGTATGTTAATCATCGGAAGGGTCGTCGGTCGGTTCTTGGGTGGGGTTCACCCCCAAGATACGAGATCGGCGGCCCTTTCGCTTGGGCTTCATCATTTCCTTGACGCGTATGCGTCCCGATCTCGGGGGACCTCCAGGTTGATCGTTCCGACCCGTGTGGTGAGCTGCCGCTCATACGACCCGTTGCGTACGAACCGTTGCGGTAGCCCTGCCGCGTGTCAGTCCGCTGGTCCGATTCGGCGCCCAGATGTTCAGTCATCTCCGCTTGCAGCATCTGGTTCAGGATCGGCTCCAGCAGCGCTGCCATGCCGCGGTCGCTCTGGAGCAGGTGTTGGATCTTTTCGTCGTCGATTGTAATCTCAAAGGTAGCCATCGTTAGTATGTTGGTTGGTTCTGGTTGAACTCGTTTCCAACCTGGCAAAACGCGATGGCTTTTTCTACTCGCTCGCCTCAATTACACAAGATTACGGACTCAACCGAGTCGATGTGCATATGCGTGCTTTTGTCCATTGACTGCTCTCAGTCGGGTTGTATTTAATGAAAAGACCGAAGTGCAAACCCGGCCCATCTGGTGTGTTATTTTTTGCGGGGCAACCACTTCGGTCGCTATCTCGCCATGAGTCATTCTCGTTCGTGACCGGCTCCTCATTAGCCAAGAAGCGGGGTCAATGATGGGCCCAACAGGGAGGTTATTTCCAATAATAGAGCTACCAAATCGGGCGCCAGAGGCGCACGTGCAGCCGCTGTCACATTCGGTCTGCAACCGGCGTTAGAGTAACCCAATTTATGAGGGTTGTGAGCGGCAGCTTGACAGAAGAGTCCGCTATGTGCTGTCTCAAGCAAATGGCAGGGCGCATATTTCGCACGTTGGATGTCTCGTTGATGCAGATGTGTGCTGGCATGGTGTATGTTGAGAGTGGCGCCATAAGCACATGCCATGGCACGAAGTGGAAGTCAGTTTAGCCATGGGCCATGAGCGATTGGCGATCAGTACGTCCCCCACTCGCTCCAGTACATCACCCGGGATCGGCTTTTATGAAAAGCGATCCCGTAAATAACCTCGTCTTGTGCAGGCCCAGCGTTCTCACCATCGATCTCAGGATCTCCATATCGATGTGGCTGGGCTTTGAAAAAGTATCCGACGTAGTTGGCTGCAGACGTACTATCGCTCACAAAACTTGGAAAACGCAGCGGAGCCGTGTCTGGATGAGGGTCTGATCGATGCTCTCGAACGACAGGAGCGGCGGTCGAGTCCCGCCACGTGACCACATATGCCGCTTCCCGGTCTGCTATTTGGTAGACCTCCTGTGCTCTCTCAAGCGACACATCGACCACGAGAAGGACTTGATGCGCAATATCGGGGAAGTCAATGCGCCGAGTTCTGAACTGGCGTACCTGCTGGTCGGCAACAGTCGGCGGGAAATGAGCGACGTGGGTTGGGTCATACCACGAGTCAAGCGTATGCTCGTACTCGTCAATGTCCGTAGTAATCACAGAGGGATCACCAGAGAGGGCAAACATAAACATGCCGGTTAGTGCCACACCAGGCCACGCGATAACGCCGAGAATCCGACCGGCAGCCCCTCCTCTTGAGATGTCGTCCCACTTCCGGTAGAGCTGTACCAGAAGCCAGAGGCTGGGGCCTATCAGGACAAGGATGACACCGGCGATGAACAAGTAGACGAGAAGATAATCCGGCATGCCGAGTGGCAGTTTGCAGAGATACGGGCTTGGTGGCTCTGTACGGGACAGAAGTCAAACGAGAGTCTAATAGCTCTACGCGGCCTCCAGCTGCGCAGCAGGCGTCAGTATGTAGTGAGATCCGCCTATGTCCAGCAGCCCCCTACGGTCCCGTTCAGTGGTATTGGAATTACATACGAGTAGTTGAAATGGCAATGACGTGACTTGCACAATACCTGTCGCAAGCCCCAAATACAACTTTGGTTAAATACAACGAGGTCAGCGCGAAGCGGAACCGCCTGCGATGAAAAGCCCCTAAGCTCGACTTTAGCCATTTGAACGCAAACGGGGAGACAAAGTACAGCGGGCAATCCCTCTTCCAAAAGTGATTACCGATGTGGACCTAACCCGGTTCGGTAACTTGTGAGCAAGGGCGAGAATGATTCAGATTTATAGCGCCATAGCATCCAGAAGCCGGTTTCTTCCCGAGCCGCTACCCAGAAGTAAATTTCTTTCGTTCGATCGAAAATACTCGGGCGGTGAGTTGCTGATTTCGGCAAGCCGTCTCAAGCGTCGCTTTACCGTTGATCCGTTTTCGCTAAGCGGCAAGTGATGGACGAAGGTCTCTTTTTTCAACGTGCCGTTCCGGAAGAACTCGAACGAGTCATTGCTCGCGAACAGGGCGTAATTGGTGATGATGAATCGGTCCTTATGTCCTGCCCCCTTCTTATAACTCGATACGGTAATCGATACGTCAAGACCGGGACGATGAGCCGTGATGTAGTCCTCGATGCGATCGTGAATTTCATTTGGCTTGAGTGTCTTCTTCTCGTACGCCGTCCATAAATCGGTAATCAGCGTAATGTGAGAGGTCTGCCTGATGCGTTCAGGTAGAAGAGATAGAAGAAGTGCGCCGAGATTCTCCTCGAACGTGTCACCTACGAACTGATTATATGCGTATTTGTCGGCTACAATGAGTGAGTTTAGCGGCCACCCATGTTGTTGAAGACGGTTCCAATGAAACGCTTCTCCCGACTCTGCTCCCACATCGATATTATGCTGACTAAACAGTCTGAGCCAGTCATGTGCCAGATCGTCGTACCGTAAAAATAAGAGCCCTGTCTGCTCTCGGAGGTCATCAACGGGAACCTCTGGATTTTCCAACAGGAAAAGGGTGTAGGGATTATTCTCCTGCACGTGATCCGAATGGCTCAAGCTCTGCGTGACGCCCGGGTCGATGCTGACCTGCTTAACCTGTCCTGTTGCGAACAAAAATGCCTGAAGCCGTGGTCGAGATTTAAGGGTTTTCTGGTCTACATCAACGACAATGCGCGCGTCACGCCGAAGAAAACTGCATACGCTCCGCCAGATGTCGGGGCGTTCGTCGTACGGGTCGGCTACCAGCTCCGGCTTGTTCGCCCAAAGCTTTTCTATGAACGGAAGATCGACGTATGCCGTAAGGAAGCGAGAATGAGGCATGGGGGAAGCGAGTAATATACCGTTGGAATACATCGGGTAAAGGATGAAACCGACTGGCCTCATTTGCAGAGGGAGCCTGAATCAGTTCTTCTGGCCGTACTTGAAAAGGTCCATCATCAAATCCGTGGCTTGGTCAAAAAAGCCTGGTCCAAACGGCTCGCTCAACTGGCCATATCCATCGATGGTAATTTCCTGGACCTTCGGTGTCTCTTCCGATTCTGTGTCTTCTTCCTCACTCCGAAGATACAGGATACCTGTGTGATCCGGCTCGCATGTGCCGCGTGCTACGAGGTACTGGAGGCGACGAGTGAAATACTCGCTGTGTGTCTCGATGACAACCTGAATTCCGTTCTGCATCATTTCGACAAAGAAGTCTGCCAACTTCGCCTGGAGGTTGGGGTGGAGGTTGGCTTCCGGCTCTTCGACGACGACAAGCGATGCCTGCTGCGTCGCGAAATTGATAATGAGTGGCAGGAGCTGTGCCGACCCAGAACCGAGATCGGCCAGATACCTCTT
>NZ_AP043947.1:3515000-3744354 GCF_055379935.1 Natronotalea proteinilytica | reverse complement strand
GGCCGTTTGGGCTATGGTGCGTAGGGTGCGCTGCATCGAGCGGTTCGTGGTAGAATGAGGAGGGATGACGATTGCGTCGTACGCAGCCCAGGCGTCGGGGGTGACGTTGGCGTTGGGCAGGCGCGCGGTGATGGTGACGTAGTCGGTCATTTGCTCGTGCATCTGCAAGCGCTCGGCGAGCGAATCGGGGGCATCGGGGGCGAGTTCGAGAACGGCGATGTGCGGGCGCTGATCGGTGGCTACTGGACGGGCGGGCAGGGCGTCCTTCATGTGTTCATCGAGGGCGGTTTCGTGTAGGAAGGCGGCCAGTTGGTCGGCAAACGGCGGGTCGTGCTGCGACCAATCGGTAAGGAACGGATTCATGACGCACGTGCGCAGAAGCGTGAGGGAGGCGTCGGTGCCGAGGGCATCTTCGAGAAGCGCGGCGGGCAGTACATCCTCAAGCACATGGGCGTAGGCGTGTGCATCGACCTCGGTTTTGGAGATGAGGAAGTCATACTGGTTGATGTCCTCGCGCCCATCGACGGTCATGCGGCGCCAGATGCGCTCGGTGTAGTCGTTCAGCGCAGCCACGGAGTCGAAGCCCGACTGTGGCATCAAGACGAAACAGTAGCCTACCGTGTCGGGCTCGGCGAGCGGGCGCAGGTCCATCCAGCTTTCGTCGGGAAACTGCTCGTGCATGGCACCTTCCAGCGCCTGGTTGACGGCGATGCAGTTCTTCATAAGCTGGCCGTGTCCTTCGGGCGTGAGCGGCACCATGGCTTGCGAGAGGTAGCAGCTCACCGCAGCAGCACCGGGACGCGACCCTTCGAGCGTCCATTGCCCCAGGAAGCCGCCAAAGCCGGCGCGGTCGTCATCGGCCAGGTAGGGGGCCGCGTATGAGATGGCATCGCGCACGTGGTAGTCGCGAAAGAGCACCGCACCAGCCGGATACGGAATGTACCCGAACTTATGCGGATCGATGGTGATCGAGTCGGTGTCTGCGATGCCGGAAATGCCGTTGTACACCTCGGCACTGATAAGCGCGTCCGAACCAGATTCATCTGCCCTATCCAGATACTGCTCGTACGGCACGATGGCGCCGGAGTCGTCTTTGGGGAGCATCGAAGCAAAGTAGCCGCCAAAGGCTGCATCGCAGTGATGCCAGAACGTGAGTCCGTGCGCGGCGGCCTCTTCGCGAAATGCTTCGATCTTGTGGAGCGGATCGATGGCGCCCTCCTCGGTGGTACCGCAGATGCTAACCACACTGAGCACCGGCTGGCGATTTTCGGCGTGGGTGCGCACCCGATCGGCCAGCGCCTGCATGTCGAGGCGGATGTGGTCGTCGGTGGGCACGGTTTCCAGGGCATCGGCGCCCAGGCCCACCACATCGAGATTTTTCTTCCAGCAGTAATGCGCGGCCTGCGAGATAAGCACCTTCGGCAGCCGGGCCGGATCGTTGGGAAACTGCTGATTGTACGACAGCAGGAACGAGGCGAGTCCGGCGGTACGCACACTGGGGAGGGCCTCTTGAAAGGCTTGTGCGGTGGCGCGGTCGGCCTCGGCCAGTTGCGCCTTGATGCGCAGGTGCAGATCGGTAATCTCGCTGATGGGGAGGTTCGAGAGCGCAAACGTGGACAGATCTTCCAGTTCTGCCGGAGTGCCCTCGGCGGTGGTTACCTCCATACGCGCCATGTGCGCAAAGTCGGTGTGGGTGTGGCCGAGCAGTCGCACCGCCAGGGGATACAGACGTACGTTACGCGCCATCCACAAGGCTTCGAGATTGGCTACGGTGCCTCCGCTGCACAGGTGGCCCCAGCTAAACGGCTTGCGATGTGCCCGCGCATTGGGCGGCAGTTTTTCGGGGAGAAACGTCGGATAGCCTACCATCTGGGCCAGCGCACGAAAGTAAGCGCGTTCTTCGCGTACCGTCTCGGGTGAGGCCTCCTCGACGACGTTGTTCTGGTTGTACAACAGCCCGGCAAAATACCCGATCAGCGCGGGCAGCGTCGGGTCGCTCACGATGTGGCCCACCTGCCGGGGCGAGTACAGCGGGGCAGCGCGCTTGAGCTCCGACAGAATCTGAAAAAGCTCATCGCGCATCTTGGCCGTGATCTGCGTAAAAGCCTCCGAGCGCTTGTCGTGCTCGGCGATAAGACGTGGATCGCTGGGGTGGAAGTTGCGCCGCCAGAACACATGATCGCGCAGCACCTCCAGCAAGAGTTGCTCCAGTTCGTCCAGGTTCTCGCCTTTGGGTCCCAGAAAGGCCGCCTTGTGCAGTTGATCGCTCATTGCGCGCGAAGGATTTGATTGGGAGGGGATACGGATGTCGTACCTCTATGTACGCTTTTGAGCGCAGCGGTGTTTGCACGCGTTCTGAAAGCTGTATCGCGTAAACGAATGGATTTGTGTGAACCACCCGCCCTCACACTCCGTTCACACAACACGGCTCACTCCTCCACAGGAACCTGCACTGTCTCATGAGCACGAAGACCAATGCCCCCAGCGCCTGGCACCGCGCGCTGCACGATCCGCAGTTGCGTGCGCTCCCGTACAAGATAGAGACGAACACGCACGACCAGATTATTTTGAGTCCGCACAAGCCCTTTCATAGCACAACCCAGGTGCGCATTGTCGATTTGCTGCGCGACCATATCGAGAAACCGGGGGTTCGTGGCGTGGAGTTTCCGGTTGAAACGTCGCAGGGTGTGAAGGTGCCGGATGTGGTATGGTGTTCAGCCGAGCGTGCGGCTCAGATTCCCACTGATGCCGAGGCGAGTCCGATTATGCCGGAGCTGGTGGTAGAAGTGCTCTCTACTGCCAACACCAAAGCCGAGATGGCGGAGAAGCGCGCGCTTTACCTTGACGAGGACGCGCAGGAGGTGTGGCTATGCGCCCCCGATGGTACCATGACGTTCTACGATGCCTCCGGACGCCTTGACGCATCTGCCCTCGTGCCGTCGTTTCCGGCGAAGGTGTAGGGGAGGCGTTCTCGGGTTGAATATTGCCGTCCTCGTCGCGATGTACAACTGGCATGACCTTCGGCCCCTCTGTGTCGCGACGGACGAATGGACGCTCTGCGTCCGGTGTAACGCCCGGGTGGTGGTTTGGGGACGCTGGAGCGTCCCAGCAGGCGTGTCGACGCGGAGCATCGACACGAGTAAGCATAGCAGTAGGTGTCATGCGCAATGGTTTGAGTCGTCTGGCTTTTGTCCTGTATTGTGGGGTGAACTACCCGCCCTCACGCTTCGTTCACATAAAACGGCACTCCACTCATAGAAATCCGCACCGTCTCATGAGTACGAAGACCGATGCCCCCACCGCCTGGCATCGTGCGCTGAACGACCCGCAGTTACGTGCGCTCCCATACAAAATAGAGACCAACACGCACGACCAGATTATTTTGAGTCCACATACGCCAGCGCACAGCCTCCTTCAAAGCCGTATTATGCGGCTGATCGATCGGCATATCACGCAAGGTGGAGAAACGACTGTGGAGTTTCCGGTTGAAACACCGCAGGGCGTGAAGGTGCCCGATGTGGTGTGGCTCTCTGCCGAACAGATGTCGCGCCTCTCGAACGACGTAAGCGCGAGTCCGATTATGCCGGAGCTGGTGGTGGAAGTGCTCGCTGCTGCCAACACTGAAGCAGAAATGGCAGAAAAGCGCGCGCTTTATCTTGATGAGGACGCGCAGGAGGTGTGGCTATGCGCCCCCGATGGCACCCTCACGTTCTACGATGCCTCCGGACGCCTTGACGCATCTGCCCTCATGCCGTCGTTTCCGGCGAAGGTGTAGGGGAGGCGTTCTCGGGTTGAGTATTACCATGTTACACTGCGTCCTCGTCGCGATGTACAACTGGCATGACCTTCGGCCCCTCTGCCTCGCGACGGACGAATGGACGCTCTGCCGCCCGGATGGTGGTTTGGGGACGCTGGGGCGTCCCAGCAGGCGTGTCGACGCGAAGCATCGACACGAGTAAGCAATAGAAGCAGCAATCAGCCGGCGAGGTGTGCCGCTGGAGAAGCGCAGTAGGTACGCATCGCCTCCACATACCGTCCCACGTGCAGCCCATCCATGAGGGCGTGGTGCACGGCAATGGAAACCGGCATCATCAGACGTTCGCCCTCAGGCTGATACTGTCCAAAGACGATTTTGGGGATGGCATCGGTCGGCGTGCCACTGCGTGCGTTGTTCATGTTCGTGAAGTGCAGCCAGGGCAGCACCGAATAGTGGATGAGCGCATCCCCATTGTCGCGCGGCGAAAGCCCGGTTGATGCGCGGGCGGCCTCAATCACTGCGCGGCCCGACTGCTGGAAGGCGGCGAAGGTCGGTGCGTGTTCGAAATACGCAAAGGCGAACGTCTCATCCTCGCGCAGCACCGTAGACCCCGCGTCTACCCTTTCATGCACCCACACCCGATCGCCCCGCAGCCGATACCGGAACGGCTCTACCGCGTGCACCGCCTGCTGCGAGAGATACAGCGTAGCCAGAAAAAACGACGCCGCATGCTGATCCGTCCATGCCTTCAGAGCAGCCACATCGACCTGTACCGTCACCGAAAAGATCGGCATATCGAACGTCCGATAGAAATGGAAGTGGTCTCGGCGTGGCCACGCGTCGATGTCAAGATACGGCATGGAAAAGGAGCGCAGTCAGATCAGAGGAACGTCAGCCATTGCATGCCTGCTCTCGGCAGAGGTTCACTTGCGGTTCCGGCTCCTCCCCAACGTTTTTCACGGAATTGTGCCACTTGTAATGTTACGAAAGATGGGTTGACAATGGAGAAGCTACGCATTAACGTAAGCGTACCTTTTAGGTACTCTTCGAGGCCGCGCCGTCGTAGCGCGGCGGTGCTTCAGCCAAAAGTACGTCACGGGGAAAGACCGGTGAAACTCCGGCGCTGTCGCGCAACGGTAACAGCCCGAACGCCCGCTCAAGTGATCTGTGGCGGTGCCTAACATCACCGTCCCCTACGCGTCATAGGATCCAATCTACAAGCCAACACCGGCCGCTTCGTTCTCTGAACAGAAGCCCAGTGCTCCCGTTTGCGCTGTAGTTTGAACACCCGGCGCGCTCAACTGCACTAGGTTTTCCGATAGTCCCCCTCTACCGCTGCATGAGCCTCTTTGAACCACGCATCCACCTGAAGCCCTACGAATACCCGCACCTTCTCGAATACAAAGACGCCATCCGTCACTCGTACTGGGTGCACGACGAGTTCAACTTCGAGGGCGATGTGCAGGACTTCCACGTGTACTGTACCGACGTAGAGCGCAGCGTCATCACAAAAACGATGCTCGCCATTGCCCAGATTGAGGTGTCTGTCAAAACCTTCTGGGCCGACATCTACCAGCGCATGCCCAAGCCCGAAATCGGGGCAGTGGGTATGACGTTTGCCGAGTCGGAGGTGCGCCACATGGATGCCTATTCGCACCTCCTCGACCTGCTGGGCCTCACCGACACGTTCGAGCAGGTCGAAGACATCCCGGCCATGAAGCAGCGCATCGACTACCTCACCACCTACCTGGATGGCTCGCGCACACCCTCCGACCGCGACTTTGCACGCTCCATCGTGCTCTTCTCCATCTTCATCGAGCACGTGAGCCTCTTCAGCCAGTTTCTCATCATGCTGTCGTTCGACAAATACGAGAAACGGTTTAAAGGCGTTGCCAACGCGGTCGAAGCTACCTCAAAAGAAGAGCAAATCCACGGGCTCTTTGGCGTCGAACTTATCGAAGTGATGCGCAACGAACATCCCGAGTGGTTTGGCCCCGCATTTGACGAGGCCATCCAAACAGCCTGCCGCCGCGCCTACCAGGCAGAATGCACCATGCTCGACTGGATCTTTTCTGAGGGGGAACTGGAGTTTCTTCCCCGCTCGGTGGTCGATGCCTTCTTGCGGGATAAGTTTAACCGCTCCTTAAAAAACGTCGACGTGCAGCCACTCTTTGATGTCGACGCTCCGCTACTCGACGAAACCCGCTGGTTTTACGAAGAGATTCTGCTCACCAAGGGCAACGACTTCTTCTCGAAGCGCGGCACCACCTACTCCAAAATGACCCAGAGCGTAAGCAGCGACGATCTGTTCTAAGTGTCTGTTTAGAAACTGCTTGCATTTGGCCGATCCAGCCGTAGGATTCGTGTTTATCGCGCCGCGCGATGATAGACCCGCTATGACGCTTATTTATATCTGCGTCATTCTGGATCAACAAAAACACCCTCGCCACGAGCACGCACATGCGCCCGTCCGTGCTGCGTGCCGCATCCATTGATGACTGACCGTCCGCCTTCCTTCACCTGGTTCCACACCCGCTGTATGGCTCCCATAACCGAACCCCGTACCTCTTCCTCTGTTGCCGTTGATCGGCCCGACTTCGACTGGCTCAACGACGCCTCGCGTACGTTTCTGCGCCGCGGCTACCTCCTCGATGATGTAACGCCCGAAGAACGCGTACGACAAATCGCCGCCCACGCCGAATCCATTCTTGACATCAACGGCTTTGCCGAGAAATTCCACACGTACATGGCGCGCGGATACTACTCGCTCGCCTCGCCTGTATGGGCCAACTTCGGACTCAACCGTGGCTTGCCCATTTCGTGCTTCGGCTCCTACATTGGCGATTCGATGGAGGCGATCCTCGATACACATGCCGAAGTAGGCATGATGACAAAAGTCGGCGGTGGCACAAGCGGTTACTTTGGCGACATTCGTCCGCGTGGCGCGGCAATCACCAACAACGGCACGTCGAACGGCACCTATCCGTTTGCGCAGCTTTTCGACAAGATCATCAACGTAGTGTCGCAAGGCGAAACGCGCCGGGGCCACTTCGCCGGATACATCGACATCGACCACCCAGACGTAGAAGAGTGGCTTAACATCCAAACGGAGGGCAACGCCATTCAGACCATGTACTACGGCATCGTCATCCCAGACGGGTGGATGCAGTCGATGATTGATGGCGACTCCGACAAGCGTGCTCTGTGGGCCAAAGTCATTGAGGCCCGCATGAACCTGGGCGTCCCCTACATCATCTTTAAAGACAACCTCAACAACGGAAAACCCCAGGTCTATAAAGACAAAGACCTGGACATAAAAGCCAGTAATTTGTGCTCCGAAATCGCATTGCCATCGGGGCCTGATGAGAGTTTTGTGTGCTGCCTCTCGTCGATGAATGCGCTTCATTACGATGAGTGGAAGAACACCGATGCAGTGGAGACGATGACGCAGTTTCTGGATGCGGTGATGACGGAGTTCATCGAAGCGGCCAGTGGCACGAAGCATATGGAGCGTGCAGTGCGTTTTGCGCGGCGGCACCGGGCCATTGGCATCGGTATTTTGGGATGGCATTCGTATCTGCAGGCCAACCGGATTCCGTTTGAGTCGATGGAGGCCAGCCTGATCGGGGCCGAGATTGCAAAGACCATCAAGGAGCGGTCGTACGCTGCATCAGCCGACCTTGCTGATCGCTTTGGGGAGCCGGAGGTGCTCGAAGGCTATGGCCGCCGCAACGCCACCACCATGGCTGTAGCGCCCACCAAGTCGTCCAGCTTTATTCTGGGACAGGTGAGCCCGTCCATCGAGCCGATCAAGAGCAACTACTTTGTGCAAGATCGGGCCAAGCTGAAGGTCACCTACAAGAATCCGCATCTGCAAGAACTGCTCGCCCAGAAAGGCCACGATACCGATGCGGTGTGGGAGGAGATTGCTCTGCGCGATGGCAGCGTGCAGCATCTCGATATTCTATCGGAGCACGAGAAGGATGTGTTCAAGACGTTCAGCGAGATCAGCCAGCTGGCGATTGTCGACCAGGCCGCGGCCCGGCAGCAGCACATTGATCAGTCGCAATCGTTGAACCTGGCCATCGACCCCAGCGCTACGCCGGTGAAGGACATCAACCGGCTGTACATTGAGGCGTGGAAGAAGGGCGTGAAGTCGCTCTACTACCAGAATGGCGTAAACGCTGCCCAGAGCTTCTCGCGCAACGTGCTGGCCTGCCGTAGTTGCGAAGCGTAATCGGCACCGTACAGTTGCCGCCCGGGATATCCGCTTCGCTTCTGATCCCGGGCTACGGAACGGCGGCGCGATGTGAGTCAAACCCATAGCTGGGGACCGCTTGCGTCCCCGGCGATCTATGGGCGAATACGATCGGCACTGTACACCGCTAATTTGTATAAACCGTAGTTTGGAGGAGTTGATTGCACTCAACCGTTCACGGTGGCTCGGAACCTAATCGAGACTCCACTCATCGAGCACGAAGTCCACGATTTGATCTTCACGCCCGTCTATCACTTCACGGTTGAAGCGGGAGATATCAGCGAGGACTCGTTGAGCTCTGATCGTGGAAGAGCTATAGGATGTTTCGCGCTGCGATCCTGATGTCTTTTTCTCCGAAAACGGCAGATTCCCATACGAGCTATTCCAGTACCTGCTTGCAATTGTTAGGTTACCCAACCGATCGACGTGTTCGTCGAACTCTCCCTGCAATTTAGAGGGAAGTTTCTTTTGGGGTAGCCCCCTCGGGAGGATATGCTCGACTTGGAAGTTCTCCGACAGAATCTTCGAGAGGTCTCCAGTTTCTTCCTTCATCTCCGTATCCAGGTTCTGGCTATAATGGAAGATAAGATAGCGGATATCCCGACTGGTGATGCTGTCATAGAACCCTGGATCTCTTAGATCACGCTCAAACCGCTCATCGGGGACATAATCCCTCGTGATTTCGTAGATACCGTCGATGGCATCGGAGGGATTGCTACGCTCACCTGTGCTGATTTGATGTGCGAGTGCAACTAAACGGCCGCGCCCGGTGTCGGATCTTCGCCGGTCGATTGCGTAAACCCGAAATACAAGGGTTTCACAAGCATCAACAATCGAGGCCATTTCCTCTGGATTCTCGTCCCCCCATCTGAGGTGAGATGCCATGAGAACTGGGAAGACGTTCGCGACACGACCAAGAGTCAGGAGGCGATCTAATTCACTCTCTACAACTTCATCACGTTCGTACGGCTTGAATAAGGCTGAGAATGCTGATGAGGCCTCACGCAAGCTCCGGCTATAATCTTCGATTCTGGATTGTATTTCATCGTATCGCTCATCTCGATAGAGGTGTCTGAGACGCTTTTTGAGTGTCGCTAATCCCCGGTAGTACTCGTCGGAATCATACCCGTCGTAGAGACCCCAGTGATACTGTTGAAAACTTCCCTCATCGAAGTCTTTTGCTCGCTGATGACCATTTGACAGGACGAATAACTCGCGGAAGATCTTTCCAAACCGATTATTAAGCTTGCTTTTGAGAGCGCCCCGTTGACTGGATCGGTCGTCCATGTACATCAGAAAGCTCTTGGTCTTATCCAAGGAAGAAAGATCCTTCCCTCTGTCATTTAGACTTTCGAAGATCGCCGCGGCTTCGGATTCCCCTTCTAGCTCAACGACGTTGATAATGAGCTCGTATCGAAGCTTCTCTACCAATTGCTGGATCGATATGCCGGGGCTAAGATTCTCAAGTCGATCTTTGCAGAAATCATATGCTTCTTTTAGGCGCTTCTGAGAGGGGGTTTCCGCACTCAGGTTTGACTCGCCTAAGAGACTGTCGCGGAAGTATTCCTCATCTTGGTCCGGCAAGAGTCTGGGCCGCTCATCTACCAGGAAAAGGATACTGTCTTCTTTAATCGTTTCTTTAACTGCTTCATCTGCTTCTCCAGCTGCGAAAAGAAGTATGATAGCTGTAGTGAGGCGCTGCTGACCATCGACAACATCGAATATGTCGAGGCGGCGACCGCGATCAGTTCGAAACTGATCATCTTTCTGATCAACGACGATATTTCCGAAGAAATGCTGTGTTGATGGTGGCAAGTATTGGAGATCGTTTAGTAGGTCCTGTAGATGAGATTCCTCCCAAGAGTAAGCCCTTTGGTAGGAGGGTATGTTGAACAGACCACGGCGAAGAAGTGCGTTGAGTTTTTCAGTTCGAGACTTCATAGAGGTTTGGAAAGATGGTCATTGGGCTTACACAGTCATGGCTCAGGGCAACCATTGGTGTAACACTTGAATGTTGTAAAATGGAGCTGTCATCGCTATGAGGTAGTTTGCAACCGACGTGGTGATCTCATGCCGATGATTTGACGGCTGCATCCGGCCTGACAGCAATGAGATTGCACCCCAGGAACACTTCCTCCCTGCGGTCGGGGCGCTTCGCTCCGACCGCAATGACAAGGTTGTGAGTTTTTTCGGTACGTTGGGGTGCCCAGGTGCCACTCCACGATTGAGGTGTGACAAAACACTACCCATTTGGGTCTTGAAGCCTCTTATGAGTCATTGGGAGCAGGGAGCGGCCCCTCCACATCGTGAGTTTTTTCCCACTCGACAACCTCTCGCAAGTTGATTCCAGGGAGTAGCAGGAATGGATACCGATGCGATGTTGTTAGACGCTGGATAACACGTCGTAGGCCCCCGTAAAGCATGGAAGCACCGTTCACTCGAATGATATCCAGCACACGACTTCTCTCTTCCTCTTCTGACGCCGGAGGCACGTCGTTAGCAGAAAATCGCCCCAGCGTAACTGTCTCAATCTGGTACGGCATTGTATTCTGAACAACCTCGGATATCGTGTTAATACCCACGTACAGAAAGATATCAAACTGCTCAGTGCCACCTCCCGGCTCAGAACGAGAGAGACTTTCCGTAGAAAGATCGATCTGAACCATGGTTTTTTCTTCAGACGTTTCAGGAAGAGATTCTGGAGAGACCAGTTGACCACGAACGTAAAACGTCGGTTGCAGCGTCCCCCCCCCTTCTGTCAATTGATAGGCGGGATTCGCTGCGAAATGAGATTCGACAAGGTCGAAGCTCTGCATTTGAACGGGAGAGATCATCGCTTAAATTGTTTCTTGTTCTTCCAGCGCTGAATAGGAGTCAAAGGCGATGTGCTCGGCTGCTTCAATAGACGGCGGCTGGGCACGTCCAGCGGATCGTGTTTCCGTCTGAATGAACTCGCGCATCCGATTGCGCACATGCGACGAACGCCGCCGCGTCACGGGCCACCAGCCAGCCCCGTTCTTCTCGCTACAGACAAACGACTTCAATTCGTCGACCTGGTCTTCCATCTCTTCTTCAGGCACCATCTTCAGGACAGGAACAGCCAAATCAAGTGCCTTGGCCATTTTTACTATGGACAGCAGCGTGGGGTTTTCACGGTTTAGCTTTTCGCTTAGCGTAGGAGGCTTAATCTCCATGGCTTCCGCCAGATCTTCCTGCGTCCACCCACGCTCATCAAGGCGACGCCCAATTTGGTACCGGATCAGATCCATCAGATCTGAGGCAATGTCTTCAGGCGTTTCCTCCAGATCCTCGAATAGTGCTTCAATATCGGCGGGCATCGGGTCTACGCTGGCCATGTCGCGGTCGCTTTGTGTATCCATGATGGTGTGGTTTTCCGGGTGGGAGCAGAGACGTGTTATTTCGACTCAAAGTAATTTATCATAGTGGCTTTAGCTTCTCTGATAAAGCGACGCTGCTTCGATTTGGATGGCTTCTTAAACGCATCCACAATAATCCAGCACGGTTTGGTGAATGCGTCAGTTTGCTCATCCTTGAACATCAGAAGACGGTGCCCTTTTGGCTTCAATTCCCAGAGGTCCTCTCCAACATCCTCAAGATCCTTGGAATTTTTGTTGTAGTAGGATTCGCCCACTTTGGCTATCATCGTTAGCATCTTCAGAATACGTTTTATCAGCCGCTTGTTTGAACGTACTTTTTTGCTTCGAAGATGCTCTTGGTACGGACAAGACCAGGACGCATCATCATGTGCTCGCGAGCAAAGCGCTACAATCATGCGCTCATGATGGCGGCTCCTTTTCTTTTCGGGGAGAGCATCAACAAGTTTAAACTCACGGGTGCTTTGTGACATAACGACCGGATATTAGCATATATACTAATCAATTGCAAGTTTCTGACCTAAGGTGAAGTAGCTGCAACTGTCTATCCCCCACCCTCCACCATCCGCACCTCCTCGTCATGGAGTGCCTGCACATCGTCGCGTTGCGGGAAACGCTCGGCCAGGAAATAATCCGAGAAGATGCTGCGGTTGTCGACGGCGGTGTCGAAAAGCGTGTGCTGCGGCATAGAAGCGAGTGGATGCGAAGAGTGGCCTACGGAATGCTCAATATCCCTATAGCGTCCGAGAGATGCAATGCCGAAAGGACATCAGAGGGGATACGGAAGACCGCATTGTCTCAACAATCGATCGCGCCACACAAAACCGCTGATGGCCATGAAGAGACCACCAGCAGTTCTATGTGTTTTCAATCCGAAGAAAACATCCTGCTTACAATCCTTCTGCTACTTCCAGCAAGTTGCGAGCGGCACTACCCTGGTACGGTCCGGCCCATTGGTTGCCCAAATCGGCTGGTCGAGGTGTAAAGAACCACCACAAGCTATTGACCGAGTTGATGTAGCAGTTCGGACAGTCTTCCACATTAACGACCCAGGGGCCTCCACTTGCCCCAGCTGTGTAATCGCAATCATTGGTTTGCATGGAGGGGCCAGAACTCCCACGATTTACGGCGCCCGTGTACGGCTCATTGCAAGTCCACATGCGCTGCCCATTGAATATCGTGCCTTCGCCCGGATATCCAAACTGCGAGGTGTCTGTCTCGTGAGCCGCGTTGAACATCCATCCGAGCGATCCTGTCACATCGACTATGCTCTGTCCGTCACGCCGCTCCATCACCGCAGCTCCCAGGTCGTAGTTAAAGTATTCGTTGGAGTACCATCCCACAAACGTAGCCAGGGTACGGGCGGCCCACCGTTCGGCCGGCTCGTCGCCGTCGAAGTAGGCCGGGACAAACATGAAGTTTTCATACCATGTCTCTCCTCCCCCTTCCGCGAGGCAGTGCCCAGCGGTCCAAACCACACTCCGGTTATCCGAAGCAATGACGCCGCCGCTGCACTCGCGATCGCCCACTCCCGGGATTGTGAAGAACACCTTGCCCATGGCACGATGCGGATACGCCGGAAGCGTGGTCACTTCTACCGCATTGTTTGGGGCACTCTGATCCATCAGGCTGTTTGCACCATTCGTTCGTGAGGCGTCTCGTTCGATAGCTGGAGGATCTCCTGGACGTGTCACTTCGGGCGCATCTGGATCAGGAATGATGGGGTCTTCAGACGGTGGCGGATCGCCTGCAATTCCTACATCAACCGGAATAGCCTCAGCCATCCGTTCGGGCGTCCAGTATTCTAATGTGGCCGCAACCTCGTCGTCCGAAAACTCCTGCGTGATGATTTCAGCCTGTGGGTCGTCACGGTCTATCTCGTCATCGCCGTCTTCGGTTGTTATGAGGTCATCGCAGGCTACGAATAGAAATGCTCCTACAAGCAGCCCTACAAATACGAGGGGAATGGTACGTTTCGTTTGAATCATGGTCGCCGTCTGGTCTGCGTTTGGGTATGCTTCGTGACTGGTGAAGCGCAGATTCCCAGTTATGAGGGACACCCGTCCGCTTTTTAATTTGAGCGCGTCTTTGTTGCCGCAAGGATCATCCAAAAAGCAGCACAGAGCGGTTCTTCCAACCCCAGCCCGCATCCGGCATACAAAGCACCTGTTCGTTTTTAGATTGCTGACTCACCGCTTCCCGACCGATGTCCGACCTCTTCGACGCCCAGGCCGATGCCGCCCGCGAAGCCAACGCTCCGCTCGCCGACCGCATGCGACCGCGTACGCTGGATGAGTTTGTGGGGCAGGAGCACATTCTGGGCGAGGGCAAGCTGTTGCGTCGTGCCATCAAGGCCGACCGGGTGACATCGGTGCTGTTCTACGGGCCGCCAGGCACGGGCAAGACGACGCTCGCGCGCATCATTGCGAACACGACTGAGGCGCACTTTACGTCGATGAACGCGGTGCTTTCGGGTGTGAAAGACATCCGCGAGGCGATCCAAAAAGCCAAGAATCGGCTGCGGCACCATCAGCAGCGCACGATCTTGTTTATTGACGAGGTGCATCGTTTCAATAAATCGCAGCAGGATGCGCTGCTTCCGCATGTGGAAAATGGCACGGTGGTGCTGGTGGGGGCGACAACCGAGAACCCGTACTTCGAGGTCAACAACGCGCTCGTGAGCCGCTCGCGCGTGTTTGAACTGCATCCGCTGGATGAGGATGCGTTGACTCAAATTGCCGATATGGTCTTGTCGGATGAGGAGCGCGGGTACGGCGACCGGAATGTTCACCTGACCGACGACGCTCGTGCGCATCTCGTAGATACCGCCAACGGAGACGCCCGGTCGGTGCTCAATGCGCTGGAACTTGCCGTGGAGACGACCCCACCGGACGATGACGGCATCATTCGCATCACGCTGAATGTGGCCGAGGAGAGCATCCAGCAGCGGGCGGTGCTCTACGACAAGGAGGGCGATGCGCATTTCGACACGATCAGCGCGTTCATCAAGAGCCTACGCGGCTCCGATCCCGACGCAGCGCTCTACTGGCTGGCGCGCATGGTGTACGCGGGCGAGGACCCGCGCTTTATCTTGCGCCGCATGATTATCTTTGCTGCCGAAGATGTGGGCCTGGCGGATCCGCGGGCGCTCATGTTGGCCGAAAGTGCGTCGCGAGCGTTTGGCTATGTGGGGATGCCCGAGGGGCAGTTCCTCCTGGCCGAGTGCTGCCTCTACCTGGCCACCGCCCCCAAGAGCAACACGTCGTTTGCGTACTTCGATGCGCTCTCGTTTGTGCGCGACGAGCAGACCGGCGATGTGCCCACGCATCTGAAAGACCCGAGCCGCGACAAAGAGGGGCTGGGCCATGGCGAAGGCTACAAGTATCCACACGCCTACCAGCAGCATTACACTCCGCAGCAGTACTTGCCCAACGACATGCAGGGCACTTACTTCTACGCACCCAGCGAACAGGGCTACGAACAGACGGTGGCCCTGCGCCTGCAGGCATTCCGCGAGCGTGACTTCGACGAGGATGTGGTCAAGCGGGCCGAGCGGTATGCGGAGGCGGAGGAGGCTTCAGCCAGCAATGGATAACACAAGAGAACTGACATATCACATCGATTCTTGAGTTATACAATAAGATGTACTATAATTAGTCAGTTGCTCATTTAAAAACACAGTCTATTTCATGTTCTCTCGATTTGTTACCACCCTCACTGTTGCTCTCTGTGCAGGCCTTCTGACCGCATTTTATAGCGGGGAGACGCATTTCGAGCCTTCCGAATGCACTGATTCCTTTCTCAGTACCCAGGAGATCGTACTCGATCAATCAGAACAATTGTTGGGCCAGCTACAAAGCGCCACGCGGCTGCCGAACGACCGGATTGTAGCAAGCACTGACGATCCAGGGGTCTTCCTCTTCGAATCGGACGGCACATTCGTTCGCCA
Source organism: Natronotalea proteinilytica (assembly GCF_055379935.1). Lineage (NCBI taxonomy): Bacteria > Pseudomonadati > Rhodothermota > Rhodothermia > Rhodothermales > Salisaetaceae > Natronotalea > Natronotalea proteinilytica. Next base: position 3,728,995 of record NZ_AP043947.1, on the reverse strand, counting down.
GCTGGGCCAACCTGGACAAGGCCCTTTCGAATACCAAAATCCAACAATTGTACGAGCATACAAGGATCACATTGCGATATGGGATGCGGGCAACATGAAGGTCACCGTGTACGGTGATGACGGAACGGACATCGAGGAGTGGACCGGATTTACATGGAGTATAACCGATTTTGCGATTCGTGATGGCGTACTTTACTCCTACTATGGAAGCCTCAGTGCACCATACTTACGTGTCTGGGACCTGGAAGCTGAAGAAATGATCGCAGAATATGACGATGCTGAGTCGGTTGAGCGGGCCGCGCTCACTCAAATGGAGGGCTCGGGTAGCGTATCGCTCCACGGCGATTATCTGTATGCCCTCGATCCATCCAACCCCGCTGTTCACCAGTACAGTCTATCAGACGAAACTGAAACCCAACTTGGCATTGACGACGACGCGTTCTCCATCCCCTCCACAGATGCATCAACGGTTGACCAACTGGGCTTTGAGGAAGCCATGATGTTTGGCATGTATAGCAGTCGAAGCTATAAGGTGTACGCGCTTGAATCGTCGCTGCTAACGGTACTGCAACACGGCTCCGTCTCGTACGATGCTCCACTGTTCGACAATGGACAGCCTAACCCTAATGCCCGCATGGAATCGTATGACCGCTACTTGCATGTGTATGATATGACGCATGAAGGCGAAGTTGAACGCTGCCAGCGTATTGACATCGATATCGAACAGGCGCAGAGCGACCACGTCCTCATTGGCCCTGCTACCGACGGCTTTTTCTTTCGTACCCTTGAGGAAACGGATACGGACATAGAATATGTGCTTACTGAGTATTCGCTCCCTCAGTAATCTTCTCATCTCGCCGTTCTATCCGCCATGGTTAAGCGACTTCTTAAAACCATCGGAATCATAGCCGCCGTACTCGTTGCAGCAGGGGCTATTCTGGCTGTCGTATTCTTGGTCGTGCTCAACCAATCGTTTACGGATCCTCCACTACCTCCCGATGCGACCAGTTGTGAAGCGCCTACGTTGTACACGTCGGCAAATATGTCGGATGTAACCTCAGGATGTACGTGCCCGGTCAATCCGCACTGCTGCCCGGTGTGGGACAGAAGACATACAGTCTCTCTTGACTTTACCGGTTTTAGGGAAACCAAGACCTGCACGCTGGGCGGCTCCAGTCCATGTATCACATGCCGCGCGCAATCGGATGAAATTCCTGAACCCGGTTCCGCCCTGGCCCGTTAGCCTCACACTTCCTTCATGGGCAGAAATCCCGTATCCCTTATGATTACCTCGGTTGATCCACCGCGCACCACGCTGCGTCCGTATCGCTTCACGTACGAGGAGGTGCTTCGTATGGCCGAAGCAGGCATGCTACCGGAGCACGAACATGTCGAACTCATCGACGGACAGCTTATCCCTATGAGCCCAGTTGGAGATCCACATATTTCCTGTGTCGATGAACTCACCCATCTCCTCATCGAAAGGCTGCCAGCTGGTTCTACAGACTCGATGAGGGTCAGTGTTCAAAGCCCGCTACGTATTGACGCACATAATGCGCCCGAGCCCGATATCGTCGTAAAGAAACAACGAGGGGGTGCTGCCACGCCCGAAACGACACTTCTCACCGTCGAAGTCTCGGATACGACGCTCGACTACGACCGCGACACCAAGCTCCCGCTCTATGCTAAAGCGGGCATTCCCGAGGTGTGGATCGTGAACCTGCAGGCGCGTCAGGTGGAGGTGTACCGTGAGCCGAAGGGTACAGACTATACGCTCCGGTTGCTACGAGACGCCTCTGAAACGGTGGATCTGGCTACTCTGCCCGATATGAAGCCGCTGGCGGTTCGCGATATACTTCCACCAGCCAATGAGGATACGCCGGATTGAGCCTACTTCCCCGCTATAGTGCGCCAAACTGATAGCTCACTCCAGCCCGGATGCTTCCGTATCTCAGGCTATTGCCGGTGGTCATGACTATCGTATAGCGCGGCTCCAACGTCACAGAGAAACGAGAGGTTGCAGGAATAGCTAATCCCACACCAAAAGATACACCCGGCTCGGTCACGGTTTCGTCTTCGGTGCTCTCCACGATTGCATTACCCTCTGGATCGAATATCTCATTCTCAAAAATAAGAGCTTCTGTGTCAACGCGGAATCCACCCACATCGCCCATAATGTAAGGCTGAACCCCAATCTCTGGAATCGTAAAGTTGAGGCGCATCCCCAGCGTTCCTCCTAGAATGCGTCGATCGCCACCGCTTGCTCCCACTTCCAGATCGGGGTCAATTAGTGTGGCGTCGATCTGGGCGGTATCGAATGAGAACGAACTGTAGTGGAGCAACGCCCGCACCTCGATCGAGGACGACAGGGCGTAGCCTACGCCTGCCATAACTTCAGGGCCTGGATCATAGAAATCGCCAAAGTCAGGCCCCTCTGGAAAACCAACGCCTCCGCTTCCATAGACCGTCACCGACTGGCTTTGCGCCGGGGTGGCTATTCCGAATGCTGGAATGAGCAGAAGCAGGATAGCCCACTGACGAATAGTCTGATAACACATCATGATGGGGAGGCAAGAGGAAACAGCACAATTCTCTTTTTAATGCACTGGCAAAGTACAAGAAGGGACGCTCCCTTGCAAGACGACTTCAGATGCAAACCGTCCTACTGCTCTGTCACAGGTCAAAGTTTGGGTTGCACCTCACTCCTTTAAATGATGTCATCTTGAGCGTAGCGGCTCCGCCTAGGAGACGCGGAGTCCTGACACGAGCGTAGCGACTGACGAACGTAGTGAGTAAAGATCTCCCCCGAAATGAGCAGGGCCGCTCGATCAGAGCCTGCTGGGCGCCGAGGAGATGGTTCTGTCGAACGCCATTCGACGGCGGCCTCCTCTCCTCCGTCGGCCTTCACTCACCGAGAAGGAGAAGGGGTCGGCATCAACTGGCGCAGAAGCAGCGTCAGGATGAGCATCGGACCGCGCTGGCTGCCGCCTTTCAGCTCGTAATCCGCCGCTACCAGCGCCTGATACGCCTGCGCTAGACGTCCGCGGGTGTAGCGCTTGGCGCTCTGCACGTACTCAGACACAAAGTAGGGCGATACGCCAATCACACCGGCCAGCTGACGGTTCGACTTGCGCTGCGTTTCAGCCGACTGCAGTTTCCACAGCTTGTCAACGTACGCGTTCAGAATCGCCACAATCATGATGGCCTCACCGCGCGGGTTGTTGGCCTGCTGCAAGAGGCGATCGGCAATGCGCATGGCATCGGCATGGCGGCCCTCGCCGATGGCGCTCTGCAGCTCAAACACATTGAACTCGCGCGTCTGTCCGCTGGCGCGTAGCACATCATCGGTCGTAATCTCGTCGCGCTCTCCGATGAACGTCTCCAACTTGTCGATCTCGCTGACCGCCGTCTGCAGGTCCGTACCCACGTACTCGGCCAGCATCTGCACCGCGCGCCCGTCGATGCGCAGCCCGCGTCCTTCCACATGGCTCTTCAGCCAGCCCGGAATCTGATTGTCGTACAGCGGCTTGAAGTGCGACCACGTGGCGTTTCGCTTCAGCGCCCGGTACGGATGCGCGCTCAGATTCGGCTTTGTGGTGCAGAGCAAGAGCACCACCGCCTGCGGATTGGGCTGCTTGGCGTAGCTTTTGAACATGCGGTTGTTCTCCAGCTGCTCAAACTCGCGCACGATCACCACGCGCCGCTCCGCCATCACCGGGTAGCCCTGGCAGATATTGACGACCTGCGAGGCCTCGGCCTCCGAGCCATAGATCAGGTCGAGGTTAAAGTCGTGCTGCTCCGGCGGCAGGGCATGCTCAATGAGGAGCTCCTGCAGCTCATCCATCAGAAACCCCTCCTCGCCAAAGAAGAAGTAGAGCGGATCGAAGTTCTGATGGCGGAAGGAAGTAGCCAACTCGTTAAACGACGGACCGGTGTTTTTAGCCATGGCATGCAGCGGGGGCGAGCAGAACGCAGCGGATGCTTACTTCGGCAGGTCTTCTTCGCGGTCGGAGAGATGCGCGTTGTGCAAGCGCTGGGCCACGGTGCGCAGCCGTCCCGTATCTGCATGCAGCACATCGCGGATCCATTCGAATCCGGTTTGCTCTGTGGCGTCTACTTCAAGGGAAGACGTCCAGGCTTCGACCGGGCACGCACGCAGCGTCTCTACCAACTCGTTGCGGGCGGTGTGTACACGTTCCAGCATATCAGCAAACGTAACGGCGCGCCAGGACTGCTCGTTGGCAATGGTGAGGTCGTCTTTCATGCGGATGCGCGGGCGGTCGTCTCCGGCCAACAGCTCAGCAACCGGACGCCGCACACGGGTGTCGAGATGGGCGATGAGCCCGTAGATCTCGACAATCGCAGGCTCCGACTCGGTGGGCCGCTCGACCAGAAGCTTCTCGGGAATGCGATCGGTAAACGAACGCATCGCCTCCACCTCGTCGGTCAGCAAGGCAAGCTGGTCGATCATACGATCACGCAGCGCAGCAGGGTCTTCGGACGACATACCAGAGCGAGATCAGCGAGAAGACAAAAGCAGACAGATGGGCCGTATGCTGGCGCCCCAACGGTTCACGCTGGGGCGCTCTACAGATTGCATGTTTGCAGCGACTATGCCTGAGCGGGCGGACTGGCATACGAGTCGTCACGCAGGTGAGTGGACTCCAGGTCGTCCATGCCTTCTTCGGCAAGCCACTCTAGGAAGCGCTGGTCTTTCAGACTGTGCAAGTTGTTATCCGCCTGGAAGGACCACTGCTGCCCAAACTGCGGGTCTTTGTACTGGTCGAGATATTCCAGACGATCTTCCATCTGCTCTTTGGGCTTGAGCAGGCGCTCCAATCCAAAGATCGCTTCGTCGCGGTCTTGGAAGGTCATGTCGTATTCTTTCGACATGATGATGGCCTCTTCGGGACACACCTCTTCGCAGAAGCCGCAGTAGATGCAACGGAGCATGTTGATTTCGAACCACTCGGGTTCGCGCTCCTTCACATTGTTGACCTCTTTCGACTGCATGGAGATAGCCATGGGCGGGCAGGCGCGAGCGCACAGGTTGCACGACACACACCGCGGGCGCCCCTCTTCTTCAACGAGCACCGGACGTCCCCGATAACTGTCGGGCGGATACCACTGCTCTTCAGGATACTCAATCGTGTACGTATCCTCATGCGTGATTTTACGCAACGAAAACCCGAGTCCCTTAAACAGCTCGGGGATGTAAAGATTTTCCCAGAAGTTGAGCGTGCGCTCGTCGCGGGGTTCGCGGGAAGACGGACCAGACATGATAGCGTATCGGACTAAGTCGGAAGGCAAATGAATGACGCACACCGGCATCAAAGTAAGACGGTGCGCAGGAGGGTGGGTTTCCAGGAGGGTGGGTTTCCAGGAGGCGGGGTTTGTCCCATCCGTAGTTTGGTAGCGGTAAGGTATTAAGTGATTGACATGTGGTTTACATCATCGCAACACGCTCAAACCCCCTCTGTCTTCGAGCTTCGCCGCAGGCGTGATCCTGTGGACATCTCCCCCTTGGCTAAGGGGGAGAAACCCGTAGGGAGAGGGGGTTCGAACAAGACAAAACTGCGGTCTCCAACCACCTTATCATTTAGCGTCTATCCACTACCCGTAGTTTAATTCATGCGGGGGTCTTCAGGATAGGTGGAGAGCAGGGCGTACTCGCCGCCCATTGCCCGCATCACGGTACGCCACAGCGCCTGTGGCTCGGTATCAAAGATCCAGTTGGCGCGGGCCTTTGTTAGGATCCAGGCGTCTTGCTCCACTTCGTGCTGCAGTTGGCGGGGCGACCACCCGGTGTAGCCAAGGAAGAAGCGAATCTGATCAGGAGGGGCGCCTTCGTTTTGTACCCGTGCCTCAACCGCGTCGTAGGTGCCGCCCCATCGCACATTCGGCAGTACCGAAATGCTTTCGGGAATGGCTTCGGGGTAGCGATGCACAAAGTGCAGTGTTTCGCGCTGTACGGGGCCGCCCAAGAACAGCGGCGGATCGTCTACAAAGTAGCTGTCCATTACATCGCCCAGATGTACATCGGTGGGCTGGTTGAGCACAAGCCCGAAGCTGCCCTCCGCGCCATGGTCGCAAAGCAAGATGACAGTCTGCCGAAAGTTCGGGTCATCCATAACGGGAGCGGCTACAAGCAAGGTGCCCGGAGCCAGGTGGACAGAGTCGGTAGACATAGAAGTAGACTGCAAATGCAGAAGCAACGCATGAACCATCATGGCCTACGCCCAATGGCCTGTACGTTTCCAGTGCATCGGCATATTCGAATGCCCTCAATGCGTTTGGGCTAATGTTGAAGAGATGCAGCGTTGAGCAACAGCTCATACCGAGTGCTACTGCTCCATTAACCAGCAAAGCCCCGCTCACATGTCGTGAGGGGGCCTTGCTGTAAACGATACTGCGAGAGGCTGTTTGCACAGCACAAACGAGCTTACTCAACCGGCGAGAGCACAGCCTCGTCGGATACAGCAGTGGCGTCGCGTTCATACGGGGCATCGGCATCAGCGTCAAACGCTTCGTCGCCATCGGTATCGGCATACACCACGACATTGACCTCGGTGTCGCTGTCGAGGGATTCTGCAAGCTCGACTGTAACGTCGTTGGCCAGTCCAGCTTCAACGAAAGCGGAGTGCCCAATGATCTCGTCGTCGGCCTCGATCACAGCAAATCCGCCTTCGGGCAGATACACGCCGTCAACGGTTGCAGTAAGCGTTCCATCGGCATCAACGACAGCCTGGTCGGAGGCATCAACAGAAGCGGTCGGTGGCAGCAGCACGGTATCGATTTCGTGCAAGGCCGACTCGTTAGCAACGGGGATGTCGGTGTCGGTTACCGTTGCGCTGTTGGCTGCACCATTTACCGATACGGTGCCTCCGTCTATGCTAAATGACAGCGGATAGGCATCGCCGTATAGCGTTGCGGCTGTGTCTCCATCAGAGATATCGCCCGAGGCAATGGCCGCTCCAGCAACGTGATACGTGAGGATGTCAGCGAGCACACCGGGAGCCGGCAACTCTCCATCAAGTGCTTCGGCGACGGGCGCAAAAGCCTCGTCAGTTGGAGCGAAAACGGTGATGTCGCTCGCATCAGCGAGCGTTGAAACGAGCCCCGCCTCATCTACTGCATCAGCCAACGTGGGATAGAAACGCGTTGCCTGCGTGACCACATCAACGAGGGCGGCCTCTACGTCGAGCGACCCATCGTACTCTACGCCATCGTCAATGCTGATGGTGTAGGTGCCTGCCTCATCGAAGGTTACATCTACATACTCCCCTTCGCGACGAACGTCGTATTCGGGGGTACCGGGCCCTGCTACGTCCCATGTGTAGTTTTTCTCGATGGTAAAGGCCTGCACGTAATACTCGCCAGTAGCAGGAACTTCGACCGTGGCAGGCCCGACGATATTAAGTTCATCGCCCGGTTCCCATCCAATGTTTTGGGACGAGTCGTCGCAGGCGGTGAGTGCACCCACAAGGACGAGCAGCAGAGTAAAGCGTAAGGTGTTTTGAAGCGTCATGGTTATCATAGTGCTAAGAGGGCGAAAGGAAACAGAAAGACGATTGCGACCTGTGGGGCGGCTTAGTTCACGTCCCACCACAGGCGAGTAGCCTGGGAGTCGCCCTGGTCTCCGCTAAGCAGGTCGATGCCGTCTTGCAGGTTCGCCGCATTCAGGTTGGCTTCGTCGGTTGGATAGGTGAGTCGTACGGCCACTTCGGGATCAAGGCCGGGCAGATCCACCGCCGCTCCTCCTGCGGGGGTGCGAACAAGCCCTTCGAAACCAAGGCGGCGCCATTCGGCCCAGCCTTGTACACCTTGCATGTAGAGCGCAACCCATTTCTGTTCACCAATGGACTGTTTCCATTCGGCGGCGTTGTACGGCACGCTATCAATATAATCATTAATAGCTGCAGCATCGGAGACGCCCCAGAAACTCATTGAGGAGCGAATGCCGTCTTCGTAATAGTCAGCAGCATTTCCACTAATGTAGCCGCGCTCAACGGCCTCGGCCATAATGAAGTAGACTTCATCTTGCAGCAGCAAGTAAGCGGGCGCATTCGGAGCACGCACGGTCTGGCTGGGGCGCGAAAAGCCGCCCTGCGAGTAACGGGCTTGGGCACTTCCTTCGGTTAGACCATATGGGTAGCCAATGAAGTCACCTTCTACCGATTCCGCATAGAATGCTCGACGCGGATCGTCGTGATCGTTCATATAGTCGAGCAGGTTTTCGGTGACGGCCCAGTCGTCGCGTCCAGCAATCTCGTAGTTAGCGTAGATTGGATTTTGATAGGGCGGCGAATCGTCAAACGCAACGTAAGCGCCGTTGTAGGCTGCGGCACCGCCAAGCGCGTTGATGGCGCTTACAGCGTCGCTAACCTCTGACGACACATTTTGCGCATCCGACATGCGCATGGCAACGCGCAGTTTCAGAGCATTGGCAAAAAGTGTCCACTGTTCAATGTCACCATTGAAAATGACGTCTCCGCCAAGTGCAGGGGCACTGGGATTGAGGCGCCCGAGCGCCTCATCGATCATGTCCAACAGGCCATTATATACCTCTTCTTGCGAGTTGTAGGTGGGAACCGGGTTTTCATTGCCGCCCAGCGCATCATCAAACGGGATCGGCCCCCAGATGTCTGTCATGACGTGGTACGTCCATGCTTGCAGAAGCATCGACATAGCAATTTGGTTGTCGGGGTCCCCGAACGTTGCTAGCGCTTCAGGATTTTCCTCATTCAGGTCAATGATCTCTTGCAGGTCATTGATAGCGAGGTAATAGCTTCCCCACATGCCATTGACAACACCGGCTCGCTCTTGAGGGAAGCGGAAGCGGTCTTCAGCCGTGTATTGGTTTTGGGTCCAATATTGAGCATAGAGGTTGCCAAACCGACCCAGGGTAAACCCGCCCCAGTAGGTTTCAGCGATGTCTTTCGTTGCGTTAGTGAAAATGAAGTCCGTACGAGCATCCGACGAAGCATTTGGATCTTCGTTGATGTCGGTCAAATCGCATCCGCTGATGAGCACAGCGACGCATAAAAGCCCGACGGCAAGAATTCGATTGAGTGCGTACATTAGAGTGTAGGTCTTAGCAGTAGGAGAGCGGATTATAGTGCACACAGTGTGGGCGGCAGAGTAGCACAGCCGCCCACATCTGTGTAGCACTGTGCACTACAGTTGCATAGTCAGCGAGAAACCGTACGTACGCTGCGGCGGAATCTGACCCGCTTCAACCCCTTGTACGTTTGTGGCGCTAATGGCCGTAGCAGGGTCGAAGTGAGGCGTTTTCTTGTACAGCGTAGCCAGGTTGCTTCCCTGCAGTGCCACCGTCAGGTTCTGAATCGGTGTCCGGTCAAACCAGGTACGCGGAAGCGTATAGCGGACGTTGACCGACTGCAGCTTGATGTGAGTGGCATCGAACACGTTGGCTTCGTTGTTGCCAAAGAATCCGCTGATAAAGAATGCATTCGGGTCTACGCGCCCGGTCCATTCAACGAGTTCGCCACTCTCATTTTCGTACACGCCATCAGGCACTATGCCCACCTCGCGCACATCTCCGTCAACGGTCTCATCAATAAGACCGCTGTACATGCCGAACATGTTACTTACGGAGTAGATGCTACCGCCTTTCTGGCCATCCAGGGACGCACTTACGCTCCAAGGGCCATACGAGAACGACGTTTGCAGGCCTGCTGTCCAGTCAGGCACGTAGCTGCCAAGCGCTTTCGGCGCACTGGTGATAGGGATACCACTTGAGTTGAGAATGATGTTGCCATCATCATCGTACTGGTATCCGGAGCCAAACAGCGTTCCATAAGGCTCACCGACACGAGCCACAACATCTGGACCGAAAGGGGTGCCGCCAATGGTGTAGCTCTCCAGGTTCAAGTCGGAATCGAGTTCGACCACCTCATTGGTATTGCGTGCCCAGTTCACGGTAAAGTCCCAGCGCATGTCTTCGCTCAACACCGGTGTACCAGTCAGCGCAATTTCTACGCCTTGGTTCTCAATTTCTCCGGCGTTTACGAGTAACTCCTGATATCCACTGGCGCGCGAGACTTCAACACCAAGAATCTGATCGCGCGAGATATCGCGATATGCGGCAATGTCTACCCCTACGCGATCCTCAAAGAAACCGAGTTCAAGTCCAGCCTCAATGGAGGTGGTGATCTCAGGTTTCAGGTCTTGGTTGTTCAAGCGGCCGGGGACCGACTGTACGGGGTTGCCACGGAAGGGCGTGTTGAGATTGTACGTGGTAAGCAGCTGATACGGATCAGTGTCGTTACCTACTTGCGCCCATCCCAGTCGAAACTTTCCGTTCGAGAAGGCCTCTGTTCCATCAAAGACGCCCAAATCGCCAAAGATAAAGCTTCCGCGAATTGAGGGGTAGAGATACGCATTTTCGCCTTCAGGGAGCGTAGAACTCCAATCGTTACGAAGCGACCCCTCTACGTACACCAAATCCTCGTATCCAACAATTGCTGTTCCGTACGCGCCCACCAGCTTCCGCTCTTCAAAGAAGTCAGTGATTGATGGACGGCTGAGTGAGTTTTCGAGGGTGTACACATTCGGCGCAATGAGACCGCCTTGGGTGTTGCCGATATTCAGCTTATAGCTATTGTAGCGGTAATCTGTGCCGACCGTAGCATTGAGGCTGAACGCATCGGTTAGCTGTGTGCCGTAGTCAGCCTGGAGGTTTGCGTTGAGTTCACGCACCTGGCGCATTTCCTCGCGGTACTGATCTTGCCCGACCGATCCAACAGCGAGGCGCTCCTGGCGCCGGTCGGTGTATAGATCCGTACGCACATTACTTGAAAGCTGAAGATCATCGGTCAGGTCATACGAAAGCCCGATGCCCCCAAAGACGCGGTCGTTCTCGTCTTGCTGAAAGTTGTTAAACTGCACCCAGTACGGGTTATCGAAGTAGATAATGTCGCCTGCTTCGGCACCGGCTTCACCGCCCGTCCAGTTCCATGAGCGCTGCGACCCATCGGGGCGTTCGTAGTCTTCCATAAAGCTTCCATCGCCCATGTCAAGCTGACGCTGACCGAAGTGGTTAAACTGCTGAAAGACGTTGCGTCCGTCGTATCCTGTACCTGGACGCGCCTGGCCCTGCGTGTTTGTGTATGTGGCTTGCAGGTTGGTAGACAGCCGCTCTGTGAGGTTGAGCGAACCGTTAAAGCTCACTTCGTTGCGGTCTAACGAACTGTTCGGGTAGACCCCACTTTCCATCACGTTTTTCACCGACGCGCGATAGTTGAAGTTAGGACCGCCCTGCGCAAACGAAACGGACGTGTTGAAAACCGTGCCCGTGTTGAAAAAGTCTTGCACATTGTCGGGATGAGCTTCCCACGGTGTGGTTTGCCCGTACAGGTCATTCACCTCATCGTAGCTGTACCACTGGCGCACTTCTCGACCATCGAGGCGCGGTCCCCACGACTGGTCAGTCCCGAAATCCACAACATATTGGCCCTGATTGTTCATGTCGAACGGACGCCACGAGCCTCCGCCGTAGGTGTTCTGGTAATCGGGCAGTCCATACACCTGACGTGCACTGGCTCCTGTTCGCACCGTAACGCCCATGCCATCGATGCCCTCACCACTTCTGGTGGTAATCTCGATAACGCCATTGGCTGCTCGTGCTCCATAGAGAGCTGCCGCGTTTGGGCCTTTCAAAACAGACACTGAAGCAACATTATCAGGGTTGATCATTTGGGCGGCGTTGCCATAGTCATATCCGCCTCCACCACCCGCTTGGCCACCGGTCGTAAAGTTCGAGTTGTCAAGCGGCGTACCGTCGATAACGATCAACGGTTGATTGTCGCCTGCTACCGAACGCGCCCCGCGCAACACAATACGAGCGGAGCCGCCCATTGCATTGGAGGTTGAAATGTCGGCACCAGCAATGCGCCCTTGAAGGCCGCTAACGAAGTTTGTTTCAGCTGTCCCAGCTAAATCGTCACCGCTTACTTCTTGCACAGAATATCCCAGGGAGCGTTCTTCCCGCTCAATACCCAGGGCCGTAACGACAACATCGTCGAGTTCAAAGGCATCTGACTGGAGCCCGATCTCGACATCGGTGGTTTCACCCGCCGTCACCTCGACATCGGTGGTTGCTGTTTCGTATCCAACAAATGAGACGGTAAGCGTATGCGTACCGACTTCAACATCGCTGAATCCAAAACGCCCTTCCACATCAGTAGACGTTCCCCGGTTAAGCGCGTCGATCACGACATTGGCGCCCGGAATGGCTTCGGAGGTCTCTGAATCGACCACCGTACCGGTTATTTCGCCGCTCTGGGCCCAGGCTGTTCCTCCTACACCCAGCAACGCAGCCAAAAGAATAGTGACTAGAGAAGTTCGTAACATAAGACCATAGATACCAGTGAGTAAAATTACTCAAGAAGTGAAACCAGAATACAGACGCTGTATTGGTCTGCAGTTGATCAGACCATGAGACAAGTATCGGTAATCGTTTGTTTGAAGACGATTACTCAACACGTGTAGAGCCGGGGACACTTCTTGTACTTTGCAACGAGCACATCTCGAATCTATCGGTCTTGTTACCCAATCACAATTTTCAAACCTGCTCATTAGGCTCATCTCATGTAACTTTAGCGATGACTGCTTTACTAATAAAATTATGCTTTGCAAAAACACGCCCCTAAACAGCAAGCTTAAAGCTATTTCTTACAGTTACTTACATCAAAAAAATTTATCGGATTATGACACGATCGTGAAACCGCTTACATTACATATTTAAAATAAAGAAGAAGATACTTTCCGCCCTCTGCAACTTCGTGTTACAGGTATTTCGTAATTCTTTGAATCACTTAGAGGGCCGCTTTTCGAGGCAAAATTACAGCCATTCAGTATAGAAGGAGCTGGCTTACATGATCGTTATAGAATATTAGGAGCACCCTACCTACTACAGTCAGTCACACAACCCTGTAGATGATCTGGCCCAATAGCCTGTACGTTTCCAGTGCATCGGCATATTCGAATGCCCTCAATGCGTTTGGGCTTTGCACGAGGTGGAGAGGCAGCAACTGGAGGCCCCTCATCTTCCCCGTGTTTCTTTTTCGGCACATCATGCGCCCGCATCTATTGAAAAGACAAGGGCTAAGTGACAATAGCTACTGAACTTTATCCTTCCGTTTTTTTCTCCCTTCTCTACATTCCGCTGCGATCCATGACGCTCCGTATTTGGTCGATCGGGCTTTGTGCTTGCGCAATGCTGTTTGCTCTTGGAATGGCTCCGCTGCCTGTATCGGCACAAGATTCAGAGGAGCCCGAGGCCGATGACCCGATTTATCGTGTTGAAACGACCGGGGGCACCGTCTATATCGGTCCGCTCATTGAGGAAACCGATGAGCATGTCGTAATCAGAGTAGACGACGGCACTGAAGTGCGTGTGCAACGCGACCGCATCAAGGCGTTGGAGAAGCTGGATCTTGACCGTGTTCGAAACGGTGCGTACTGGTTCAAAAACCCGCAGTCTACACGGTACTTTTTTGCGCCCAATGCGATTGGGCTGGAGGAAGGACGGGGGTATTACCAGAATACGTGGGTGCTTTTCAACAACATCAATTACGGCCTCTCCGACCGGTTCTCCGTGGGCGTTGGGTTTGTGCCGACCGTACTGTTTGGTGTTCCTGTAGTACCAGTCTGGGTCCTCCCTAAAGCTTCGTTTTCCAATCAAGATGAAGACTTGCACCTTGCCGTGGGTGGAGTTCTCGGCGGCGTATTTGGCGGAGGCGAATCGACAGGGCTCGGCTTGATTTACACCGCTACAACGGTGGGAGGGCACGACCAAAATTTGACAGCAGGCATTGGTTATGGCTATGCCGAGGGCTCCTTTTCTCAAGCGCCCCTTTTCAACGTGAGCGGCGTTACCCGCGTCAGTCAGCGGTTTTACCTGCTCACGGAAAACTATTTCTTCGTTACGGATGACGAAACCACGGGCATCATCTCCGCGGGTATACGATATGCCCCGGAAGGCTTCTCGGTTGACTTCGGACTGTTTCGTCCGCTCGAAGACACCGGAGGCTTTATTGGACTCCCCTGGCTGGGGGTGTCTATCCCATTTGGCCGGTAACTCACACACCGTTTGCGCTACGGCAGAGCGGCTGCTTGGTTAGGCTCTGACTCTTCCATGGCAAGGTTGATGTCGTCTCCCACGCTAAGGGGTGGCTCAAAGCGCCGTAACCGCAGCGCATTGCCCAGTACAAATAGGCTCGACAGCCCCATCGCCGCAGCCGCCAGCATGGGATTCAGCAGAATCCCCAACACCGGGTATAGGACTCCAGCAGCTACTGGAATGAGCAGTGTGTTGTAGATGAACGCCCAGAACAGATTCTGCTTGATATTCCGCAGCGTAGCTCGACTTAATTCGTGCGCATTGACAACGCCGCGCACATCGCCACTCACCAGAATGACATCGGCACTCTCCATCGCAATGTCGGTGCCCGTGCCAATGGCAAGCCCCACATCGGCCTGGGCCAGCGCGGGCGCATCGTTGATGCCATCGCCCACGAAGGCTACCGCACCCGTTTCTTGCAACTGCTTTACAGCTTCCACCTTTTCATCGGGAAGCACTTCGGCAATCACGTCGTCGATACCAAGTTCGTCGGCGATAGCCTGGGCGGTGTGTTCATTGTCGCCGGTAATCATCGCCACGCGAAGCCCGCGCGCATGCAGCGCATCGATGGCCTCTGGCGTTGAGGGTTTGATGGTGTCCGCAACAGCAATCGCTGCCACAAGCTGTCCGTCGACTGCAGCGAAGAGCGGAGTCTTGCCATCATCGGCCCACTGACTCGCTGTGGCTGCCAGTGCATCGAGGGGCACATCCAGTGTGCTCATGTAACGGTCAGCCCCAACGTGAACGGTGTGTCCATCCGCTGTACCCGACACCCCAAATCCGGGCTCGGCCTCGAAATCCGTCGGCTCTACAAGCGACAAGCCGCGCTCTTTGGCCGCCTGCACAATGGCCTCTGCGATGGGGTGCTCAGACGACTGCTCCAGCGAGGCAATCAGGCGCAGCGCGTCGGACTCATTCCAGTTGCCGTGGGTCTGCACATCAGTAAGGGCCGGTTGTCCTTGAGTTAGCGTGCCGGTTTTGTCGAGCGCAACAACCGACACTTCGCGGAGGCGCTGCAACGCCTGGCCTTCACGAAAGAGCACGCCCATTTGGGCGCCCTTGCCAGAGCCAACCATGATGGAAGTCGGCGTGGCCAGTCCCATCGCGCAGGGGCAGGCGATAATGAGTACGGAGACCGCCGCCACAAGCGCCATCGACAATGCGGGAGCCGGACCCACAACCAGCCAGGTGATAAACGACACGGTGGCTACGGCCATAACGGCGGGCACGAAATACCGCACTACCCGATCAACCAGGTCCTGGATGGGCACCTTAGAGGCCTGGGCGGCTTCGACCATCTCGATGATTTGAGATAGCACCGTATCCGCCCCTACGCGGGTAGCCTCAAAACGGAAGCTCCCCGTCTTGTTGATTGTGCCACCCACCACCTCGTCGCCTGCCGACTTTTCCGCAGGCACCGGTTCGCCGGTAATCATGGACTCATCGATGTAGGAGGCGCCGCGCAGAATGACGCCATCGACGGGTATTTTCTCGCCCGGACGCACAATGATGGTATCGCCCGGATGTACTTCCTCAACGGGAATCTCGTCTTCGATGCCGTTGCGCACCACCCGAGCGGTGCGTGCCTGCAGGCTCATGAGTTGCTGCATGGCCGCGCTGGTGCGCCCCTTGGCGACGGCCTCCAGGTACTTGCCCACCAGGATCAGGGTGATGATGACCGCTGCCGCCTCAAAGTACACATGCGCGGTGCCTTCGGGCAGAATATTCGGCACGAACGTAGCCACGACCGAATACCCGTAGGCCGCCGAGGTGCCCAGCATCACCAGGGTGTTCATGTCGGGCGCGGCTGCACGCAGAGCGGGCCAACCTTTCTTGTAAAAGCGCAGGCCGGGGCCAAACTGCACGATAGAGGCCAGCGCAAAGAACACAACGTACAGCGTCTGCTGCGACAACAGGCTCATGACCCACTCCTCAAACGGCGGGATCCACATGGTGCCCATGTCCAAGATAAACAGCGGGATCGTGGCTGCAGCGGCAATCCACAGATCGCGCTTCAAGGATGTGCGTTCTTGATCACGCGCGTCGCGCTCGGCGTCCAGGCGGCTTTGGCCATCCTCTGTCTGAATAATGTCGTATCCCGCCTCGGTGATCGCTTCCTGCAATGCCTGCTGCGATACCGTCCCTGGGGGATGCGTGACGGTGGCGCGGTTGGTCGCCAGGTTGACTTCTACGTCGAGCACGCCATCGATTTCACGTAGCGCCTCCTCGACACGCCCCACACAGGTGGCACAGGTCATGCCCTGCACGGTGAGCGTTGTGGTTGTTGTAGTCACCTCGTAGCCCGCCTTCTCAATCGCATCGAGCGCCGCCCGTGGATTGGCCCCCTCGTGCAGTGTGATGGAGGCCCGATTGGTGGCCAGGTTCACATCGGCATCGGCCACTTCTGGGGTGTCGTGTAGTGCGTCTTCTACACGCCCAACACACATGGCGCAGGTCATACCCTGAACCGGCACAGTAAGGCGACGCGAAGTGGTTGAGGTAGACATCGTGAAGCAGCAGGTCTATGAAGGATACGACGGTGGCCAGGCTTACTCGATGGCGGTGAGCGTATAGCCCTCATCTTGCAGTACCTCTGCCAACCGCTCGCGCGATATGTTGGCTTCGGTACCTCGCACACGGGCCGTGCCCATGTTCACGTTTTCCACCTTCATGTTGTCGAGTGCATTCAGCGCGTCGGCTACCGCAGCAATACATTGGCGGCAGTTCATGCCTTCGATGGTGAGCGTTCGGACTTCTGTGGAATCGGTCATCGCTATTGAATTTGTTTGTAGAGCAGATCCATGACTTCGTCGTAGGTGCGCTCTGCGGCATCGGTATCGCCCGAGCGCAGCGCGTCGGTCACACAGGTTTCGAGGTGATTGCGGGTGACAATTTTACCCGTAGCACGCAGCGATTTCTGCACCGAGCTAATCTGATTTAAGATGTCGCCACAGTAGCGATCATCTTCTACCATACGCTGGAGCCCGCGCACCTGTCCCTCAATTCGACGCAATCGGTTGAGCACCGTCTCGCGCTTGTCATCGTCCATTTGCATACCTGAAACATGCTGTATGAGCTTGCATCGTGTTGTACAAACCCTACCCCCGTAGGGTATGTTTCCTGAAGAGCTGTTTTGCGTAGTGCTGTGTCACAGGTCAATCTTCGGGGAACGCATGTGCATCCTGACGTACCGAGAAACACTCACAACCTTGTCATTGCGAGCGGAGCGAAGCGCCCCGACCGCAGGGAGGAAGTACCCCTCGGGTGCAATCTCATTGCTGTCAGACCGGATGCCGCCGCCCAATCAATGGCATGAGATCGCGCACCCCAGGAGTACTCGTTCGCTAGCGCTCACAGCGCCGCGTCGGTCGCAGGGCTCCCTCCTCGTGATGACAAGGTGTAAATGTATTTTTGCTGAGCTACTTAGACGGAGCCGCTCCGCTCAAGATGACAAGCAGTTAAGAGATGGTTGTGGTGCGCTGGCGGCAGGCGTTGAGATCCCTCTACCATGACCGACCGATCACGCATCATGCAAGCGGTTCAGTGCCTGATTCGCCGCACGCTGCTCAGCCTCTTTTTTGGAGGCAGCGGTTCCCGTGCCTAACGCCTCGCCTTCGACCTGCACCTGCACTGTAAACTGTTGATTGTGGTCGGGGCCCACTGCTTCAACAAGCTGATAGGTGGGCAGCGGACGCTGATCGGCCTGCAGGTGCTCTTGCAAGCGGCTTTTGTGGTTTTGATTGGTGCGTGCTACGGCCTCCAGATTTATAGCCTGAAGCAGATGCGTCTCCACAAAAGAAGCAGCTGCGCCATAGCCTTGGTCCAAGTACAATGCCCCTACCATCGCCTCGAAGGCATCGGCTAGAATGCTGTCGTTCGATCGCCCGTTTTGGCGCTCGGTGTTGCGGCTCAGACGCAGATACTGCCCAAGCTTACAGCGGCGCGCCGCCTTTGCCAGCGGCTGCTTGCTCACAAGGCGCGCCCGCATCGTTGAAAGCCGCCCCTCATCGGCCTCTGGAAACTGCTTGTAGAGCACGACACTCACCATCAAATCGAGAAACGCATCGCCAATGTATTCGAGGCGTTCATTGGACTGTTCTACCTGCTGCTTCGGATCGCGCAAACACGACCGATGCGTAAGCGCACGACGATAGAGCGACACCTCGCCTTGCCCTTTGCCGACCAATTCACGCAACGCGTCATCCGAAACTGATATGCTCATATTTATTCAAGGCTCGCCTCTATAATTCGTACACCGCTGCGTTCAACGCGCAAACGAAGAGCAGCGATCCAACCGATTCGAATGGATGAACCAACGCGGTGTAGGATGTTTCCCCACATACCCATCCGGCAAAAGCGGTTGACGTTGCCTTCGTTTCTTCAGATCTTGGAGCATATTGTTCAATGGGGGTTCGTTGAGGTGGGAACCGCGGAGCCCCGGTGTCATGCACCTTGGTGCTGACGTTTTTGCCACGTACTTCCTCCAATTAACTGCTTTGAGCGTCTTATGGCCGCCTTCTCTCACGTTGTGACCGCCGTTGACTTTTCCCCGGCAACCGATTCGCAGCTTCAATACTTGAGCCAGCTTCAACAACTGGGCCTGAATACGGTTACGCTCATGCATGTGCTCGATGCACGCTACGGACGGGCGCCTGCCGAAGAGCATCAGGCCATGTACGAAGAGTTGCTCAACGACCACGCTGAAACGCTTCGAGACCAGGGGCTAACTGTCCATACCGAACTACGCACCGGCGACCCGGCCCCAGCCATTGTAACGTATGCCCGCGAACAAGATGCTGATTTGATTCTGCTGGCTTCGCGGGGGCACAATATGTTGAAACGCTTACTCATTGGCTCAACCGCTGCCGAAGTACTTAACACCACCAGCACACCGGTCTTGCTCGACCAGGTTGCCCCGAACGATGTCGAAGGCGCCGCCGCTCGCACTGCAGCCCGGGCCAACGGGTTCAGCCGTATTTTGCTGGCAACCGACTTTTCGCCCTCGGCAGATAACGCCGAAAAGATGGCGATTGCCCTCAGCGAGCAAGCTGAAGCCGCGGTGTTCATGACGGTGCGTAATGACAAGAAAAACCTGACAACGATCGAACTGGCTGAGCGCAAACTGAACCGCTTAGCCGATCAAGCATCGAAAGCTGTCAAGACACACGTGGTACAGGGCGACTCGCCTGCTGATGCAATCAGTGAAGTGGCCGACCGCGAAAAGAGCACGCTTCTGATCGTTGGCAAACGCGGACGCGGAAACATCGAGGGGCGCATTGTAGGAAGCACGGCCAGTTCACTCGCCAAATACGCAAACCGTCCGGTACTCATGGTACCAAGCGCCAAAGCGGTGCGCGATGCTGAGGCCCGTGCCGAAGCGAAGGAAGCCGCCTAACCCACGCTTTCTCTGCGATGCGGTGCACCTCTTTCTGTTCTAAAAACGGCCTGTGCTCTTACGAGATGCGCAGGCCGTTTCGTTTGCTCTCTGCCCCCAATGCCTTGCCGTCATGCGTCTTACCTTCTCTTCTATCAATCCCGCAACCGACGAGCCTATAGACAGTCATGAGGCGCACATGCCCGATGCTGTTGATGAGCGCCTTGACCGTGCCCAATCCGCAGCGCAACGCCAGCGTGCTCGATCGTTTGAAGAGCAGGCCGAACAGCTAAACGCGCTGGCTGATGCCCTTACCAATCAGGTGGATGTGCATGCTAAGCTCATGACCCGGGAAATGGGAAAACCCCTTGCGCAGGCCCGAGGAGAGGTGAAAAAATGTGCGTGGGTGTGCCGTCACTATGCCGACCACGGCGCCCAAATGCTTGCCCCCGACGCCGTGGAGACCGAGGCAATGCGCTCGTATGTTCGCTACGAACCGCTGGGTGTGGTGCTGGCCATCATGCCGTGGAACTACCCGTTCTGGCAGGTGATGCGGTTTGGCGTTCCGGCTCTAATGGCAGGCAATGCGTTCTTGCTAAAACACGCCCCGAACGTCATGGGCTGTGCCGAAGCGCTAGCAACGCTCTTTCATGAAGCCGGATTCGATGACGGCACGGTGCAAACACTCCGCATCGACGAATCGGCGGTGGCCGACTGCATTGCCGATCGGCGCATACAGGCGGTTACCTGCACCGGAAGCGTGGCCGCGGGCAAGGCGGTGGCGCGCCAGGCGGCCGCTCACCTGAAGCCCACCGTGCTCGAACTGGGCGGCTCCGACCCGTTTATCGTGCTCGCCGATGCCGATCTGGATGCCGCGGTTGAAACGGCGGTGCAGGCGCGCATGCAAAACAACGGACAAAGCTGTATTGCTGCGAAGCGTTTCATTGTGGAGGCCGACATTGCGGATGAGTTCACCGCAGGCGTGGTGGACGCTGTTAAATCCCTTACCGTAGGAAACCCGATGGATCCTGACACAGATATCGGTCCGCTGGCTCGCCCCGACCTGCGCGATGCGGTGCGCGACCAAATCGACCGGGCATACACCAATGGCGCCACGCGCGCTGCCACAGCCGCCGCTCCCGATAACAGTGCAGGCTACTATGTGGCTCCCACGGTGCTTACCGATGTGCAGCCCGGCTCCGTTGCATTCCGCGAAGAGATATTTGGTCCGGTGGCCTCCATTGTAAAGGCCGAGAATGCCGATCACGCCGTGGACCTGGCGAACAACACACGCTTCGGACTGGGCGGTGCGGTATTTACCGGCGATGCTGAACGGGGCGAACATATCGCCCAGCAGTTGGAGGTGGGATGTGCCGCGGTAAACAGCATGGTGAAAAGCGATCCGCGTTTGCCTTTTGGCGGCATCAAAGACAGCGGCTATGGACGCGAGTTGGGTGTGCTGGGCCTCCGCGAGTTTGTGAACGCCAAGTCGGTGTGGGTGGCATAAGTGTCGTCACATGTCCGTCTCGGGGAGGCGCAGAACCCATCTGGGCGTCTGCTCGGGGGAATAGTCGGGGGAGTGGATCCTGAATCAAGTTCAGGATGACGTGTCGGGGGGACGGTGCTGGGAGACGAAAGCTCCCTTTCAACCCAAATGCCTCCCTGCCGAACGTCATCCAGATCCTAAATCGAGTTCAGGACAGGCAAGCGATCATCAACGATTATCACCATCTCAGGTTGTGTGCATAGACTAGGTAGCTCAAAAGAAATATATTTACACCTTGTCATCGCGAGGAAGGAGCCTGCGACTGACGTGGCGCTGTGAGCGGCAGCGAACGAGTACTCCTGGGGTGCGATCTCATGCCCCCGACCTGGACGGTGCTGTCCGGCTTGATGGCACAAGATTGCCGCGTCGCTAGCGCTCCTCGCAATGACATAATCAAAGATACTTTTGTGGGTCTACTTAGCCTTAGCCAAGGGGGGATGTCCACAGGATCACGCCTGCGGCGAAGCTCGAAGACAGAGGGGGTTTCAGCGGGTTGCGATGATGTAAACCACATGTCAATCACTTAATACCTTACCGCTACCTGCTGATCTACTTAGCAGTTCACACCACCTGCACCGATGCAACATCTTTGATCGATCCGGGTCGTGCGACAACGTCTACACAAGGGAGGCGTTGACCACCATCCACTAGCTGTTCCCCAGACGCGTTGACAAACGATGGCTACCAACCGCATTGCATTTATTCTGACCAGCCATAGTGAGCTGGGCGATACCGGAAACAAAACGGGCTACTTCCTTTCGGAGGTTGCTCACCCCTATCATGTACTGACCGACGCCGGCTTCGAGATTGATTTTATCAGTCCGCAAGGGGGCGATGTCCCTATGGATCCCTCTAGCCATGATCTTGACGATCCGGCCAACGCTGCGTTTCTCGACGACAACGATGTGACGCAGGCGCTGCAGCAAACCAAAGCAGCGCGCAATGCCAACCCCGAGGATTACGACGCCATCTACTTTGCAGGGGGGCATGGTACCGTGTGGGATTTCCCCGAGAATGACGACCTGGCTGCCCTTACCGCTGCCATCTACGAGCGTGGAGGCGCTGTAGGAGCCGTCTGTCACGGACCGTCTGGACTTGTAAATGTAACGCTCTCCGATGGCTCGCATTTGGTGGATGGCAAAACGGTGTCGTGCTTTACTGACAGCGAAGAGCGCGCCATGGAACTGGATGATGTCGTGCCGTTCCTGCTGCAATCGACCCTGGAAGAGCGCGGCGCCACCGTTGATACCGCCCCTGACTTTGAGGCGAACGTTGTTATCGATGGGCGCCTGGTAACAGGCCAAAATCCTGCTTCAGCAACTGGTGTGGGCGAAGGGCTGGTGCAAGTGCTGAAAGGCGCCAAAGCCGCCGCGTAGCGCATACGCTGCAGGTCCACTTACGAACTGCTACACGCTACCGCCCGACGACCTACGTATCGTCGGGCGGTGGTGTATTGCATAGCGAATAGCAGGTCAGTTGTACAGGATTGTGTAGCGATAAGACATTTCAAACCCCTCCCTTCACTTCGCCCTGTTGGTCGCACTTCGCCGGAGACGTGCTGCGAATGCGCCATCGGTGCCGTGGGCAACGGGCTCGACCTGCATGAACGATGTGCTGCGCACCGCCTTTGGGATCGATGTGGGCGTCTCCACCTCAAAGGTAGGATACCGCTCCAGAAAGCGAGCCACCCGCTCCTCATTCTCGGCAGGAAGCAACGAGCACGTACTGTACACCAGCACCGCCCCCGGTGGTGTAAGCCGCGCCGCAGCATCCAACAGTTCATCCTGCAGCGTGATCAGATCCTGCAGGTCGTCCTCGGTGCGCTGCCATCGCAGATCGGCGCGGCGGTCGAGCACACCGGTGCCTGTACACGGCACATCCAGCAGCACATGCGTGGCCTGTGGCACATCGGCAGGCGACAGCGTGCGCGCATCGGCAACGTGCGTGGATAGCATCGATGCAGTAGGCGCATCCACCGCTTGCGTAAGCTGCTCCATCCGATGTGCACTGGCGTCGTTGGCCCACAGAGTGCCCTGACTCTGCATCCGACGAGCAGCGTAGCGCGTTTTCGTACCCGGCGCTGCGCATAGATCCAACACCGTGTCTCCCGGCGAGGGGTCCAGTAGATCTACCACGAGCGCTGCGCCTTCGCCCTGCACTACCGCCTGTCCGGTGTCGAGCCAGCCCGCCTGCACGAGCGGCTGTAGCTGCTCCACCCGCACCATGCCTGCTACGTACGGCGAGGGCGTCCACTCTACCCCCAGCGCGTCCAGCTCAGCAGGATCCGTATCGATGAGGTGCACGCTGTACTGCGGGCGCTCGTTCAGTCGATGAAGCAACGCCTCGGTATCCGACAGCCCCCTTGCCTCCACCCACCGCCGCACCATCCACGTGGGCATAGAAGTGCGGATCGCCAGGTCGCGCTCCACATCTCCCGTATTAGGCTCGGGCAACGCATCGCGCTCGCGGTCGGCGGTACGCAGCACACCATTCACCAGCCCGGTCACGCGCTCGCCCACCACCGTGCGGGCCAACTCCACGTATTGATGCACCGCAGCCCGCGCCGGAGTTTCCTGAAACAGCAGCTCATACAGACCCATCTTCAGAATGCGTGCCACCGACGGCTGCATGGCGTTGACATTGCCGTGATACAGCTGCGTGATGAGAAACCACAACCAGCGCCTCTGACGCGTAACACCGGCAACCAGATCGCGCGCCTGCCGCTTCTGACGGGGCGTGCCCGCAAGGGATACCTGATCGACATAGGCATCCGTTTGGTCGATGCGAGAAAGGGCGTCGTATGCATGCTGACGCGCGGTGGAAACGGTAGAATCGGACATATACGGCGGGGTTGTAATCATTTGGGGATGGGCTCAACGAACGCACTGGCAGGGCGTTGCATTGTACATCGAAGTTCAATCCACAATCGCGCTGGTTACATGCCCCAACCCCTTCGCCGCAAACAAACGTACCGTGCTCATGGGCAGCAGGTGGTTGTCGTAAAGCGCAAGCATGAGCGCATAGAGCACGTCTGGATGAAAATCTTTCTGTGGGCGCTCTACCTGCCCGATTATCCCGAGGCCACCATCGAGCAGGATGTGCCGGGTCGCTACAAACCCGACGTGGTACAGATGGATCGCCGACGGGGGCGTCCCGTGTTCTGGGCGGAGGCCGGACAGGTACATCCCGATAAGCTGAGCCACCTGCTCAACCACCACCCCCGCACGCATCTGGCGCTGGCCAAGTGGGATACGCGGCTGGATCCGTTCATCGCGCAGATTGCCGACGCCCAGCGCGGCGGGCGCGTGGCTCCGGTGGACTGCTGGCACTTCCCGCCCGACAGTGCCGAGCGCTTCATCGCCAAAGATGGCACCGTCCGTGTCGATACAGACCACGCCACCCGGCGACGCATCATGCACGCGTAGTACTCCGTCACAGGTCAATCTTCGGGTTGCCCCCCCATTTAAATGTTGTCATCTTGAGCGGAGCGGCTCCGCCTAGGAGACGCAGAGTCCTGACACGAGCGAAGCGACTGATGAGCGTAGCGAATAAAGATCTCCCCCGAAATGAGCAGGGCCGCTCGATCGATCAGAGCCTGCTGAGCGTCGGGGAGATGGTTCGGCTGCGCTCACCATGACAGGTTTTTTGGAGGGGGTTGGGGCACAGAGTTTAGCACAGTTCCCGTACCCAAACAATCACGTGTGACAGAGAAGTAGCCAGCTCGAACGCCCCCTCCAAGACACTCGTTTGTACTGCTCACGGCACCAGTGAGCATAACACCTTACGCTTGCCAGACCGGAACGCCCCCGCCCCACCACAGCGTTGCATAAGATGCAGTCGTGTACTGCATTCCCACAACACTATCTACTCAACTATATGTTCGTATGAAGCTGGCTCTGGCTCAACTCAACCCCACCGTGGGCGACTTAGACGGCAACCGTGCTCGTATTGTAGACGCGGCCCACCAGGCGGCAGCCGCTGGAGCCGATCTGTTAGCCTGTCCCGAACTGTGCATCACGGGCTACCCGCCTGAAGACCTGCTAGGTAACCCGCTCTTTATCGATGCTGTGCAGCGTACTCTGCAGCGCCTGGCGACCGAGCTACCATCCGATTTAGCCGTAATTGTTGGTGCTCCCGTGCCCAACCCAACCCCCGCAGGGCGCGCCCTGTACAACGCCGCCTTGCTATTCGAAAATGGCATCGAGCAGGCTCGCGTGTACAAGGCCCTGCTGCCTACGTACGATGTGTTTGACGAGGACCGCCACTTTGAGCCGGGCCCGGACTGTTCTATCATCGAATGGCGTGGCATGCGCCTGGGCCTGCATGTGTGCGAAGACATGTGGAACAGCCTGCCGGATGTTTCCTACCGCCGCTACACCCGCGATCCGGTTGCACAGTTGGCCCACCACGGGGCCGACTTGTTCATCAACATCAGCGCCTCGCCCTTTTCGATGGGCAAGCACACCGAACGAAGTCGCCTTGTACGTACGGCTGCGAAGCGCTACAACACCCCCTTCGCCTTCGTCAATCAGGTGGGGGCCAACACCGAAATCGTGTTCGATGGCGAAAGCTGTGTCTATGACGGATCCGGCCACTGCCTGGCTACGGGGCAGCGGTTTCAGGAAGATCTGCTGATTGTGGATCTGGCGCAGGCCGCCCCGCAACCCGAGCCGGAGCCGCACGATATTGGCGACCTGCACGATGCGCTCGTGCTGGGCATCCGCGACTACTACGAAAAAACGGGCATCTTCGACAAAGCGCTGATGGGCCTCTCAGGCGGCATCGACTCAGCAGTGACCTGTGCGCTGGCCACCGAAGCGCTGGGTCCCGACCGCGTGCTGGGCGTGACCATGCCATCTGAGATTTCGTCGGAAGGATCGGTCTCCGACTCAGAGGCGCTGGCGGAAAACCTGGGCATCGACTTTATGGAGATCCCGATTGCGCCGGCTGTAGATGCGTTCGATTCGATGCTTGCCGATGCGTTTGCAGACACAGCGCCCGGCGTGGCCGAGGAGAACATCCAGTCGCGCACCCGTGGGCTCACGCTTATGGCGCTCTCCAACAAGTTCGGCCACCTGCTGCTGTCCACCGGAAACAAAAGCGAGATGGCAGTCGGGTACGTCACCCTCTACGGAGACACTAACGGGGGCGTGGCTGTGCTTTCGGATGTGCTCAAGACGCGGGTGTACGAGTTGGCCCGCTACATCAACGCGCAGGCCGGCACCGACCGCATTCCCCAGAACACGATCGATAAACCTCCTTCTGCTGAGCTGCGTCCCGACCAGCAAGACACCGATTCGCTTCCGCCGTACGAGGTGCTCGACACCATCCTGGCCCGCTACATCGAAGACATGCAGGAGGCCGACACCATCATCGCAGAAACCGGCTATCCGCCCGACCTGGTGCACCGCGTGCTGCGCCTGGTGGATCAGAATGAGTACAAGCGCCAGCAAGCCCCGCCCGGACTGCGCGTGACCGACAAGGCCTTTGGCATGGGCCGGCGCATCCCCATCGTTATGCAATGGGACCGGGAGGCCGCCCGCACGGAGTCTACTGCCTGATGCGGGGGCTGGCCATGCGTTTCGGGTGGTGTTGCGTCTCCTGCTTCTAGAACCGGTCTTCATGTTCGCCGCCTGTTGCGGCGACTGCCGTGCCGCTGTAGAATGACCTCGGCCTGCGCTTGAATTTCGGGACGCTTTCGCATCGAACGGATGGTCTCTTGCGCGTGGTGATACGCCTTCAGATGATCGACCGCGCGCTCGGGGTAGTCCGTGCCAATGACGCACCCCGCGGCCTGTTGCTCGATGGGAGTCATGCGCCAGGGTTCGTGCACGTAGGCGTCCGTCTCGAGGTGGGCCAGTTCGGGTACCCATCGCCGAATGAACGTTCCGTCGGGATCATGGTCATGGCCCTGCTTGACCGGGTTGTAAATCCGGAGCTGGTTGATGCCGGTGGTGCCGGATTGCATCTGCACCTGCGGGTAGTGGATGCCCGGCAGGTAGTCCGCCATGAGGCCGCCGTAGGTCGGCGCGAAGCGGCGCCAATCGAGCCACAGGTCATAGGCGGCAAACGAGCAGAGCATCGCCCGCATCCGGAAGTTGAGCCAGCCCGTCGTCCGGAGGCAGCGCATGCATGCATCTACCATGGGAAAGCCGGTTTGGCCGCGGAGCCATCGCTCGTAGCGCGCCGGGTCGAAGTCGTCGGCACGGAGGGCGTCGAAGGCAGGGATATAGCTTTCGTGCTCGATGCGCGGGGCGTCTTCCAGCTTTTGGGTGAAATGACTGTGCCAGTAGAGGCGACTTTCAAACTGCTGCAGCGCCTGCGTCCAGGCTCGGCTCGTGGAGTCGGGCCGAGCCGTCAGGGCATCCTGCCGGCGGCGGAGCTCGTAGACCACGCGACGGAGACTGATGGTGCCGTAGGCGAGGGGGACCGACAGGCGCGAGCAGGCCTGCAAGGCTGTCACGGGGCTGGACATCTTCTGCGGATACTGCCGGCCGCGCTCGGTCAGGAAGCTGTGAAGCGTGCGGTGGGCCTCCGCTTCGCCGATCTGTTGCAGGGCCGCCGTCGAGGGCCCGAGCCCCAGGTCCTCATGCGACGGCAGCGGCCCAGGGTCGATGGCGTCCACGGGTGTAAGCGTGTCCGGCGGATACGCGAGGGGGCGACGCATCGACGCTTCCCACCGATCGGCCCACTGGTCGCGGTCGTGGGGACCCCGGATGACGCCGCGCTGCGGAACCTCGGTAAACGGAATGCCTGCTTCCTCAGCCCAGGCGCGCACCCGCTCGTCTCGCGCGTAGGTCCGCCCGTTGCCGGTTTCCTCGTGCGCCCAAATCCGGAGGGGACCCACGGCCTCGCGGATAGCCCGCAGCGTCGCCGGCATCTCGCCGCAGCGCACCACGAGCGGCTGGCCCCGCTTGGAAAGACGCGCCCGCAGTTCGATCAGGGCCTCCCGGATGAGCGTCCAGCGGCGCGGCGCGTAATCATCGGCTGCAGCCAGCGACGGCTCAGCCACATAGAGCGGAAGCACCGGCCCGCGCTCCGCCGCCCGAGCAAGCGGACGATGATCGTCCACCCGAAGGTCGCGTTTGTACCAGACGACCTGCACCGGGGACGACATCGCAAACGGGGGTTTTCGTGAAGGGTGGATTGAGATCACACCCTCATACTGCATGCCTGCCTCGACCGATTCGGAGGCTGCGCATTTGTTACGGGGCGCGCATAGTTTCGAGAAAGGATAGTGGTAAAGCGTTAAATGACATCTTTCTCGTTTGTCATGGTGAACGGAGTGAAGCATCTCAACACGAGCCGACGCAGGGGCTGCGTTGCAGACACACATGGCCCCCCATAACGGACCTATGCCGCGCACGCACTACGACAGCCCGTGTGCAGAAGACACGTCACGCCGCAACCCATTCCTCCTCGTGTTCGCGGTACCAGTCGTATGTTTTCTGGATGCCGTCGTGCAAGCTGGTTTGCGCCGACCAGCCGAGTTCGTCCATGCGCGTGGTGTCTACCAGCTTACGCGGCGTACCATCGGGCTTCGAGGGATCGTGCTCAATGGGGCCGTCGTGACCAACTACGTCCTGGATGGTCGCGGCCAGTTCGTTGATCGAGAGGTCTTCGCCTACGCCTACGTTTAGCATGCCCTCGTAGGCTGCCTCGCGCAAGGCGTCTTCTGGCGTTTCCAGCACAAAGCGCACCGCATCCGCGAGGTCATGGCTGTAGAGGAACTCGCGTTTGGGCGTGCCGCTGCCCCAGAGCGTCACCGGCGCATCGCTACCGTCGGGAGCGGCGCTCTTGGCTTCGTGAAACTTGCGGATGAGCGCAGGCAGCACGTGGCTCGTCTCCAGGTCGAAGTTGTCGTTGGGCCCGTAGAGGTTAGTCGGCATCAGCGTGACCATATCGCTGCCGTGCTGCCGATGAAACGCCTGGCACAGCTTGTGTCCGGCAATCTTGGCGATGGCATACCACTGATTCGTCGGCTCCAGCGGCCCCGTCAGCAGGCTGTCTTCGGGCATCGGCTGGGGGGCGTGCTTGGGGTAGATGCAGGTGGATCCGAGGAATACAAGCCGCTCCACGCCCTGCTGCTGCGCCGCCCGAATCACGTTCGCCTCAATGGCGAGGTTGTCGTAGAGGAAGTCGGCGGGGTACTGGTCGTTGGCGAGGATGCCGCCCACGCGCGCCGCCGCCACGACGACGAAGTCGGGCGCATGTGTCTCAAAGAACACGTTCGTATCCGCCTGATTGCGCAAGTCGAGTTCGCTGCTGGTGCGCCCGATCAGGTTGGTGTATCCAGCAGATTTGAGGGCCTCCCAGATGGCACTGCCGACCATGCCACGGTGTCCGGCAATGTAGATGGAGGCGTTGGGATCGGTGAGGTGCATGATACAAAGGCGGGTTGGTGATAATGGATGCGCGCAGAGACGGCGTGCCTACGAATGGACCGGGGGCGGTGTTGCGCTGGGGCTCTTGAACGGGATGGCGTGGTGGCGGGTGCCTCGGAGCATGAAACGCCACGCTGCGGAGTCCCCTCCTGCCGGCGCAGCCGGAAAGGAGGGGGGCCCGAAGGGCGGGGTGGTCCTGAGTCGGGCAGAGATCCCGGGTCTTCGCTCCGCTTCGCCCGGGATGACTTGTGGTGAGGGGAGGGGCCGTGTTTAACTACGGGTTTGCTTACATCGCGCGGTTCCACAGCCCAGGATCAGGAGCACAACGCTACACCAGCCGCTGTCGTTTGTTGAGATACGCCAACAGCGCCTCGCGGTAGGAGGTCTGCGTGTCGAGCGTGGCGAAGTCGATGTTGTGCTCCAGACATGACCGCCGAAATCGCTCCATAAAGTGCTCGGCGGCCTCCGCGTAGTGCTCGCGCAGTTGGGCCGGGTGCACCATCTGTTCGGTGCCTGTTTCTACGTCGCGAAAGAGCATGGGGCGATCTGGAAACTGAAACTGGCGCTCGGTAGCGCCCTCCAGCACGTGAAAGACGATCACTTCGTGTCCCCGGTGCCGCAGCCGCCGCAGCGCCTGCAGCAGGTCGTCGTGCGCGCCCACGTTCTCAAACAGATCGGTGATAACCACCACCAGCGACCGCCGTCCGATGCGCTCGGCCACCTCGTTGAGCGCGCTGGCGGCGTTGGTCTGGGTGCCGGCCGCATCGCGACGGGTGAGGGCGTCGAGCGTTTTGAGGAGCGTGCGCCGATGGTTCGGCGCCGCGCTGGGCGGACGCACCGTATGCACGGTTTCGTCGAACGCCATGAGTCCAGTGGCGTCGCGCTGCTGCAGCATAAGATGATGCAGCCCGGCGGCCAGGTACGCGCCGTACTCCAGCTTGCTAAGCTCGGCCTGCCCCTTGTAATGCATGGAAGCGGAGGTGTCGAGCACTACGTAGTGGCGCAGGTTCGTCTCCTCCTCGTACTGCTTAATGTAGTAGCGGTCGGTCTTGGCATAGACCTTCCAATCCACATGGCGCAACTCGTCGCCGGGGTGATACGGACGGTGCTCGGCAAACTCGACCGAAAAGCCGTGATACGGACTGCGATGCAGCCCGGTCATGAACCCCTCCACAATGAACCGCGCACGCAGCTCCATGGTGCCCAACTGCGAAACGGCCACCGGATCCAGAAAGCGCAGCGCATCCGACGACGTAGCCATACTCAAACCGTTGTGTGGGGAGAACCAGACGGATTAGACTGGTACCCGGCGGCTTGTGTGCGGGTTCAAAAGCGATCAGGCTTCAAGCACCGTCACGGCCTCTCGCAGATCGGTTGCGGTAAACGGATGCTGCAGCGCGGCCTCGGCCCAGACAGGGACGCTCGTTGTCATTTGTAAGGCAAGCGTTCGTGTGGCATGCATAGACCGTAGGGCCTCTCCCAACACGTCTGCTTTTGACTTGGGGAGCGTGCCTACAATTGCGATGTTGCGCTGCGGCATTTTGCGGAGCCACCGGAGCGCACTGCGCACCCCTGTGACTTCGTTCACGCGCCAGTGCTCGGTAAGACAGGCCCGCACGAATCCACGGAGGTCGTCGTTCTGGTCAATGAGCAGGACATGTGTCGATGAGGATGTTGCACGCAAGCGATCGTGCGTATTAGGCTCGTGAGCAATCTTGTTACCGGAATAATGCATTGGACGGAAAACGGTGGGGTGGGGATATGAAGCACGCACGGGTGGGGACATGCGCGTGTCGTCTGAAACGGGTCGCGACAACTATAGGCCAGGGGTTACAGCCCACGCAACTTGTAGGCGCCATACGCAACGCCGATTATGACCAGATAGAGGAGAGCACCGTCAACGGGGATAGGATCAGGAGAATCAGGATCCTCAATTGGAGTTCCGCCATTAAGGTCGCCAGCGTCTCCTCCCGTACAGTTACCAGCGTTATTTGAACATGCTGAGGCAGTGCCTTCACTGTTTATGCAGCAAAGCGCGTTTCCTCCTGCACCACCACAATTGTCATTGCTCAGACATTTAAAAGAATTGTTCATCATAACCCCATCCCCCACCCGATCTGCCGAGCCACTGCTGCTACTATTCTCATCATCAAAGTCGTAGAAGTCGCTCGACCAGTCGGAGCCGCCGGAGCTATTGGACGAGCTATCCCACGGGTCGTCGTAGCTGGTGTCCCATGGGTTGTAGCCCCAGGAGTCGTCGTCCTCCTCATCAGAGCCCCACGGATTGCTGTAGGTAGAGGCATCGTTGGGGGTGCCCCAAGTGGAGTAGGTGTCTTCTTCGTCTTCGGGCCCAGAGTCGAAGGGGCTGCTCCAGATGCTCTGGGCGGTGCTGGTGTGCGGCACGGTCAGCCCCACAAGAAGCATAAGCGCTATGAGCCATGTGAACGTCCTTGTACGACGCGTATAGGAGACATGCTTAACATGAGAGGGTAGCAATATAGTAGGCATCGTTCCCAGAACCGGATGTATACGTTTAGGCTATCTAGACCGCCTTGGGGGCGGTGGCATTGCCCCGAACGTATGAGAAGATTCCGGCTCTGTTTGTGCACAAACCCCGCAAACCTGTGCACAAATCAATCATATGCACAAATCTGACTGCTGTGTGTACAAATCTGACAATCTTATGCACAGATCTGACGAGACCCTGCACATATCGATCACGCGTAATATGAATTGATGGTGCACATCAAGAGGTGCCTTTGGCTTACTCCAAAATATGCTGTGAGAGCACCACGGAATAGCGCATTGGATGAGGCCATTCCTTTTCTGGTAGTGGAAAGACGTTACTTGGTATTCTACCCAAAGGCGTTTGTCCCCGCGTTTTTCTCACGGGCCATACTGCACGGAGTGAAGCATTGTAACACGCGCCTACAGAGGACGACGACAGGCACAGGAGGAACGCAATAACGCGCGGAGCAAAGCGACCTGTCGGTCGCAGGCTCCTTGCTCGTCATAGCAATGTTGGACCCTACCATTCATGTGTGGCACAGCACTCCCTTTTTGCCTGCACCGATAAGGGATCAGAGTGAATGGCGGCGTTTCCTTCTTGCTAAAGGATCTGCAGTGTATCAACTGATCTTCCGCGCCTCGTGGCGGTACATCTTGCTCACAATGCCGTGTTTGTTGTCTCCGCTGCTGTTGTACGGACCTACGGTAGCGGGCCTCCCTTATCGCCTCACCCTGGAACCGCTTCCAAACTCTTATGCAAACAATCTCCCTCGCTGAACGCACCGATGCTCTGAAGCAGAGCGACATCCGCGCCGTTACACAGCAGGTGAACGCAGTGGATGGCATCAATCTGGGACAGGGGATTTGCGACCTGCCCACCCCCGAGCCGATTCGCGAACGAGCGCGTCAGGCAATCACTGCAGATCACTCCATCTACTCGCATTATGCAGGCATCGAACCCCTCCGAGCAGCCATTCTGGAAAAGGCCCAAACGTACAACAACGTGCCCGCTACGTCTCCAGACGAGGTGATGGTAAGCGTAGGATCCACCGGGGTCTTCGTTACGGCAGCCATGGCGCTGCTGGAGGAAGGCGACGAAGTGATTCTGTTCGAGCCGTTCTATGGCTATCACCGTAACATTCTGGCGCTCACCGGCGCAACCGTTCGCTACGTGCCTTTGGGCGGTCCCGGCAACACGCTGAATGTGGAGGCGCTCAAGAACACCATCAACGAGAACACGCGTGCAGTCGTCGTAACAACGCCCGTAAATCCAAGCGGCAAGGTATGGGCACGCCACGAGCTAGAGACGCTGCTCGATCTGATGCAGCAGCACGACCTCATCGCCATCACCGATGAGATCTACGAGTACATGCTGTACGACGACCATGAGCATATCTCTCTTGCATCGCTGCCCGAGGCCTATGAACGAACGGTCACGATTTCGGGCTTCTCGAAGTCGTACAATGTAACCGGATGGCGCATGGGGTATGGTATTGCTCCACCTCCACTTATCGAAAAGATGGGGCTTCTCAATGATCTGTTCTACATCTGCGCCGCACGGCCTCTTCAGCATGGTCTGCTTGCCGCGCTGGAGGAGCTGGGCGACGATTACATCCAACAGATGCAGGCCGACTATACCGCACGACGCAACATGCTGTGCGAAACGCTGGAAGCGATTGGGTTCAACGTACCGTGGCCCGAAGGCGCATACTACGTGCTGGCCGACTTTGCGCCCCTGCAGGCAACCCGAACCGGCTTCGAGGATGACAAAGCCGCTTGTCACACACTCATCGAGGAAGCGCATGTGGCAAGCGTAACCGGACGCTCGTTTTATCAGGATCCTGCAGACGGTAGCACAAAACTGCGATTCTGCTTTGCCAAAGAGCTCCCCGTGCTCGACCAAGCCTGTACGCAGTTGCGCGAGGCGATGGGGTAGTGCTGTGCGACACCTGAAGGTTATGGTCCAACATTGTCATCGCGAGGAGTGAGCCCTGCGACTGACGCGGCGCTGCGCCTGCTGGAACGCTCCAGCATCCCTAATCCACCACCTGGTTTCTTTACCTCGGGGGGTTACGTTGGACGCAGAGCGTCCATTCGACCGTCGCGACGCGGAGCATCGCGACGAGGACGCAAGCGGGAGTTCGCCTCCGGTTGCGTTGTGTATACGCCATAGCTCCTCTGAGGGGGACTTGAGGAACCCCTTCCACGGTTCCTTTCTCCTCGGGGAGGTACGTGTTTAGCGACTTGTTCCCAGATCGCCGGGGACGCAAGCGGTCCCCGGCTATGGGTTTGCCTGACACGGCGCCGTTCCGTAGCCCGGGATCAGAAGCGAAGCGGATATCCCGGCGGCCATTGAACCACGTTAAACACGTACTCGGGGAGGAAGGGTAGGATGGAGGGGAAACCAACCGGCAATCCCCAAAACTATTGTTGAGGGCACTTACCTGAAACGGACGTGTGTCGATACTTAAATCAGCAGTCCATGGCGTCTTTGGCAGCGGGGAGCGTAAAGTAGAATGTGGCCCCGCATCCCTCTTCCCCTTCGGCCCACACGCGTCCGTTGTGCCGCCGGATAACGCGCTCCACGATAGCGAGCCCTACGCCTGTGCCTTCAAACTCGTCATCGTCGTGCAGCCGCTGGAAGACGCCAAACAACTTGTCGGCGTAGTCCATGTCGAACCCGGCTCCATTGTCGTGCACGTAATACGTGAGCATATCCTGCTTCGCGCGGACCCCCACCTGAACCTGCGGATCCGTGCTTTCGCTGGTAAACTTAAGGGCATTCGAAATAAGATTCGAGAGCACCTGGCGGAGCATCGCCTGATCGCCTGAAGCGGGGGGCAATGCCTCAATGGTGACGGATTCGGGCGCATGGGGATATGAGCGGGCCAGTTCCTGCGTGACGTCATGGGCCACAGCCTCCATATCTACCGTGCACTGCCGCATTTCGCGTCGTCCCAGCCGCGAGAGGGCAAGCAAATCGTCAATGAGCTGCCCCATCCGTTGGGCACTCTCGTAAATGACGTTCAACAAGCGCTGCCCTTCGTCATCAAGCTGATCGGCATGCGAATCCATGAGCAGTTTCGCAAATCCATCTACGGCCCGTAGCGGGGTGCGCAGGTCGTGCGATACCGAATACGTAAACGACTCCAGCTCTTTGGTGCGTTCTTCTACGCGTTGTTCGAGCCGTTCGGTTTGCTGTTGCACCTGCTCTAGCAGTTGGGCCTGACGAATAGCAATCGTAAGCTGGTCGGTGACTTCTTTCAGGATGCGCTGCTCCTCCCGCTTAAAACGGTGCTGCGTGTTTGTACCCACGTTTACCAATCCAATGGTTGTATCATCAATTTCCATAGGCACCGCCATGAACGCAGTGATACCCTCTTCTTTCAAGGCCTCAATCAAAGGAGTTTGCCGTATGGCGTCAAGATTGTTCACGACATACGCGCCCGCTTCAGATACATCGGGACCGGTTTCGAAGTGTTCAAGAGGAAGCGTTTGTCCGGTATCCAGCGTAGATGCTCCCTGGCTGTACCGTGCGAGCACCGTTCCTTGCCCAGCGTTTTTGTCGAACAGGGCGATGCTAGACCGTGAGCATGGCACAAGACGATGGAGGCGTTTCATTGCAGCCTGGGCAATGGCCTGCGGCGACCGGGCTTCAAGAATAGACTGATCGATATCGCGCAGCACTTCAAGGCGCTGTGTGTACATTTTGAGTTGCTGCTCGCGCCGCTTGCGATCGGAGATGTCTTCGCAGGTACACGTTAACCCACCGCTGTCGAGCTTTGTAAGCGTAAGGTAAACGGGAAACGTCTCCCCATTCTTTTTGCGTCCGGTAAGCTCACCGGCCCACTGGCCGTTTTTCTGTACAGCCGGAAACACCTCTGTTTCAATGTACGCTTGCTCGGCTTCGCTGTACAGCATGCGCCACGACTGGCCAACGAGGTCGCTGGCGGTCTCGTATCCGTAGATGTGGGCATGCGCGTTGTTGGCGTACCGAAACGTTCCCCCGGCATCATGAATCGAAATGCCTGCCTGGGCCGCATCCATTGCCGCCACCTGACGCGCTTGCTGTTCTTGTACTGCCTTGCGTTGACGCACTTCGTCCCGCAGTGCCTCATTGGCTGCCTCAAGCTCCTGCGTACGGGCAGCAACGCGCTGTTCAAGCGTCTCATGCGTGGCATGCAGTGTAGCCTCCATTTGCTTACGCTCACTGATATCCACCGCCACCGATTGAAACCGTTGAATGGTGCCGTCTTCATCGCGAATGGGATGCACAGTCAGTTGCACCCAGATTGTGTGGCCATCGGCTCGTTTCATTTGCAACTCTTCCTGTGCACGCGATGCCCCCTGGTGCAGACGCTCTATAACCCGCCGCGCCTTCACGCGCCCCGCGTCCGTATCCGCATACAACGTGATCACCGATCGCCCAATGATTTCTTCGCGCGTGTATCCAAGCAGTTCTAATGAGGGCTGATTTACCTGTTGGATATAGCCGCCCGGCGATACAGAGAAATAAGCAACCGGGGCTTCCTCGTATAGCGTCTGATAATCAACCTGCGTCTCTGAAGGGGTCAGCATGGCAGCATGATGCAACTGATGGGGAAAACGTGAATGGGATATCCCATGACGGCGTGTGAGGAGGGGGGCAGGCTCACACGTGTAGGTTTCCAACTGTATAGACGCTAAACACGGTACTACTGCTCTGTCACAGCTGAAGGTTAGGGTACGGAGACCGTGCCAAACTCCGTGTCTCAACCCCCTCCAAAAAACCTGTCATGGTGAGCACGCGACGGGCCCAGCCCGGAGCACGCCGAACCATCTCCGCGACGCTCAGCAGGTTCTGATCGAGCGGCCCTGCTCATTTCGGGGGAGATCTTTACTCACTACGTTCGTCAGTCGCTACGCTCGTGTCAGGACTCCGCGTCTCCTAGGCGGAGCCGCTACGCTCAAGATGACATCATTTAAAGGAGTGCGGTGCAACCCAAACTTTGACCTGTAACACAGCACTACGTTTGGTGGGGCTCCCGCTGCATGCGTTACGGAAGGGTGGGTTCGTTTGATCACACGAGGAGGAAGACGCCGTTGCAACTCCTGGCGTAACACGTTATCTTGCGTCTAGTACGCCCCCGATGCTTGCCCATCAATCCACTTACACTCACGCTGTATGCCTACCCGATGCTCCTCTGCCTACACCATATGGGGGACGACACTTGCCCTGCTTCTGTGCGTGCTGCCCGTCACTGCTCAAGACAACGGACTCCCCCCAGCTCCCGACCGCGCCGATGACGAGGGCAATGGCCCCTACGAGCGACTCGTATTACGTGGCGCCACGCTCATTGATGGCACCGGAGCTCCGCCTGTAGGCCCGGTGGACATTGTGATCGAAGACAATCGCATCGTCGATATTGAAAGCGTGGGACATCCCGGCGTCCCCATAGATGAGGACGACCGTCCCGAAGCAGGCGACCACGAGATCGACCTGGAGGGGCACTATGTGCTCCCTGGATTCGTGGATATGCATGCGCACCTGGGTGGAACCGCGCAGGGCACACCGGCCGAGTATGTCCTGAAGCTGTGGACCGGCCACGGCATCACCACCGTGCGGGAGCCCGGAAGCTTCAACGGCGTCGCCTGGACCTTCGACCACCGCGATCGAAGCCAAACCAACGATATTGTGGCTCCCCGCATTGTGCCGTACGTGAGCTTTGGCACCGATCATGAAGGTAGCATCGCAACCGCCGAACAAGCCCGCAGCTGGGTTCAAGACATAGCCGACCGGGGGGCAGCAGGCATTAAGTTCTTTGGGGCGCGTCCTACTGTGATGGAGGCGGCCCTCGATGAAGCCCAGCAGCAAGACATTGGCACCGCCATGCATCACGCCCAACTCAACGTCACTCGGGTGAACGCACTTACCGCCGCGTCGTGGGGACTTACCACCATGGAGCACTGGTACGGCCTGCCCGAGGCGCTCTTCGACGACCGCACCGTGCAAGATTACCCGGTCACATACAACTACAACAACGAACAAGATCGCTTTCGCGAAGCCGGGCGGTTGTGGGAGCAGGCCGCCGAGCCGGGCAGCGACCGGTGGATCACCGTGCGCGATTCGCTGCTGGCACTCGACTTCACGATGAACCCGACCCTCAACATCTACGAAGCCAGCCGCGACCATATGCGGGCTCGCAATGCCGACTGGCACGAGGACTATACCTTGCCCTCGCTCCACGACTTCTTTACACCGAGTCGCGAAGATCACGGCTCTTACTTTTTCGACTGGACCACCACCGATGAGGTCAACTGGCGGCGCAATTATGCACGGTGGATGACGTTTCTGAACGAGTACAAAAACCAGGGTGGACGCGTTACGGCGGGGAGCGATAGCGGGTACATCTATCAGGTGTACGGATTCGGATTTATCCGCGAGTTGGAGTTGCTGCAGGAGGCGGGATTTCATCCGCTGGAAGTGATTACGGCGGCCACGCTCAACGGAGCGGAAGCGCTCGGCATGGAAGACGACATCGGCAGTGTTGAGGTGGGCAAGTACGCCGACCTGGTGATTGTGGATGAGAATCCGCTCGAAAACCTGAAAGTGCTCTATGGCACCGGCACGCCGCGCCTGAACGACGAAACCGACACGGTAGAATGGGTCGGAGGCGTATCCTACACCGTGAAAGACGGCATTGTGTACGATGCCAATCGCCTGCTTCAGGATGTGCGCACCATCGTAGACGAAGCCCGCGCCGAGGCGGAGTAGACGCAGGTGTGCCTCATGTCCTGTCACAGATCAATTTTCGAGTGGGCCTTGTCGGTCTAAACGTACCGAGCCGCCCGGTTCTTTACGTCAGACTGGACGGCACTGCCCAATCGAGAGGCATGAGATCGCCACGGCGGTCGCGGGCTCCCTCCTTCAAGCTACAGTTTATACACAACACTACCGCCATCGGGGAGGAGCAACGCGGAGTTGACGGGAAGCGGTTTGCTGGGGACGCTGGAGCGTCTTAGCAGGCGTGGCGACGCAGAGCATCGCCACGAGAGGCGGGGTTTTTTCGCGTCCGAACTTCATCCTGAGCGGAGCGGCTCCGCCTAGAAAACGCGGAGTCTGACACGAGCGAAGCGAATAACAATCTCCCCCGAAATGGGCAGGGCCGCTGAATCGTCCATCGCCTGCTGAACGCCGAGGAGAGGGTTCGGCGTGCTCCGGGCTGGGCCCGTCGCGTGCTCACCATGACAGGTTTTTGGGAGGGGCACAGAGTTTGGCACGGTCTCCGTACCCAATCATTCAAGAGTAACACAGCACTACTGCTGTGTCACAGGTCAATCTTCAGGTAACGCTGCACCCTAACGTACCGAGAAAAGTCTACAACCATGTCATTGCGAGCGCAGCGAAGCGCCCCGACCGCAGGGAGGAAGTGCTCGTTCGCTATCGCTCACAGCGCCACGTCAGCCGCAGGGCTCCCTCCTCGCGATGACAATGTTGGCCCCTAACTTTCAGGTGTGACAGAATACTACACTGTCTGCAGGGCGCGCATCGGTGGGGGGGCGTCGGCGAACCAGAGGGTACAGGTGGGATGCTCGCCCGTGGCGGCAGTCCACGCGTTGGCGTAGAGGCGAAGTTGCGCCGCGTAGGCATGCGTTAGCGCCTCCAACCGTTCGGCGGACCCGACACGGTCGCTCTTGAAGTCCACCAGGTGCCAGGTGCCGTCGAGACGATACGCCAGGTCAACGGTGCCTTGCTGCACAGTACGCAGGCCATCGGCGTCAGAGACCGGGTGCGCCAGTGGTACCTCGGTATGCACCGGATCGGCTTGGTGGAGGGTGGCCCAGAGCGAGCTGTCGAGCAGGTGATCGAGCATGCGCTGCAGCACATCCTGCTGATCCGGGTTGGCCTCGTGCTGAATTAGCAACGCCTGCAGGTGATCTGCTTCGTACGTTGGCGGAGTCGGATGCTGCAGAATCACCTGTTCAAGCAGGTCGTGCAGCGCGTTGCCGAACGCAGCGGAGTAGCCGGATTGCGGCGCTGGGGCATCGGTACTGGTATCCGCAAGATCGGTCATCGTGGCAGTTTGATACGTGGGGCGGGCCAGTTTCGTGCGCTCCTCACGTTTGGTGTTCAGATGATCGTGCACATCACGCAGCACGTGCGGCGTAGGCGGTTCGGGGCGTTCGCCCGCTGCGGCAGGCAGTTCGGTTACATCGTGAGCGCTGCAGTACGCATCCACCGCACGCCAGTAGCCGGGTTTGTAGCCGTCGTTCTTGTGGTGGTAGCGGGATACGACCAGCATCTGCTTCGCGCGCGTAGCTGCCACATACTCCAGACGGTGCGCCTCGGCCTCCTCTAGCACGCTCTCGACGGCTTCAAACTCGGGCCATGCCTCGGGCGCAGCCACAACGCTCGTGTTGTGCTGATACGCGTTGATGACAGGCACCACAATCTCGCTCTGCTGTCGCCGTACATGCTCGGTGATACTGCCGCTGCGCGATCCACCATACGGATCCGCCAGGAAGACGACGTTGGCCTGCAGGCCCTTGGCTTTGTGCACGTTCAAGAGCTGCACCGCGTTTTCGGAGCCGGTATCGAGCGTCATGCCGTCGATGTCGGCGTTGCCATCGGCGATGTACTGCAGCTCGCGCCAGATCTCGTAGGCGGAGAAGCCGCGCGCGTCAAAGGCTTGCACCTCGGCCAGAATGCGCTGCAGGCGGCCTGCGTTGAGGGAGCCCTCGGTGGCATCAGAGGCGGCGCGGGCGTAAAGCTGGCTGTCGTCCAGAATGGATTCGATGGCGGGCGCCGCGCGATTCTCTTGCAGCACCTTTTCGGCGGATGTGAGACACTCATGCGCGGCGGTCAGTCGCTCTCGGAGATCGGCAGGAGCGTGGCGGGGTACGGACCGCTTCACCTCCCCCAAGACCAGCCCCGATTGTTTGAGGCGATACAGGTCCTCATCGCTAAATCCGACGAGCGGACCTTGCAGGTAGGCGAGGTGGGCCAGCGGGTCGTCGGGGCGGAAGACGCAGGTGAGGAGCTGCACAAGGGCGTGCAGTTCGCGCGATTCGTGGGCGTCTTTGCCGCCCATCACGACGTACGGGATGTTGTAGCGAGCCAGCGCTTCGGCGTAGATCGAGAGGCGCGAGGTGACGCGCGTGAGGATCATGAAGTCGCCGGGCTGTCCCTCAACGAGTGTGCCGCTGGGACGGTGCTGCAGCGGCTCGTTGGTGGTGGCAGCGTGGTGGATGTACCGGGCGATGCGCTCGGCATCGTCTTCAGCGATGGCGGTAGAGTTGTTGCGCCTCTTGTATTCGATGGTCGACTGGTAGAGCACCGGATCGTCGGGATTGGTGGTGCGGTGCGGGTCGAAGTCGGTGTACTCGGCCTGCACGGCATCGGCAGGCAGGTCGTGCGTCGGGTCGGCTTCGGCCTCGGTGCGGTCGGTGGTGAAGGGGGGGTCGAACATCTCGTTGAAGGCGTAGCAGAGCCGCGCGGTGGAGCGGAAGTTGCGCGTGAGCGTGAGCGCTTCGCCATGCGGCTGGTCGTCGACCAGACCGGCTACCTCGTTGAAGATGGCCATGTCGGCCCGGCGAAAGCGGTAGATCGACTGCTTGTCGTCGCCCACCACGAAGAGCGATCCGGGTGCCGGGTTGGTGGCGCGCCAGTCGGTGGTTTTGTGGTCGGTGCCGGTCAGGAAGAAGAGGATCTCGGCCTGAAGCGGATCGGTG
Source organism: Natronotalea proteinilytica (assembly GCF_055379935.1). Taxonomy (NCBI): domain Bacteria; kingdom Pseudomonadati; phylum Rhodothermota; class Rhodothermia; order Rhodothermales; family Salisaetaceae; genus Natronotalea; species Natronotalea proteinilytica. Next base: position 3,687,326 of record NZ_AP043947.1, on the reverse strand, counting down.
TCTTGAAACTCGTCGACCATGAGGCGCGGGTAGCGCTGGTGCAGCGCTCGGCGCACGCTCGGATGGTCGCGCAGCAGGTTGCGGGTGTAGAGCAAGAGGTCGCCGGAGGAGAGCTGTCCGCGTTCACGGCGCAGGGTGAGCAGGGGCTCCACGGCGCCCTGTGTGAACTGGGTGCACACGTGGTGCGCATGCGCGTGCCAGCGGCTCATGATTGGATCCACCACCTCGTCGACCAGCGGCGCGAGGTGCTCGTCTTGCAGCTCCTTGGCTTGAGGCTTGTTCTCTTTCCAGTGGCTGGGCGTCATCTTGCCACGGCGTCCATCGCGGTTTTTCCGATTGTCGTCTTTGGCGAGGCCCTCAAAGAGCGATAGCAGCGCGGCCTGTTCGGCGGGCGTTTCAGGCGGATTCACCCGCAGCATCTGGTCGGCCTGCGCGATGGCGGCAAGGGCGTTGCAGCAGTATCCACTGGTGTCGGGCAGCGGCGTAGGCAGGTACGGCGCCCAGGCACGCACAAACTCGGTGACGGTGGCGGTAGCCTCGTCAAGATCGGGCGCGGGGATGTCTTCGGTGTATGGCTCCAGGTCGGGATAGCGGCTCAGCACGGTGAACTGGTCGTAGAGGTCGGCGGGGGTGTAGCCCACGGCCTGCACCGCATCGATACGCTCGGGCGCTTCCTTGTGGATGCGCCGCAGGTACTGCTGCCAGGCGCGGCGCTTCATCTCGTCGATCTCGCGCCCGTCCAGCTCCATGTCGAAGTCCGGCGGCAGCGCGGCCTGCAGCGGAAACTCGCGCAAGAGCCGCGCGCAGAAGCTGTGGATGGTGCCCACAAAGCACTGCGACAGGTCATCGAGTCCCTGCCGCAACCGCCGTGCATCCGCCGAGCCAGCAGGCGCTTTGTGCTGCAGCAGCTGCAGGCGCTCGAACAGGCGCTCTTTCATCTCACCTGCGGCCTTCCGCGTGAACGTGATCGCGGTGATGTCGCCGATGGGCACGCCGGTGCGCACCAGCGCTTCGATGCGGGCCACGAGCGAAGTGGTCTTGCCCGCTCCGGCAGAAGCACGCACCAGAAAGTTGGTATTTGGGTCAAATCCGTCCAGGTCGGGCAACGCCTCACCGGCGTACGGACCGATGCGGGTGCGGGCGGCGGCGTCGGAGGTGGTGGTGGTAGGCATGGGAGATGGGGGGTGAATGGGAGAATATCTTCGTACGGGGTGCGGGAGCGTCCGGGCATAAGATCCAACGGAGGAGCGTTGAGCCCCGGATCAATAAAATCAAGTGCGTAGGGACACGGCGCGCCGTGTCCCTACGGTCCGATCAATCATGATGCAGGTGTGGGAGGTCATCGGGCCAGGACTTCGAGCGGATTTGCTCGCGGCGGGCGCGGCGGTCGTACACGAGCGGGGTGTAGTTGTAGCGCCAGTCGCTCTGCTTCAGCGAGTCGCCCGAGGGCACAAACACGCCGTGGCGCGCCATCTCGGAGAGCGTGTTCAGGATGCGATTCAGATCCTCGCGGTACGTGTCCGGGTGGCTGTCGCCGGTGCTGTCAGGTGGATACGACACGGTGCGCCCCATCTGCCGGGCGGTGGCAAAGTAGTAGCCCGAGCGTGCGACCGAGCCCCCCAGCGCCTCTTCGACGGCCCGGGCGTAGAGCATCCACTGGAGCGACCAGCGCTTATTGCGGAGCCCGTCGAGCGGATCGTAGTTGCGCATCCCGCCCGTCTTGTAGTCCCAGATGAGCAGTTCTCCGTTCAGCGCATCGATACGATCCACCGCACCGCGCAGCCGCAGCGTGCCGCGCTCGGTAGCCAGTTCCACCTCGGGATGCTCGTCGGGCGGACGGTTGCCGAAACTCCACTCAAAACGCTCGGGCGTCAGGTCGGGATGGTCGGCTCCGCGCGCGGCGTCGGCGCGGAGGAAGGCGTTCACATCGGCACGTAGGCCCTCTTTCGCCGCAGCTTCTATCTGATCGTTTGGCGGCGTACCGCGCTGCTGAGTAGCTTCTTCAAAGGCAGCCTCAAATGCATCCTCAAGCGCTTCCTGATCGTCGAGCATCGGCATGCGCCCGAGGCCTCCCTCGTCGGGATTCAAGAACAGCTCGTAGGTGCGGTGCAAGATGGTCCCACGCGTAAGCGCGTCGAGCCAGTCTTCGTCGTCGAGGGCCGACTCGTCGAGCGGCTCGGCCTCCAGCACGTACTTTACGAAGTAGAGATACGGCGTGCGGGCAAACATCTCTAGGCGCGAGGCGGAGGCGATGGTGTCGGTGTTGGAATCGAGCAGATCGAGTTCGGGATATGGAGGGTCCTGCAGCACACCGTCGTAGGCGGTCACCTCATCGGAGGCCCGTGCGGTTTCGGCATCAAGGCCATGCAGGATGTGCGGGGCTGTACGTGTTAGGTAGGCGCTGGCCGATTCGGTGCCCTGTGTTGCATCCGCCAGTGCTTTTTTGGTGAGGCCCCATGCATCGAGGGTATCGAGCGTATCCTGCGCATCCGACACGGTGAGCGCGTGATTGTGCTCGTTGGCGTCTGAAAGCGCAGCCGCTGCCATGGTGCGCAGTTGCAGGTAGAGCGTGCTGGGAAAGCGCTCCTCGCTGCTCCGCACATCGAATCGGTGCATTACAAACGTCGCGTCGCCGTGGTGACGCAGAAGCGCCTGCCGCACCCGCCAGTCCTCTTCCTGACGCCGGTTGGCGGTGAGGGGCAGCGTAATCTGCTCGTGCTCGTTGAGGCGGCGGCGGTCGGCATCGCTCAACAGCGGGTCGTCGTTGAGCGTCACGGAGAGGCTCTCCGCGTCCATGCCGACCACGTACAGATGCGGTCGGTCGGCATAGCCCACGGTGGTAAGCGGCACCACATGCACCTCGCCCGGCTGCGGACGCTGCGCGCCCACGAACGTTTCGCGCACCCATGTGCGGATGTAGTCGGCGAGACGGTTGGTGTTGTCATTGTACAGGTCGCCCTCCTGCTCGCGCTGCAGCGTGTTCAGGTACTGTAGGATGCGTCCACGTGCCTTCTCATCGAACGTTGCTGCGGATCCGCGCGGTTTGTCGGTGGGGCCGTACTGCGTCAGGAACGTCTCGCAGTGCTGCGCCACCGTTTTGATGTCGGAGGGCCCGGATGGCAGATCGCCAAGCAGCCCCTCGAGCGATTCGTGAAGCCGCGTCCATTGCACAATCTGCGCATCCGTGGCATAATCCTGCTCTTTGGCATGGTCGATGTGGCGCGCCACGCCTTTCAGCAAGCTCGATGCCCCCGGTTTGTAGGTCCGCTCGGCCAGCCAGGTGGCAATTTCGGCATCCGACAGGGCCAGTCCCGCCGTGCGGCGGAGCGTAAGGTGTCCGGCTCGCACCATGTGGATGAACGGTGCGGCTTCTTGGGGCCCCGCGATCCAGTCGAGGTAGGCGATGAGCGCTTGCCCCGGACGCGTTTCGCGCAGGTGGCGGCCCGAACTCAGGGAGACGGATACGTTGTGCCGCTCGGCCTGCTGCTCGATGATGGCCAGGTACGGGTCGGGCGTGGTGTAGGCGATCTCGACCTGATCCAGCGACAGGTCGCGCGCCTGGATGTCGCGGAAGACGGTGCGCACTTCTTCGGCGCGGCCCACCGTGGTGCGAAACGTGAGATCGCGAGCATGATCGGGCTCCATCGCGGCGTCGTTCTGCGCCGCGCGCGCTGCCGTCAGCGTGTGGACGGCCTGTGCGGTAGGGCCTGCTGTGGAGCGGATGGGGGCCGGCGCGTCTGGGAGCACCTTGGCGGCACTTAAGACCGGAGCCTGCTTGGTGGGATGCTCCTGTCCGAATCGGTAGAGCGGGTGCGGGCTGGCCGCGGCCAGTGCTTCCACCAACTGCCGTGCATATCCAGGCACCTCCACGTCATCCAGAATGGCATAGACCGCGTGCCTGGGTTCGACGACGGTCTGCTTGCGTACCAGACTGGCAGCCCGGCGCAATACGTCGGCGGTGTCGTAATAGTTGTTGGTGCGCAGCGCCTCTTCGTAGTGGGCGTACGCGTGCGCCTGGGCGTGCTGCTGCGGAGCGGCATCGCCCATCGCCTCCAGCGCCCCCTGATACGCCTCATGCGAGACGCCGTGCGTACGGAGCAAGCTAAAGGTGTTTGCGAGCGAGCGCGCCAGCCGGGCGGGGGTGCTGCCCTGTAACAGGTGGTGTTGGCGTTCGGGATCCAACTGATTTACCGCATAGGCGCTGAGCATCTGGTCTACGCCTTTAGGGAGTCGGATGCGCGATTCCTGCAGCATTGCGGAACGGGCCAAGCGCTCGGCATAGGCGGTTAGCGTAATGCATTGCACCCCCGCATGCGGATGATGGCGCGCCAGGGCCTCATCGAGCGCACGCCCCAGCTGGCGCTGCGGCACAAACACAACCGTATGCAGGCACGAAGCCGACTCTACCAGTGCGTGAAGCTGTTGCACAAGAGGCGATTTGTTCGGAAGCGAAGAAGCCATAGGGAGGCGCGGGGCGTGGCGAAGAACAATAGTCAAAAACAACACGCATGGTATGCGCATTGTTGGCTGAACGGACACACAGCGTCCGGGTGCGCGCTTTGCAACACGGGCTTCACACGCAAGCACAGCGGGTTCTGTTCGGTTGCCCGCCCTGTGGCACGGCACGCCCTTGCGAGCAGCGTTCCTTATCTCGCTGTCATCCCGACGCCCCGGGCGGAGGGATCTCAACGCCCGCCGTCCACCCATCTGACACCGCGCACAAGAAACCACCCCGCTCTCTTGCAAAGAGAACCTAGCAACCTGAGATGGTGATAATCGTTGGTGGTTGCTTGCCTGTCCTGAACTCGATTCAGGATCTGGATGACATTCGAGGGGGGGCGTTCGAGTTGAAAGGGAGCTTTCGTCTCCAGCACCGTCCCCCCGACACGTCATCCTGAACTTGATTCAGGATCCACTCGCTCGAGCAGACGTCCAGGTGGGTTCTTTTTGTGGGGGCTAACAGTCTTTCATTGAACAGACAGTGGAGGAGTCAAATTTCCCATCAACGAAATACCAGAGACAAATTTATGTGCAAGGACTAGGCAAAGAGAACACACCGAAACAGAAGGACGCAGAGCGTCCGCATTCCGTCGCGACGCGGAGCATCGCGACGAGAGTCGAGCTACGGCGCACAACACAGCCGGAGACGAGCAGCGCTACGTGCACCCTCGCCGCGAAACAGGATGACATGTCCCCACCGCAGCAGATCCCCTTCAACAGGGGGGTGGTCGGCTGTAAACGTCGTTAACGGACTGAACCCCCACTGCGTAGTTGGATTATAGGGATGCACACCATCCAGTCTCTGTACATTCAACTACAAAACGTTATGGAATACCGTCGTCTCGGACGTTCTGGACTCAAGGTATCGGCGCTTTCATTTGGTGCATGGGTCACGTTTGGTGATCAGGTCGATGAATCGGTCGCGCGTGATTGTATGACCGCTGCCTACGATGCGGGGGTCAACTTTTTTGACAATGCCGAGGCATACGCCGGCGGACAGGCCGAAACGATGATGGGCAACATCATTCAGGCCGAAGGCTGGACGCGCTCTGACCTGGTGCTTTCCACCAAAATCTTCTGGGGCGGCGATGGGCCCAACGATCAGGGTCTCTCGCGAAAGCACGTCATTGAGGGCACGCAGGCAGCGCTAAAGCGGATGCAAACCAGCTATGTGGATCTCATCTTCTGCCATCGTCCCGACCAAGAAACCCCCATCGAAGAAACGGTGCGGGCAATGAATTATGTGATCGACCAGGGCATGGCGTTTTACTGGGGCACAAGCGAGTGGAGTGCCGAACAAATTCGGCAGGCGTACGAAATCGCTCGACGCGAGCGTCTCATTCCGCCCGTGATGGAGCAGCCCCAGTATAACATGCTGCACCGCAACAAGGTGGAGCGCGAGTTTGCTCCACTCTATCGCGATTTCCAGCTAGGCCTTACCACATGGAGTCCGCTAGCCAGTGGCATCCTCACCGGTAAGTACAACGATGGCATTCCGGAAGGCAGTCGCATGGACCTGGACAAGTACAGTTGGCTGCGCCAGCGGTTGGAGAGTGAAAAGGGGCAAGCCCAGCTCGAAAAAGTGCGGCAATTGATGCCTGTGGCTGACGAACTAGATTGCACGATGGCGCAACTGGCGCTGGCCTGGTGCCTGCTGAACGAAAACGTAAGCACCGTCATCACCGGGGCGTCGCGTCCAGAGCAGGTCGAGCAAAACATGCAAGCGTTGGATGTGGTGGAGCGCATCACGCCCGAGGTGGAGACGCGCATTGCTGAGATCCTCGACAACGCGCCCGAGCCACCTACCAATTGGCGCCGAAATTAGGAAGCGAGGCTACGGGGCGGCGCGCACAGGCCCGATAGCATTCATCTCACAGATCGCCGGGGACGCAAGCGGTCCCCGGCTATGGATTTGACTGACATTGCGGCGTTCCCTAGCCCGAAATCAGGAGCGAAGCCGATATCCCGGGTGGGCACCTCCTTATCCTACCGCAGTGAAACGCATTCGGGGGTATACCCACCTATTGCATACGTGCGAAGAGAACGCCCCACTCTTTGCGATCGCCACGGGCCGTTGAATCGCACGCGCCCCAGCTTCGTGGCTAATACCTTGGTTTATGCCCCAGTCTGTTTTTGCTTCTATCGATTCGTTTCTGTTTATGGATGGTTCGATTGTTCTCATTGAAGACCAGCCCTACGATGCTGAACTCACGCTGCGCGCGCTACGCGGTCTGGGGATTGAAGAGCAAGTCATGCATGTACGTGATGGCGCCCAAGCCCTCACCTACCTGCTTGATAACCCCAATCCCGACACCCCTCCCCCCAAACTCATCCTACTCGACTTAAAGCTACCCAAGGTAAGTGGCATAGAAGTGCTCGAAGCACTCAAGACCAACGAGCGCACCAAATGCATTCCCGTCATTGCCCTATCCTCTTCGCAGGAGCATCAAGACGTGGAGCGTTGCTACGCGCTCGGCGTAAACAGCTACGTGGTAAAGCCCGTAGACTTTACTGACTTCACCGACACCGTGCAGCAGATTGGTCGCTACTGGCTCTCGATGAACCAGACCGTTTGCTGAGTAGCTGCCTCGTCTCCTCACTGTGTAAGCACGTACTTCCTCATGGCTACGACTGATACGGATTGGGATGCGCTTTGTGTGTTACTGCTTGAAGATGTAGACACCGATGCCGAACTGGTCCGCCATCAACTCCGGGCCGATGGCATTACAGGCACCGTACACCGCGCCACCGACCGCGCCTCGTACACCCGCGCCCTGGATGAGATAACGCCCGACCTCATCCTGGTCGATTATTCGCTACCCTCATTCGATGGGCTCACGGCCCTGGACATGGCGCAAGAACGGGTGCCGGATGTGCCGGTCGTGTTCGTGTCGGGGGCGATTGGCGAGGAGCGAGCCATCGAAACGCTCAAACAGGGGGCCACCGACTACGTGCTCAAAGACACGTTGAGCCGTCTGGGGCCCGCCGTAAAGCGCGCGTTGAAGGAGGCCGAAGAGCGCCGGGCACGCAAAGCAGCCGAGCAAGCCCTACGCGAGGCCCACGATGCTCTCGAAGAAAAGGTGCGCACCCGTACCGCTGCACTGCGCGCCAGTGAACAGCGCCTGTCGACGATCATCGACTCGGCGCTGGATGCAATCATCAATATCAATGCCGATCTCGAAATTACGCTTTTCAACAAAGCGGCCGAACACATCTTTCAGGCATCGGCCAACGAGATGCTCGGCACCTCCATTATCCCCCTGGTAAGCGATGAGTTTGCCGCGTTGCTGCGCAACTATGTGGAGCAGGCACCGGCTCCTGAAGACGCCACCCCGCGCCACGATAGCCGCTCCATCGGAGCCGCCGAGGGCCTGGAAGCATGCCGCGCCCATGGCCCCTCGTTTCCGGTAGAAGCCACCCTGTGCCCGCTTCCGCTGCCCGACGAGCCGCAGCACCTGCTCATGCTCCGCGATATCGATGCTCGCAAGCAAGCCGAAGCCCAGGCCTCACAGTTGGCCTCCGAAAAAGAGTACCTGCAAGAAGAGATTCGGGCCGAGCAGCGCTTTGAGAAAATTGTTGGCACCTCGCCCCCCATGCAAGCGGTGTTTACGGCCATTGACCAGGTCGCTGCCACCGATACCACCGTGCTTGTGTGTGGAGAAACCGGCACCGGCAAAGAACTGGTAGCCCGTGCGCTGCACGAACGCAGCCCGCGCGCCGACAATGTGCTCGTTAAAGTGAACTGCGCCGCCCTCTCCAGCGACCTGATCGAGAGTGAACTCTTTGGTCACGAAAAGGGCGCGTTCACCGGCGCATCAGAGCAGCGCGTAGGCCGCTTTGAACTGGCCGATGGCGGCACGCTGTTTCTCGACGAGATTGGCGAACTGGCTATGCCCACCCAGTCGAAGCTGTTGCGAGCGCTGCAGGAGCAAGAGTTTGAGCGGGTAGGCGGAAGCCGTACCATTCAGGTGGATACGCGCATCATTGCAGCCACAAACGTCGATCTGGAAAAGGCGGTCGACGCGGGCCGCTTCCGGTCCGATTTGTACTACCGGCTCAACATCTTCCCAATTAACCTCCCCCCACTTACCGAGCGCACCGAAGACATCCCGCTCTTGGCCGACCACTTTCGGGAGTTGTTTGCCCAGCGCATGGGAAAGTCGATCACCGGTATCAGTCCTAGCGCCATGGCGGTGCTCACTGCGTATGACTGGCCGGGCAATGTGCGCGAGCTGGCCAACATTATGGAGCGGGCGGTGATCTTGGCACAGGAGGATTTGATCCGCGCCGACGATCTATCGATCTCGCAGCGCACCGCTCCACCCGACGCAAACGGCACATTTCCGACGTTAGAGGAGGCGCAGCGGCGTCATATTATTCGGGCACTTGAAGCCACTGGAGGCATGGTAGGCGGCGACGAGGGCGCAGCAGCCCTGCTCGGTATGAAACGCACCACCCTCCTTTCCCAGATGGACCGCCTCAATATCAATGCGGCCACCTACCGGGAATAGCAAAACATGGGTAGGCATGACAATCATGGTGGAATATGTGAGGCAAAACCTACTGCTGTGTCACACCTGAAAGTTAGAGTCCAAACTTGTCATCGCGAGGAGGGAGCCCTACGACTGACGTGGCGCTGTGAGCGCTAGCGAACGAGTACTCCTGAGGTGCGATCTCATGCCTCCCGATTGGGCGGCTGCATCTGGTCTGACAGCAATGAGATTGCGTCGCTGCGCTCGCAATGACAAGATTGTGCGTTATTCTCGGTGCGTTAGGGGACCGTTACCCACTCGACCCTAAGCTGCTGAACGCTGAGGAGATGGTTCGGCCGAATGCCATTCGGCGGCTACATGGGCCTCCTCCGTCGGCCTTCGCTCACCATGACAGGTTTTTTGGAGGGGGGGACACAGAGGTTGGCACGGTCCCCGTACCCTAACAATCGCGTGTAACACAGCACTACTTCGTCTCCGAAGTATCTGACGGCCCTGGATGTGCATCTGGGGTTTCGGTGCGCGGGGGACGTGGGGGCAGCGGCTGGTCGTTGAGCAACCACCGATAGGAGCCTTGCCGACGCCGTGTTTCGTCTTTGCTTAAGCCGCGGTAGCCGTAGGGGGGCTTGCGCAATTTGCGAATCAGTGCAATGAGGAACCAGCCGAAGGGCATGTACCACGCGGCAATGTCGAGGTCGCGCACGATCTTATGAAGCCAGTTCTTAGCGGGCGGACGCTCGCGATTGCGGTCGTGCTGCACAAACGAGAGGGGCCACCCCAGGGGCGTGGTGCGCATCCGGCGTCCACGAATGGATTGCATTTCCGATTTCAGACTGTCCCAGTCGTAGGGCGATTGGCCATACTCGTCCACGGCGCGGTCGAGATCTTGCTGAGCTCGTTGTCGGATTCGCTCGGCCACGCGCAGCACCATGTTTCGACTGGGGGCGCGCACGTCGGTGCATCCCTCCTCGCGCAGCATCTGCCGCACGTTAAGAGGCGACTGCACCACAAACGTCATCTGGCAGGGAAAGGCCAGATAGAAGATGAAGGGAAAGAGTAAAGCCAGCGGCGCGATGGGAAGGGGCAGGAAGGGGATGCCCAGAATCTTTCGAAAGAGCCGGTCGATTGGCTTGAACGTGACACTGGTTGGGTTCACCCACTCGGCATTCACTACGCTCACCGGATACACCGGGGCGTCGTATTTTGCAGCCAGAACGACAAAGCTGGAGTGAAAGTGCTGCAACTGGTAGCGCCGCGTGAACCCTTTACCAATGCCGGGAACGCCTTCGGGATAGTAAATGACGCGGTCGCCGCGTTTGAGCAGGGCATCATAGTTGGCAAACGTCATGTCTACGCCACCGCATCGCCGCCACCAGTTATCCAGATCAAACGGGCGCATCCACCAGGTGGCGGCCAGCTGTGGCGTGTATACAGTGCGAAACTTCCCGGCCTTGGTGTAGCCCGAAGCGCGCCACAGTGCAGCATCCAGCGCAATGGCGTCGTGCGGAAACGCATTGCCGCTATGGTTGGGCGCAAGAATAACGGGCCCCTCGTCGGGAACTTGCTCGTGCCCGATTAGCTTCACCCGGAAATAGCGGTCGAGGATGTCGCCCATGAAGCTGCGCACCACGCTATAGAGGTAGTCCCAGTCAATGGGATCGGAAGGCGTTTGCGTGCGCTCCAGGCCAGGCGCTTGGCGCGATGACATGGCTTCGTGGCGCCACGGGTCAAATGGCTCAAACAGCTCTTCCAGATCGTTCGGATCGAGTGTAACGTCGATCGTGAAGTCAGGATCAGAACCCATACATGCAGGGGCATTGCTGCCCGTAATCAGCAGGAAAACAAAAGCGAGGCAGTCACATCATGTATGCCAGGGGATGTATGCCAAGGGGGCATTGGGGATCGTAATGATACGGACTGAATCCGGCAATACCAATTCAATTATGTTTTGAACAGGGCCAGGAGCCCTCCTAGAATAAACAGCGGGAGCCACAGCCAGATGGGGCCTTGTTGCACGACGCCTAGCGCACCTCCAATAATACATGAACCCGCCAAAATGCTTCCTCGAAGTCCAGGAAACGGATCGCTGCTAGGAGAACGGTCGTCGAGCGTTTCTTCAAGGTACATGGCCCCCGAGGTGAGCAGACGGGGCATTTGCACCATTACATCCACAAATTCGGGCGCATTGCGAAAAAGCTCTTGCCCTAAGGTGCGTGGATCAAATCGCTCACGAAAGATGCTTCGGACATGGCGTTTGGAGATGGCCACGACATCCAAGTCGGGGTCCATGGTGCGTCCAACACCCTCAAATGTGACGAGTGCTTTCACCATCAGCGTCATCTCTACCGGAAAAAAGATGCGATAGCGTCCGCCCAGGCTAAGCGACTCCAGGATAAGTTGCGCAATGCTGAGGTTGCCGGTACCGCCTTGTCGGGCAAAATACCGCGACAGATCCGATACGGCGCGCCGAAAGCCTTGCGGGTCGCCCCCCTCGCCCACGCGGGCAATATCGAGCAGGTACCGGGCTACGTTTTCCACATCGCCTTGTACCAGCGCGTAATAGTAGTACAGCATCCGGCGTTTTACTTGCGGACTGAAGCGTCCTACCATGCCCATGTCAATAAACCCGACCTTTACCGGTTCGTCGGGGCCGCCCGGAATGATTTTGAGGTTGCCCGCATGCAGGTCGGCGTGAAAGAAGCCGTCTTTGTACAACATGCGGATAATGGCAGCCGCCCCCAGGTCGATCACGCGCTTTCGGTCGGCCTCCGACAGGTTAAGGGAGGCCTCGGAGCCGGGGCGCACGCCATCTATGAATTGCATGGTGAGCACTTCATCGGAGCTTAGCTCCCGGTAAATGGTTGGAAACACCACGTGGGGCATATCGCTGAAGTTAGCAGCAAACACCTCGGCATTGGTCGCCTCGAACGAGTAATCGACCTCGCGCTCGGTGTAGGCGCTGAACTCCTCAATGACCTGCCGGGGCTGGTAGCGCGGAATAATCCACTGCAGGAAGAACCCGAAGAACTGCAAGAGCTTCAGGTCCGACGTAATCACATCACGAATGCCAGGCTTGATGACCTTGATGACCACCTCGTCGCCATCGGTGGTGGTGGCGCGGTGGGCCTGGGCAATAGAAGCCGATCCAAGCGGCTCGCTGCTCAGGCTGGCAAAGAGCTCCTCGACGGGCGCGCCCAAATCGCGCTCGATGATGGCCTTTACCTGCACGAAAGGAATTGGGGGCAGATGGTCCATCAGGCTCTCTAGCTCGCGCGTGATGGCCTCGGGCAACAGGTCCTCACGAATAGCCAGAATCTGGCCAAGCTTTGTAAACGTAGGACCCAGGATTTCAAGCCGCCGCCGAAGTTGCACCGGAAACGGAAGGTCTACCAGCGACCGGTCTACCAGCGGACGAAAGAGCCACGCCATCATGCGCTTGCCGAGTGAGCGCATTCCCTTCTTCTGCACGGACGGAAGCGAGCGTACGTAGGCGATGTGAGCGCCCATAAGCAAGCCTACCACATGCCGATACACCACAAAAAAGCGACGTACAGCCCCTCGATACGGCGCTAGCGGATCGAAATCGGCAAGGGGCGACGTGTTCTCTTCGTCAGGGGCCTCTATCTGAGGCGGTTCATTAGGCGGTGAAGAGGCCTCCTCCGTCGTCGCATCACCATGTGGCGCATCCCCAATTTTAGCCTCTTTGACTGTGCCTTGTCCATTCGAAGCCGCCGCCCCCGACGCATCGGAGGTGCCGGACGTTGGCGTTGATGATGGAGCAGTTGGGGAGTTCATAAGAGGGCATGCAGCACCTAATTAAGTCGGCGCAGAGTTAAGTCAGTATGAGATGACTAAAACAGCATATCATGGATCCAAACGTAATGGGTACCGATGAACCGAAAACAGCGCGGTGGGTTCATATTATAGTCATGTAGACCATAGTCTCCACTCGGCGGGGTGCGTAGCCCCACCAAGAAAGTGTGGTCTGCAGCATTCAATATACAACGCATTTTCCCCATACGCAGATGCTTTTTGTGACAGGATTCCCCGGCTTTCTGGGGACGCGACTCGTGCAGACATTGACCCAGGCTGACACCTCTCTCGATGTGCACTTGCTCATCCAGCCCAAGTTTGCCGAGCAGGCCCAAGACACAATCGATGCACTCGGAATTGCCACCCGTGCTACCCTGCACGAGGGCGACATTACAAAGCCTGATCTAGGATTAGGAACTGCCTACGATACAGTCGCGAAGCAGATAACACGTGCCGTTCACTTTGCGGCGGTGTATGATCTTACCATTCCGCGTGATGTGGGCTGGCGCGTTAACGTAACAGGTACAAAGCATGTGCTTGACCTCATGGAGGCCGCTCCGAATCTGCAAACCTTCGGGTATGTGAGCACGGCATACGTATCAGGGACGCGCGATGGTCGCATTTATGAGACGGATCTTGTACACAATGCGGGCTTCAAAAATTTCTACGAGGAGACAAAGTATCATGCCGAAGTGTTGGTACAAGAACGACGCGAGCACATCCCGACTATGATATTCCGCCCTGGTATTGTAGTGGGCGATTCCCAAACGGGCGCGACCGACAAATTTGATGGGCCGTACTACATTTTGCGTGCGCTGCAGCGGCTGCCTCGATATACCCTTATGGCACGGGTAGGTACAGGGGCTCATCCGGTTCACCTTACCCCGGTCGATTATGTGATCGACACGATGGCGCACTTGATGCAGTCGCCCCAGTACAACGACACCGTATTTCACCTCACCGATCCCGATCCGCTCTCCACGCAGCAAATCATGGACCTGTTTGTAGAGCATCTTGGCATGCATGTGGCCTATGTACCCGTGCCATCGCGGCTTGCACGCAGGGTAGCCGGGTCTGACGCCGGACGGTATTTGGGCATTGCTCCGCAACTGATTGACTACTTCGACCATGATGTCCACTACGATACCACGAACACAGAAGCAGCGTTGGAAGGCACGGGCATTCATTGTCCGCCCTTATTCTCGTACGTAGATCGGCTTACCGCCTACATGAAGCAAGCCACCAAAGCACGGTCAGAAGCTATGTACTAAGCGCCTGTGCAATAGACTATCCAGGAGCGTTGACCGTCCGTTCAAAGTATGTTACCAATATGCAACCAAGTGGCGCAGATGGCGAAACACGAAAAAATAACGGATATATGGTGGATGTGAACCGAAAAATGCCATTCAGCCCCGTCAAAGTTATCCACAGGCTATCCACACCGTAAATACCGGTATGACACATAACGGATATTGGAGGCATTAGATAATAATCGGCCTTTGGGCGAGTTAGAAGGGGATTAGCCCTTTGGAATGGTGATGTGGTTTGTTAGCCCGGGGGGTTATCCACATAATCAAGAAGTTATCCACAGGTTATGCACAGGGAAAATCGCCATTGTAGGCAACAGAGCCGGTTCATTCATCCCCACCGTTTTTAATAGCCGTTATTACTCCGTTATTACTAAAGAGCTTGGCAGCACGTTGATTTGAAGGGAGACGACACGAATTATGTGGGGTGGGTAGCAACAAGCGGTAGCAACAAGCGGTAGCAACAAGCGAGAGAGATCATGAGGAAGAATCCGTCATGGTGCGCCGAGGCCTCCAGGCCAGGTAGGCACTGAGCAATGCACCCAGGGCGGCAACAATCGCCAAGACGAGAAACAAGACAAGCGGGGTGAACCAGTTGAGCAGACTCCCAGCCAGGGCGGCTCCAAGAGCACCTACTCCAAACACGCCGAGGTAGGTAAACCCGTACGATAAGCCGCGCGCAGCAGGGGGCGTGTACTCGGCTACAGTGGCCTGATACAGCGGCTGAATCATGAAGAGGGCAATGCCCAGGACGCCACTGATAATGAATAGCGAGATGGCGCCGGCCTGAGCAAGCGGCCAGAACGCGATGCCAATGATCGTAAGCAATACAAATGCGCCCAGGATGCCTCGCTCGGTGCGCACATGGTCAGTCAGCCAGCCCCCAATATACTGTCCCATCATGCCCACCATAAGCAAGGCCGCGTACACGTATCGGCCTGGTTCAACAGCGAGCCCCAAGTCAATCGTTACGAATCGCTCAAGCAGATCCGGTAAAAACGTTAACACGCCTCGGTAATATAGTCCGGACATCATAACGATCAAAAAGACGAGTGCAAAGCCCGATGCGAAAAGCACACGCGTGGTTGTCCAGAGCGTATGGAAGGAGTCGGGCGAACGGTCTTGTGCCGAGGCTGCTGCGTCGGCGGCGGTTTCATCGAACGAGGCTTGTGCGGCATACCCTGTTGCGATCAGTGCAGGAATGGCGAGCACTCCGGCAACCACACGCCAGTCTACGACAAGTAGCAGCAACGCAGTACAGAGAGGCCCCATGGCAATGCCAATGTTGCCTGCCATGCCGTGCAGGGCTAGTCCCTTTCCGCGTTGTACGACCCCTCGTGAAATGAGCGTAAGCCCGGCGGGATGATACAGACTGGCAGCCAGTCCCCACAGAACGAGCGCAGCGGCAATGGTCCACAATCCCGGAGCCAGGCTCAACAGCAAAAATGCGCTTCCCATACCTGCAAGGCACCCCACAATGAGGCGCCGCGATCCCCATCGGTCAGCCAGGATGCCTGCCGGAAGCGCCCCCAGTCCATACAAACCATATCCTATGGCCACAATGCCTCCAAGCACTGCGGTAGACACGTCGAACTCCGCCAGCCATAAGGTCATGAGAATGGGAATGGAAAGCTCGTAGGTATGCACCATTCCGTGTCCCACAGAGGTGAGAGCCACAATGGCGCGATCATTGCGTATCATGGGGTGTAAGAGATAGTGTGGCGTGATCTGTTGCCAGGAGGTCGCCTCAATAGGCAACCCGCTCATGAATTGGGGTGTTACGATTGAGGCATCTGTGCTACGTAGCACATCCCATCGGGAACGATGCGTTCTACGCCCCGAATAACCGTATTGCTTGTTTCATAACAGTTAGTATTACCATGGCTGAATCTACCCTCGAACTTTCCGACGATACCTTTGAGGACGATGTCCTTAACGCTGACCAGCCGGTGTTGGTCGATTTTTGGGCTCCCTGGTGCGGCCCATGCCGCCAACTTGCTCCGACCATCAACACGGTGGCCGAGGAATACGAGGGGCGTGCTAAGGTAGGAAAGCTGAACGTGGACAACAACCCCCGCACGGCACAGGAGTACGGGGTGCGCTCCATTCCTACGCTGCTCTTTTTCCACAATGGTGAGGTGGTAGATCAAGTGGTTGGCGTGCTTCCCAAGAAAGAACTCACCAAGCGCCTCGACGAACAGCTGGGACAAGCGGCATAGCACGTGCTACTGAACTATGCTGAATCCCATGCAGGGTCTGCTTCCCCACGGAAGGAGGCCCTGTTCTGTTTGGCGTCATTGCCTATCGTACGGAGCGCGCAGGTTACGTCTACTGGCTTGTGACACCCGTCGCAGTGCTGGGCGTCCGACGTACCAATCCAGCGTAAAGAACCGGGAGCGGTTTGGGGACGCTGGAGCGTTGCACTAGCGCGCCCCAGCAGGCGGGGCGACGCAGAGGGAGCGTAGGTCATGCTTGCAGTGTGCTCAAATGACCCAACCATGCACGCGTAACAGAGCACAGATTCTCACTTTGCACCCATCGTCACCTCAACTGTCTGCCGTGCGCACCTCCAACCATCTTCGTACCAACCGGTCTCCCACATCGTTTGATACCGTACGGTATGGCGAACTGGCAGCCGCGATCGCGCTACTGGGGTTGTTGTTCACCCTTCCCGAGTATGTTACGTCGCTTCCCGCCTCCCCCTACACACCGTGGAGCATCGAGGCGCTCGTCATAGCAACACTTCTTGCTGCGTCGAGCACCAGTCGATTTCCACGAGCGGCTCGTACAATCGGCGTAGTGGTGTGTATGGGCTACCTGTTCTACGCCTGGTACGATGCCCTCGTCTACACGGCCACCTACCGAAACGGCATTGTGTACGAGGATGTGCAGTTCGTGACCAACGCGCTGTATCTGGTGCCCGAGTTGGCCACGCCGGATCTCATGGGGCCCGCCCTGCTGGGGGGCGCAGCAGCGATTGGCATGGGAGCGATGATTCCCTATCTGGTTCGATCAATGCAAGCCGGCGGCACCACGCCAAGCGGATGGGTGTTGCTCTTCAGTCTTCACCTAATCGCCTGGCCGGTGGTGCTGTGGCACGCCCCGGCGCAAGAGTGGGGCACCGAGCACCGCACGTATCGCGAGGTGCGTGAGGATTATCATCTGCGCACGCTCACCGCAAAAATCCACGCCAATATCGATGCATCGCTGGCACTGCGACAGTTTATCACCACGCTCGACGAAGAGCCCCTCGATTCCACGTACTACGATTACGCCGACCTCGACCTGTCGGATGCGCAGCCGCCGTTGTACTGGTTTCTGATCGAGTCGTATGGAATGGTCATGACGCGCCATCCCGAACTGCGGGAGCCGTTTGCTCATCTTGTGCAGCAGCTTGAGCGCGATCTGGCTGCCGACGGGTGGCACGTGGCTACGGCAACCGGGCCAGCCCCCATTCAGGGTGGACGCTCGTTCCTGGCGCATGCTACGCTCTTGAGTGGGATGCACATCAACCGTCAGCTGCTCAACAGCCGGTTACAACGCTACCGCGACTATCCGTTTCTCGTACGCACACTCCAAGATCAGGGCTACACAACGATAGGACTGCAGCCGCCCAATCGAGCCCGCCCCGGATTGCCATTGAGCGACCCGTATCAGTTCGATACCACACTGTTCTTTGACGACTTGGGATACGAAGCTCCACACTACGGATGGGGTAAGATTCCAGATCAGTACAGCTTGTACTACACACATGAAAATGCGCTGCCCCACAACACCCCCTATTTTCTTTTCTTCGCTATGGCCGACTCGCACGCGTTGTGGCGCCACGGGAAGTCGCCGTTTGTCGAAGACTGGCGGGCGTTCAACCAGGCTCCCGATACCACCGACCAGGCCGCCCGTGCGTGGATGCTACAGCAAAGCCGTACCGACCAGAACGACCTCCTGCCACGTGATGTGCAGCAAAGCATCATTTTCAACCAACCGCCCCAAATGCGGTACCTGCGCACGGTAGCGCATAACTTCCGGCTGATTCGGCACTACCTGGCGCACGATGCCCCTGACGACGCCCTCGTTTGGATCTTGGGCGATCATCAGCCGCCGGTGTTTGAGTTGGAGGATGCGGAGGTCCCCATTCATGTGCTAACCCGCGACCCGGAGCGGCTGGAGCCGTTTCTCGCGGAGGGATTCGAGCGCGGCTTGCGTCCCCATCCAGAGACCCAGGCTACCTGGCCGCTTGAGGGCCTCTACTCGCTTACGATGCGTGCGCTGGCGCAGTACAATGGGTATCCGCCCGAGGCCGTGCCCCTGCGCCCACACGGTGTATCGTATCGGATGATGGATCCGTGAGAAGAGACTGCCCATAGCAATGAGGGTGAGCATGGAGGCACTACACCCTTGAAATGGGACGCCCCCGTAATGAGACCGGGGCATGATAGTCTTACGCAAACGACTGCACCGCTCGATAGACGCGACGGGCGGTTTCGGTCCAGGCCGGAATGCCTCGGCTCGCACGGATGGCTTGACGGTGCCAGGCGCGGTAGCGGGCAGGAGAAGCAAGCAGGTCCTGCAGGCACTCACCCAGCGCCTCAAAGTCATGAGCATCCACGAGTCCATCGGTAGCGGTGGGGCCGAGTGTTTCGGGCAGCCCGCCCACGCGAAAGCCGAGTACGGGCACACCGCACGCCAGCGCCTCCCGTGCCACCATACCGCTCGTTTCGAAGCGCGAGGGGCATAGCACCACATCGGCGCTCTGGTACGCCGCATGAACCGTCTCGACAGACGCGGGTCCGCTCAGCGTGATGCGGTCGCTTACGGACGAGCCCTCCACCGCAGTGCGGACCTCCGTCGCGTAGTCTGCGTCCAGCGTGTCGTCTCCAATAATGCGCCAGGTCCACGCCCCTACGTCAAGCGTTTCGAGCATGCGCAGGCACGCAATCAGTTGCTTGTTGGGCAGCAGGTTGGCAACCGTAAGCAGCCGAAAGGGGGGCGCTACGGTGGGCACAGGGCGCGGCCCGTGTCGATACGACGCCGACAGGCCGGGGGCTGCAACCTGAATGCGATCGGCAGCGATGCCGTGATCGGTAAGCTGATTGGCCACGAAGCGGCTGGGCACAACACATCCAGCAAAACGCTGAATATATTGCGCTTCCTGCATAATGGATTCGGCATGAGCCTGGGTGGGGTCTACGAGGTGCAGGTAGTGCAAGAGCAGCACGGCAGGAGGCGCATCCAGCAGGACACGCGGCATCTCGGGGGTGCACACCAGCAGGCTATCCACGAGCCAGGCATCGGCATCGGACGATGAGGGCCACCCGACGCTCTCGGTGAACGGCTGCGCATCCGGCCACGCTGTGCGGATGGCGTTGTTGTAGCGGTTGCCTCCGGTTGGGTGCGAGGCAAGGTCGGGTAGGCAGAGATGGGCATGCATGGGCAAATACGGATCAGGGAGCAGAGTGGAGCGAGCGTCCGCAGTCGGCAGCGTCGTCGAGGAGGCGCTCTACGCGGAGGGTGCCTGCGGGATACATGTCGCATCCCATGGCTTGCAGGGCAGCGGCCGCCCAGTGATTGCAGTTATTGAATACGTGATAGGATAACTGGGCGGGATAAAAGGCGCTGGTGAAGTAGTGGCCCTCGGCAACGGGCTCGGGGTGCGGTTCTGTGAGTGTGTTCAAGACGAACTCGGTAAGCCGCTCCAAGCCCGTGTTTGACACGTCAACGGCTACAATGTCGTGGCGCGGAAAGGCCTCGGCAACGGGAGGGTCAAAGAGGGCCACATGCAAGACGCTGGGGGTAGGCCAGGCGCCTGCGCGCAACAAGGTGCCAAGGCCAGGGCTTGGATTTGGGTAGTAGGCTGCATCGCCCCAGCCTACTTCGACGTACGTATGTTCATCAAAATCAGTGAGAAACGGCCAGCGGTCTTTGTTTAGTGCATCGGTGCGTACGGCGAGTCCGGCGTGCCAGGCGTGACGAATGACATACACGGTGTGTTCTGTCTCTTCGTCGGGGTCAGGCGGCGGCTCGATGGGCGGCTGGGTGCAGTGCGTGCTTAGTAGCACGATCCAGCCGAGTACGGCCACCAGAAGCAGGCGACGCATCCAGCGCATCATAGACAGAGCAAGATCGGGATATACGTGGGTTGCACGAAGGCCTGTGTTGCACAACCAACGTAGGGGCAACCCGTTCAACAAGCAAATGCGTGTCCGATAGACCAATGCTTTGTTGCTATGACCACCGACGCCCTACACCACCATATACGCCAGAGCATGCGGGGCGACTTTCCCGCGCATCCATCGTTTGAAACGGCTGTATCTGATTGGCCCCACCCGCTGCGTGGCGTACGTCCAGAGGGGTTGCCGTACTCGGGGTGGGAGTTGGTTGAGCACATCCGTCTGTCGCAAGACGACCTGCTGCATTACAGCGAGAACGAAGCGTATACGCCCGACACCTGGCCCGACAATTACTGGCCGGATACGCCGGAGCCGCCATCACCCGCAGCGTGGGCACGCTCCTGTGATGCGGTAATCGCCGACCGCGAAACGCTGCTTAGCCTGATGGACGATATGGGTCCGTTTGAAACGGTGCCCAGCCACGACACGCATACGCTGCTACGGTCTGCGCTCATTGTGATGAGCCACACCGCGTACCACATCGGACAACTTGTTACGGTGCGCCGCCTCCTAAACTGCTGGCCGCCAGCGGATACGGGGTGAAGGGGGACGTGTGGAAGGGTGGATGTCTGGAGGGATGGACGGGTGGATGTTTTGAGTGGCGAAACGAGTGCACAAAACAAATGTCATGTTGAGCGCCCTGAACGCAGGGAAAGCGTACGTTCAGTGTGGAGGGCTCGTACCGTCACAGTGTAGTGTGCTGTGACGCCTCCGTCAGTACCGGACAAAAATAAGAGGGAGGCCTTGATCGTGGGAGGCCAGCGTCTTTTCGTGGATCCTGGATCTCCGTTCGCAGGCTCACTAAGCGTGTCCTGAATTCGATTCAGGATCTGGATGACAGTCGGAGGGCATCGATACGTTTGAACACCCAACGACGCTCAGCATCTGCCTGCTATACAGTCATCCTGAACTTGATTCAGGATCCATGCTTCGAGAAAGAGACTCCCGTCTGCTTGTTCGGCATTGTGTTGTCTTATTGTCGGGTACAGTGGACGCCTCCACAGCCTGGTCAGCGCTCAGCAGGCTCTGACGAATCAAAATTTGTGGGGGACGCTGGAGCGTCCCAGTAGGCGTGGCGACGCGGAGCATCGCCACGAGAGTGGCTATTGATTTTACTCACATCGCACCGCTCCGTAGCCCTCTGACACAGGTCAATCTTCGGGTAACACATGGCCACCTAACGTACCGAGAATAACTCACAATCTTGTCATTGCGAGCGCAGCGACGCAATCTCATGCTATCAAACCGGATACAGCCGCCCAATCAACGGCATGAGATCGCACCCCAGGAGTACTCGTTCGCTAGCGCTCACAGCGCCGCGTCAGTCGCAGGGCTCCCTCCTCGCGATGACAATGTTGGACCCTAACAATCACGTGTGACACAGTAGTAGCCCAGAATCAGGAGCGAGGCGGATCCCCTGGGTGGCAATTACTGCACGCCAAGGCCCCCTCCGCGTCCGTTCGAGTTGCTTTGGCGATCCGTGATGAACTTTTGCGTGGCATAAATGCTGGTCGATCCGGGATACAGCCCCACGCCGATGTGCGTCAGGCGTTCGCGCAGAATATTTTCCCGATGGCCCGGCGACCCCATCCACATTTCCATCAGGCGCTCACCAAGTGAGTGCCCGGCTGACTCGCTGCCGGACAGCGGGAGGTGCCGATGCGCAATGTTCTCTGCGCTCATTTGCAACTGGTACGACGACGGCAAGTCCGCTTCTATGCGATCGTGCGGGCCCAGGCCATCAGGGTTGTCATGCGCATAAAAGCTGCGATGCACCATATCGCGGCTGTGATCTCGGGCGATCTCACGAAGAGCTTCGCTGTGTTCGAGCGGCGGCAGCCCGTGTTCAGCGCGCCGGGCATTTGTTTCTTCAACGATGGTCGCCTCGGCAACGCGCATTTGCGCCTGGCGCTCGGCTTCACTGGCCTCATCACGATTGGCGGGGGCGGGCGTGCTGGCATCGGGCATCCCCGCTTCATCGAGCATATCCTCCAACGCCGTAAAACCGTCTTCCAACGTCCCCACCACCGCATCCGACAATTCCTCCCAGTCCTCTGCCAGCCGCTCCTGGATGGCCTCGGAATCGGGCAGCTCATCGGTGGCCTCGGCGTCGCATCCCCCAACGACAAGGACGCAGGCAAGGGCGAGCAGAGCAAGTAGAGTTGCACGTAAACAACGCATAAACAAGTACCCCCCAATAGGTTATGCAGGCAGGTAAGAGATTGTCTTGGGGGCGGGGGACATGCCAAGACAACGCTACAAATAACCAAGGGTAAAGCGGTTACCCAAAGTACTGATCCAGGTAGCCTTCGGCCTGTTTCTTGACCATGCCTTTCATAGAACGCAACAGCATGCCCAGTTTGATCTGGACGTGCACGGTGTCGGCTTCGACCTTGATGTGGCCATCGGCACCCCCGCCATTGAACTGCAGCGTGTTGTTTTCCCAGTGAGAGTCCACACCCAGGCGGTCTTCAAGTTGTTCGGCCACTTTTTCAACGGCGCTACGTCCCTTCTCAAGACCGAGTGAATGCGAGCGAGAAATGTCGATATCGGACATGGAGCGGGAGTGTTTTTGGTAGAAACTATGCGGAGGTGCCACCGGGGCACGCCTCATCCGCCTACGGAAGCGGTTTTTTTGCGTTCCCTTGATTTTCCGAACGGCTTTCACTGGACAGCCACAACGCTACCTTGTACATTATCCGAACGGATGCGCTGCTCGCTGGCATCGCCTCCCGTTCGTACCCGTTTGGCTGTTTGTTGTCTGCTTATGCCTCGCTCCCTCCGTCTTCTGTTACTCGCTGCGCTATTTATTGGACTGGGGCTCTCGCCCTGTGCGGCGCAATCCACCGATCTGCAATCCCCCGCTGACTTTCTGGGCTACGAGCTCGGATCGCAGTTCACCTCGCACCACCAGGTCATCGACTACGTGGAGCATGTGGCCGACCACTCGCCCAACGTCGAGATTGAGCGCTACGGCGAAAGCTACCAGGGGCGTCCGCTTATGGTAGCCTACGTGAGTAGCCCCGAGCTGTTGGAGCAACGCGACGCCATCCGCCAAGACAACCTGCGGCGTATCGGACTTGCAGACGGCACGCCGGGCGATCTGGCGCCGGCTATCGTGTGGCTCAGCTACAACGTGCACGGCAACGAAAGCGTAAGCACCGAGTCGTCGATGCAGACGCTCTTTGAGCTGGCCGATCCGTCGAACACGCAGACCCAGCCGTGGCTGGAGGATGCCATCGTAATCATGGATCCGCTCATGAATCCCGACGGACGCGAGCGCTACGTCAACTTCTACAACCGCACCGCCGGCGCTACGCCCAACCCGAACCGCATGGCCCGCGAGCTGCAGGAAGACTGGCCCAACGGACGCTCCAACCACTACTACTTTGACCTGAACCGCGACTGGGCCTGGACCACGCAGCAGGAGACGCAGCATCGGCTGGAGCTGTACAACCAGTGGATGCCCCACGTGCATGTCGATTACCACGAGCAGAGCGTCGACGCACCCCACTACTTCGCGCCTGCAGCGGACCCCTTCCACGAAGACATCGCCGAGTGGCAGCGCTCCTTCCAGGAAACAATCGGACGCAACCACGCCCGCTACTTCGATGACAACGACTGGCGCTACTTCACCCGCGAGCGCTTCGACCTGTTCTATCCCGGCTTCGGCGACACCTGGCCCACCTTTAACGGCGCCATCGGCATGACCTACGAGCAGGGCGGCTCCGGACGCGCAGGGCTCATGGTGCATACCATCGAAGGCGACACGCTGACGATGCACGACCGCTTCATTCGCCACCACGTCACCGGCCTCTCCACCGTCGAAACCGCCGCCCGCGAGGCCGACGACCTCGTGTCCTCGTTTGTCTCCCACTTTGAAGACGCCGCCGCGAATCCCCCCGGCGACTACGCAGCGTATCTCATCAAAGCCCGCGATGCCGACTCCGCCGGCGTGCCCGACACCCCCGACGACCGCGTCCGTGCGCTGCATGAGCACCTGGAGCGCCAGGGCATCGAATCCACCATCGCCGGTCCGAATACTAACGCCAGCACGAGCGGACTGCGCTACGCCGACCAGACGAGTCAGTCGGTATCTGTGGAGCCCGGCGATCTGGTCGTATCCCTCAGCCAGCCCAAAAGCCGCCTCGCCAAGGTGCTTATGGAGCCGCAGACGACCATCGTAGACTCGGTGACCTACGACATGACCGGCTGGAGCCTGCCGTACGCCTACGGACTGGATGCCTACGCGCTGGATAGCGACGTATCGGTTTCGGGGGATGCGCAGGCCGCACCACCCGCCCTGCAGGGCGCCGACACCGATACGCCGTATGCCTACCTGGCCAACTGGCACAGCATCAACGACGCCTCATTTCTGGCCGATCTGCTGCAGTCCGACGTGAAGGTCCGCTTTGCCCGCGAGAGCTTTGAGTTCGAAGGCCGCACCTTCGAGCCCGGCACACTCGTGATCTTACGCGCCAACAACCGCGCGATGGGCGCGCGCTTCGACGACATCGTGCAGGAGACCGCAGCCGAGCACGAGCGCTCACTCTACCGCACCACCACCGGCTTCATGGATGAGGCGCCCGACTTCGGGTCGGCCAACATCCGCTACATCGATGCCCCGCATGTGGGCGTGCTGGCCGGGGAGCCGCTCGCTTCGCTCAACGTGGGCGAGATCTGGCACTTCTTCGACCAGCAGCTGCAGTATCCGGCCACGCTCCTCAAGCCCAGCAACTTTCAAGATGCCTGGCTCGACGAGCTGGATGTGCTCGTGATGCCCGAGGGGCAGTACAGCGACTGGCTTTCCGATGAGCGCGTGGCGGCGCTGCAGCAGTGGATTGAGCGCGGCGGCCACCTCATCGCCTTCGGGTCGGCCAGCAGCGCCCTATCGCCCTACGACGGCTTCGCCCTCGCTGCCCCGGTGCCTGACGAAGACGAGGAGGCTGCGTCGCCCGAATTGCCTCGCTACGAAGACCGCGCCCGCGACGCTGCCACGCGCGGCACGCCTGGCAGCGTCCACGCTACCACGCTCGATACCTCGCACCCGCTTGCTTTTGGCATCGAGCGCTACTTCACCATGAAACGCTCCGCCCGCGCCTTCGCCTACCTCGACAGCGGCTGGACGGTAGCCGCGCTCGAAGACGCCACCCCCGCCAGCGGATTCATGGGCCACGAGGCTCAGACCGCCTTGCAGGAAACGCTCGTCTTCGGCGTGCAGTCTCACGGACAGGGCCGCATCACCTACCTGGTCGACAACCCGCTCACCCGTGGCTTCTGGCACAACGGCCAGCTCCTCATGAGCAACGCCGTGTTCTTCATCGGCAACGAGTAACTATCGCCGGGGACGCAAGCGGTCCCCGGCTATGGGATTCCTTAGCCCGGGATCAGGAGCGGAGCGGATATCCCGGGCGGTGATTATCAAGACAAAAGGGACCCCCGCCGGTAGGCGAAGCGATAGGCAACGCCTCCGATCTTGTGTTACCGACAACAACCACCTCAAACATGTCGCACCACGTCTACATCCTCGAATGCGCGGATGGCACCTACTACACCGGCTACACCACCGATGTGGAGCGCCGCGTAGACGAGCACAACGCCGGCACCGCCGCCAAATACACCCGCGGACGCACGCCGGTCGAGGTCATCCACACCGAAACGTACGACAGCCAGTCCGCCGCCATGCAACGCGAATACGCCATCAAACAGCTACGGCGCCCGGCGAAGGAGAAGCTGGTAGAAACGGCTTAATCCGCCAGCGCATCCAGCGGACTTGCAACGCCGCGTTTGCTACACCCCCTCGCAGGTCCAGGAGGCGGCTTGCCTGAAGCAGCCCCCCAAGCGTGTTCAGGAATGAGTGTCAGAGCGCCTCCAATGGGCTTTGTACCGCGCGTCCGCCCCGATTCAAGACATGCGTGTACCGCATCGTCGTCTCCACACTATCATGCCCCAACAGCTCTTGTACGGTTCGAATGTCGTAGCCATCTTCCAGCAAATGGGTCGCAAAGGAGTGGCGGAAGGTGTGGCACGTGATATGCTTCGAAATGCCTGTGGCGTTCACGGCCTTCTTCACCGCATTCTGCACAGCAGAAGTTGAGCGATGATGGCGGTGGGTTTGCCCACTCCGGGGATCGGTAGATCGTTTGGTGGATGCAAATACAAATTGCCATTTCCACTCGTACGCGGCGTTCGGGTACTTGCGTCCCAGCGCGTCTGGGAGGTGTACCGAGCCGTGCCCCTCGCTGCGGTCGGTTTCGTGTAACACCTTTCGCGCCCGCAGGTGGCGTTTCAGCGGCGTATGCAGGCGGCTGGGGAGCACGGTAACACGGTCTTTGCGCCCCTTGCCATCTCGGACGATGCACGCACCCTGCTCAAAATCGAGAGCCTTGACCCGAAGGCGGAGAGCTTCCGAGAGACGAAGCCCCGCGCCGTAGAGCAGCGCAGCAACGAGTTGATTGGTGCCGCTCATTGCGCCCAGTACCTGCCGGACCTCGTTTCGCGTGCAGACGACCGGCAAGCGTCGTGGACGCTGGGCGGGCTCCAGGTCGTTGATAGTGTCCAGCTCGATGCGCAGCACACGGCTGTAGAGGAACCGGAGCGCATGAAGGGCCTGGTTCTGCGTGGACGCCGCGACGTTGCGCTCCAGGACCAAGTGATTTAGGAAGTCACGGATATGAGCGGCGTCCATCGTACGCGGATGGCGTGTGTCGTGGAACAGCACATACCGCTTCACCCAGCGGACGTACGCCGTTTCAGTGTGATAGCTGTACTGCAAGCGACGGCACGCCGTGCGGACTTGATCAAGCAGCTTGGGTGGCTGTTGGGACATGGGAACAGTGGACCGAGCGCCGGAGACTTGCGATTTATGAAGGGCCTTGGTACCATGAAATACATATACAAGCCCCTTCAGCAAGATAGACCCGTCGGGAGGCGAATCCATAACGTCCTATGTCCACTTGGTTGACATAAGCCGACACCAGATTGGCTTATCCTTTTGGGAAATAGCAAATTGCTCGTACTTAGGGGGTTTGCCTATGTCTACTGAATCGACATAATTAAAAGTTATGCAGAACTGAAGTACTTGCATTTTTACATGTAGGTACAACCTATTTAACTCTTAATCCAAAAAACGGAAAAGCAATTATGAGTCTTGTCGAAAGCTATGGAATTTGGAACAACAAAGGAGGGGTTGGAAAAAGCACAATAACTTTTCATGTAGCAGCCCGGTACGCGGCTTTGAATAAAGACAAAAATGTTCTTGTTATTGACCTTTGCCCACAATCGAACTCCAGCATGATGCTCTTAGGAGGAGGGGCAAGGGGGGAGCAAGCAGTTCTTGACTATGGTACAGAAGGTGTTCCACGTACTGTAGTCGGCTATCTCAGCAAGGTCATTTCAGGCGGTAGTGGTGCTCCTACACCGGACCCAATGGATTTTTTAGTCCAGGTCTCGGACACTAATGACAACATGACAGATAATCTGTACTTGTTGTGCGGTGATGGTAACTTAGAGCCAATGGCTCCAGCAATTGCGAATGCCGCTAATCAGCCCCCCCTCACTCCAGATTCACTTCCTTGGGTATGGGTTCATCAGATCTTTCGAAACCTAATAGATAATGTTACAGAAACCGTAAGCGACAAAGATTGGATGGTGTTTGTAGACACAAATCCAAGCTTTTCAACTTATACGCAGCTTGCCATATGTTCTGTAAACAAACTTATTTGTCCTGTCAATGCCGACGACTCTTCTCGAGTTGCGACAAATGCGATGTTTATACTCTTACATGGCAACACGCCACCGCACCCAGTTTACGGATCTTGGACTTTCGCGTCACAAGCGAAGAAACATGACATCTCTATTCCTGAGATTCATCTCATAGTGGGCAACCGCTTGACCCAATACCAGGGGGCTGCTGCCGCCTTTGCAGCCATGTCTGACTCCACGACGGAAGCTCTATTCGATGCCTATCAAAACCACCCTGGATATTTTACTAGCCGCAGCCCATCGCCCACGACGAAAGAAGATTTCCGGGATCGGTACTCTGTACCGCTTCGAGATTTCAACTCGGCAGGAGTTGTTTCTGCACATTTGGGTCAGCGACTTTCCCAAATGAGTGGCACTTACTACGAAATTAACGGTGAGGACGTAAAGCTCGAAAGAGCCAGGATTGACGAATGCACGGAAGCAATAGATGACGTTATTTCTGAGCTGTAGTTATCTCGCTTGCTGTCTTTTAGGGTAGTAGTGATTATGCATAACGCATCGTTGCACCTGACGATGAGTGGAGCGGCATCGATTGACGGCGTGTACTTGTTGAAAAGTTTCGCTACATTTCGGGAGTAGTGGCAATCGAGTTCATCGCAGGTGAACTTTGCCGTTATGTGCGCTAATCAGCGCTGCTACCAGAATATAGACATTTACCATTAAGTATGCCGACTACCGCAAAATATTTCGTGGGGCGCCTACTAAAGCTAGGAAATCTTACAACTCAGAGTGTCATTGATGCGATTGAGGAACCTGTGGTAGTCCAGAGGGGGAAGTATATGTTTACCTTCACAGATATGAGCTACATTCGTGATGTGGCAGACTACCCGTTTATATTTGGCAGACTCGCCAAGTTTGCCGATGAAGGTGAGATTGAAGTCGTAGAGCCGGATCGGCATGTAGCTACACCTGCGGGTGTACCTAATCTTCTTTACGCCGCTAGTCCATTTGTTTACATACCTAAATTCTCGGGTCTAGCTTATCAGCACATTTGGAATAAACTCGAAGGAAGTCAGTTCGAAAAAGCCTTTGCCGATTTGATAGTTGAAAAATTCGAAAGACTGTTTGTGAAAGCAGAGGTCGAACCTGTTTCAGACTTGCGCACATTCGTCCAAAGAATTTCTGCCGTTGACTCGATCTCCAAGCTTGATGCAAGAGTACATCCGCCTAATCCGTTATTTGGAGCAGCATGGGAGTCTCTTCGAAACTATTTACGTCGTCGCAATCTCAGTAAGGTTCAAATCCAGGAAGAGTCAGAAGCTGAAGGTACAATTGGAACGAATATTCATCGCATCGCGCGTCTAGTACTGGAAAACCCGAATGTAAACCCAGAAGAAATACGTGAACTGCTTGAACCATTTGCGGACGGCCTTGGTGACGCTGCAGTTTTAATGGCTGCAGATGGATATGGAAGAGCTAAGATAGAGGGACAGAAGAACAATGAACGAGTGATTATGCGGACGGAGGAAAACCAGATCGCTTTCAAATTCGAGCGCGATCCGGATCCTGTAGAGTTAGCAAGTGAAGCAATACGAATTCTTCGCCGGATTAATGACGAACGCTACCTTGATCATTGATGTCACGAATAAAAGAGTGGTTAAGAGTTATCATTCTATCTCCTGAGGTTCTCGTCGTCGCTATTCTCATCGGGATTGCGGTACTGAAGCCCTCCATCTTTAAACAGGTTGGGCAGCTGGTGGAAAGCTTTGATCCTAAAATAACCGCTGTCCTCATAGGCTTTCCTTTTGCACTTACCACTCTGGTGTATAGGATTGGCAAAAACATACTGAATCCAGAAGAGCATCGACAAGTTCTTATTGATTGGCCAGAATACGAAAAACTAAAAATCACCGTTTTTGCTGCATTCGTATTCTGTGGCGCATCATGTGTGGCTATTGTAGTCGGATGGATACTGGTTTTACTGGATCACCTCACAGTCGGTGCAACGATGATGATCTCCGCCGTATTTGTGCCGACGATTACACTGGCGACTGTAGCAGTTGCGCAGTTGAACGGTAAAGATATATTAGACGGTGCAGGCGACACATAACACAGCGCTGCATCGGACGGTGTCAGTGTGCGCTTTGAAGGATCGCCGCGTCTCGATTGCTTACCACAAGGCCTAGCGTAGCCACCGCCGGTGAGCGCCAACCGTTATGTACTCTCACCGCATGTGCCAATGACCGATCTGATTACATGGCTAAACGCCAATCAGGGATTTGCGCTCACGGTGCTGACGTTCATCTACGTTCTCGCCACTATTGCTATCATAGCGGTCCAAGTGCGGTCAAATAGACTGGCAGCTAAGAATATCCAGACGATCGTCAACCTTGAGCGGGAAAGAACGCGACCCACTGTTCTCTTCAGTCTGAATCCGCGAGATCATGCATTTGTGTTTGCCGAGGCCCGCAACGTTGGGGAAACAACTGCCTTTGACATCACAATCGACATCAATCCAGTCCCGCACCGTGATGTCGACATCAGTCCAGCCCGGCACCGTGATGTCGACAGCCGCAAGAACATTCGCTTCATTAAGGAAGGTATCGCTTCTCTTCCTCCCGGCGCCGATGTGAGCACCTTGATCGGCGCTTGGAACCATGTCAAGAGCGAAAACGAGTCGCTGCTATTCAGCGGCACAGTAAGCTATCGCTCGAAGGAGGGCACAACTTATTCGGAACCATTCGTAGTTGATCTTTCTGCTCATGAGGACCTGATCCACTTCACGAAGAAGACGACACACGACGTAGCAAATACGCTGGAGAAAATACAGCGGGATTTGCACGCGGTAGCTTCAGGCCGGAAAAAGATCGTAGTCCGCACAATTTCGGAGGACGACTACCAAGAACAGCGAAGACAACAACTTGAGCGTAGTCGTGAACTCGTCGAACAACATAAACGCGAGCAGACCGATGCCAACGAGAAGGGGAGTACATAATTAAAAGTTATGTGTACGTTTGCAGATGGCTAACCTACAGGACAACTTAGAGCAGCCCCCAGACTATGGGTCCCTGCAGTTTTCTGTGGACGGGCCACCGGCCTCTCTTCAGTCCAGGAGTCATAGAAGGCAAGAAGTAAAGAGTAGAGTTACTGAAGAGTTGGAGGGTGTTCAATACTTTCTGTCAGATGACGTAAGGGTTGAAATCCGCTGGTTTATCCATGAGCGAGATCGATATGAAAGTGATGCTGCTCCTGATATCGACAACATTTTCAAGCCTCTCATAGATGCCCTGTGTGGTGCAGACGGACTGATCATCGATGACTGCCAAGTACAGGCTGTAAGCTGTCACTGGTTGGACTCCTACGACGGATCCCAAAGTCTTGAGTTTTCAATCGAATACAGCCCGGATTCGTGGATCAGAAAGAAAGGTCTCCGCTTCATCCACCTTGAAAAGGGTCTGTGCTATCCGTTGCCTGGAATTTTGAATATTCAACAATCGCGAGCTATGGCGCAGATGATAGTTAAAATGAGGGATAGGTTCGAGGGTCTAGATCCAGAATACTATCAGTCGAAACTGTTAATGCCAAGCCAGCGACCCTTCCATCGGACGAGGGTTGCGTCAGAGTTCGAGGTTCTGGAAGTTGAAGACATCATGAGCTAAATTGTAGGGGTCGGGCAGATCGGTAACAGAATAGACCGGCAACATAGGTAACACTCTCAGTCATGTACATGACCTAAGGTACGGCAGCGCGGAGTGTAAAGTCCCGCTCGTTGAGGCGGGCGAGTAGTACGTCGTAGAAGTAGAGACTCCAGATACCATCGCCGGTCTCCTCCAGGGCAATATGCTCTTCGTTCAGTGCCTGACTCAAGAAGAGCTGTCGTTTTTTGAGGCGGAACGTGCCGCACCGGGAGACGCGGCGCACCTCCCAGTGAGCCGGATACTCTGGCTCCGGCGTCTGATCAGGCAGGCTCCGAGGGGAGGGGCAGTACTGCGACGCCGGCGTATCGCCGCTAAGGGCTTCATGGGGACGCTCTACGCAGAAATGTCTGCGAATTGAACTCTTCGCGCCAGTCGTTAAAGCACTGCTGCTGTGCGGCCATGTTCGAGGCTGGAGGCCGCGCCGTATCTGCCTTCAGCGTGCGGTGCATGCGTTCGTGACGTCCATTCTGCTGGGGCTGGCCCGGCTCGATGCGCTGGTGCCCAATGCCGAGCTTGATCCACCACACGCTAAGCTTCGAGAGGCCGCAGAGTGCCTGTGTGGCGAACGGCACGCCGTTGTCGGTGCGAATGGCTTGTGGCAGCCCGCAGCGCTCGAAGAGCTGCTGAAAGACCGGAATGGTGCCGCTCTGCTTCACCGACGGCAAGGCCTCAACGCCAAGCACGAAGCGCGAGTGGGCGTCGCTGATCGTAAGCGGGTAGCAGTAGATGCCATCAAGCGTCTTGAACTGGCCCTTGAAGTCCGTTGTCCAGACCTCGTTCGGTTCGGTAGTTCGGAGCGTGGGGGCTCCAGGGTGCCGTGTCGGGCGTCGTCGACGTTTGGGCTCGATAAGACCGTGGCTCTTCAGAATGGCTCCCACGGTGCTCGTTGCGGGAAACCGCGCTGCTGGGTGGCGACGCGCGAGGTAGGCGACGAGCTTCTTTGGGCCCCAACGCGGGTGCTTCTGGCGACAGGCGACGAGGAGGGCTTCCGTCTCGGGAGGCGTCTTGTGAGGACAGTGCTTCGGCGCGCGGGGTTGGTCGGCGAGACCACCAAGGCCTTCATCCTTGAAGCGCCGGAGCCACTTGTAGCCGGTCTTGCGGCTGACGCCGAAGCGTTGGCATAGCTCAGCCATGGAGTAGAGCCCGTCCTGGTAGGCGAGGACGAAGCGGGTGCGTTCAATCATGGGATCAGTTTGGGTCCAAGGCATGGCTCTCCGGCGGTTGGCGGAAAACCACTGGTTATGGTAAACTGTCACCCATGTTGCCGGTCAGAAGTGGTACCCATGTACCCGGTCCGTACAAATAGTACACATAACCCTACGCTGCTACGGACGAAGGGCTCGGGGCTTCCCGGCTTGCTCGGCACGGGTGGCGCTTCTGCCATCTTGTTGATAAGTTACCGATGCCTTCGCCGCAGAGCTCCACCGTTATGCTGCGTCGCAACATCCACACGGGGCAGCAGTTTTTCTACTGCTATGGCTACAGTTCAGACCAGACAAAACCTGATTGCGTGCCTGCGTCGCTACCGAGGCGATCTACGTCGCCTCGGCGTCCAGCGCCTTGGCCTATTCGGCTCATTTCAGCGAGGCGAGCCCAACTCCGAGAGCGACGTAGATCTTTTGGTTGAGTTCGTGCCGGGAGGCAAGTCCTTTGACAACTTCATGGCCATCTCTTTTTTGTTGGAAGACGAACTGGGGCGGTCGGTGGACTTGGTGACGCGTGAGGCCCTTAGCCCCCATCTTGGTCCCCATATCTTGGAAGAGGTCGAATATGTCGAGATCGGAGATTGAATATCTTCGTCACATTCAAGACGAAGCACGATATTTAGTCGAGGCCAGCCATGAGGTCAGCTGGAACGAGTTCGCCGACGACGAGACGTTGAAGCGAGCGTTTGTACGCAGCTTCGAGGTCATCGGCAAGGCCACGAAGAACTTCTCAGACGAGATCCGAGATCGGTATCCGGACGTGGGGTGGCGAGCGATGGCCGGAATGCGCGATCGACTCATTCATGGGTATTTCGGAGTGGACTACGAGATTATTTGGGAAGTGGCAACGCAGAAGGCTCCAGAATTGATAGATGTGACCGACCGAATTATCAAAAGCGAGAGCACAGCATAACCCTACGCTGCTTCAGATGAAGAGCACAGAGGGCTCGGTGGACCCGAAACGGGTGGCGTTTCTGCCATCTTGTTGATAGGTTACCGGTGCCTTCGCCACAGAGCCCCCCATTATAGGGCCCAGCAACCCGCTTTACGGAAACGAATTGCTTGCCACGCGTTGAGTTAACCCATACACCTGATACTGATCGCGCCATGAAGACTCTTACCCTCCAACTCTCCGACGACACCGCCGAGCGGCTCGAAGCCCTCGCTGAAAAGCTTGGTATCTCTCCTGAAGAGATTGTCCAGGCTGGCCTCGCCGAGCAGCTTTCCAGCTCGGGCAGTGAATATGAAAAAGCCGCTGCTCGGGTGCTTCAGCGAAACGCCGAGCTCTACCGCCGCCTCTCTTAGCCAACAGTCTACCGCCGATTTCATGCGGTATCTGAGCGTCGTCGAGATCCTGGATCTGCACCGCAGAGTGATCGAGCAGTCTGGTGGAAGCACAGGGCTTCGTGACCGAGGCGGACTGCTTTCGTCGGTGGCCCAGCCCAAGATGACGTTTGGCGGTGAAGAGCTTTACCCATCCGTACTGGAAAAGGCGGCAGCCCTAGCGATATCTCTCATCCAGAATCACCCGTTCGTTGATGGCAACAAGCGGGTTGCCCATGCGGCGATGGCGGTGTTTTTGGCGTTGAACGATCGCGAGATCGAGGCGAGCGTCCATGAGCAGGAGCAGCTGATGGTGGGGCTCGCAGCGGGCGATCTCGGTCGGGAGGGGCTTGTCGAGTGGCTCTCGGTTCACGTAGTGAGGCAGCGGGACAAGGCGTAAGATCCGTATAACCCTACGCTGCTTCAGATGAAGAGCACAGGGGGCTCGGTGGACCCGAAACGGGTGGCGCTTCTGGTGCCTGTGTGGTAGGTTACCGGCACCTTCGCGACAGTGCTTTGCCGTAATACCGCTCATGAATGCCCCCAGATCGACATTCTTTAGACAGTTGCTGTGGGTGGACTGCATTGGTGCAGCGCTGGCGGGGGCAACCGTAATCACGCTCAGTGGGTGGCTCAGTCGCATAGAAGGACTGCCCCAGGAGCTGCTTCTCTTCACTGGAGCGGTGAACCTGCTCTACGGGTCGTACTCGTTCATGCTTGCCATTCGGCGGCAACGTCCGATGCATTTGATCAAATTGCTCGTTGGGGCCAATCTCGCCTGGGCATTCGTCTGCTTAGGGATCGTGGCCGTTTTCTCGGCGACCGCAACGCTGTTTGCTTTTCTACACTTCATCGGAGAGGCGGTCTACGTCGGCGGGCTCGCCATCCTGGAGTGGCGCTACCGGGACCTGCTTCTCACAACGGCATAACCACCCAGGCGGCACAAACCAGCATCACGCGTCGAGCAGATCAACAATGACGCGTGCGAAGGCGTCGGCAGCCGGGGGGTGATCGCGTAGCCAGAGCTCGGGCTCGATGAGCTCCAGTTCCATCACCGCCCACTGCCCTTCGTTGGTACGCGCGATGTCTACCCGCCCATAGCGCGGCACCGGGTGGCACGCCTCCATCGCTCGCAAAGCCAATTCAATCTGCTCGCTCGATGGCTCGTAGGGGTGCACAGTGCCGCCGTGGTTGTCCTGCACCCGAAAATCGCCCGCCTTGGCGGACTTGCGGATGGCATGCGTGTAGTCGCCATCGAACACCATCAGGCTGACCTCGCCGGTGTCTACAATGTCGTTCAGGAAGGGCTGCAGGATAAACGACGCGTTTTCGAGAAGTGGTTGAACCGTTTCTTCCACATCGCCCGCCCGGTCTTTGTGAACCCGGTAGGTGTCTCTCCCACCCGCCGATACGCAGGGCTTAATCACCGCCTCGTCCCAGCCGGATTCGGTCATCCGTTCCTCAAGGTGGAGCTGTGCGCCTTGTTCAATGAATTGCGACGCCACAACTGGAATGCCGCGTTCTTGCAAATCGGCCAGATAGTGCTTGTCCAGATTCCACCAGACCAGTTCGGGCGTATTGCAGAGCCGGACCTGAGACGTCGCCTCCTCAAGCCACGATGTAAACGCCTCAAACCGCTCAAAGTAGTCCCACGTAGTGCGAAAAACCGCACAGGAGAAAGTCGACCAGTCCACCTCTGGATGCGCCCAGTCAATGCGTGTGGAGGTTATGCCCTGTTCTTTAAGCGCTTCTTGAAGCAGGCGGTCGTCGTCCAGGATCTGCTTGACATACCAGTCGCCTTCTGGGGCTTCGGGGACGGCGTATCTGCGTTCGGTGAGGAGCGCGACATCAGCGTTGAGATTGGGCATTGGGTAAGGGGGACGGAATGATACGTTCAACAATGGTGGTCTTGCTGGGGGCAACTCCTCACGCAGCGCAGGCGGGTACTCTGCAGCAAATCCTATTCAATCGCATTCTGACTCGTCTTTCCATTGAAACTCGACGAGTGTAGACGTATCGACTACGCAATGTGGAAGAGTGAGTTTGTGCCGCGAGAAAGGCCCTTTCAGATCTGGAGTACTCTGCATGAGAAATTGATTCTGTGCCAAGCCCTTGATATTGTACGGTATGCTGATTCTGCATTTGCGGTATTGCTCCTCGACGGGGACTCTGCGAATACAGTTTTTCAGGTCGTGCCTGCTTCCAAAAAATACAAACATATGCCTATATCCAACGAGAAGGAGGGGTGGTTGCGTGTAATCGCTCGCCTCGGGATGCCGACCGGGGTCCTTACGATCATTATGTTTCCGCTGTTTATCTTGGTCATCGCGTCTCAGACGGACACGAGTCACCACGCTTTTGAACTATTAGCCGCAACCGAAAATCTTACCGTCTACCGGATTTACACCTTGCTGGAGGTGATTGCTTTCACGCTGATAATGGTTGTTACAGTAGCTATGGGCAACTACGTTCGCGCCTATTATCCGGTAGCAGGGTTTATCATCGTCCTGTTTGGTATTGGGCTTATCGCTGGCATTCTCACCAACTTTGAGCGACTTGGGGCCATTGGCCGGCTTGCTGAAGCGCACAGCAGCGGAGCACTTGCCGAAGATGAAATAGAGCTACTTGGATTTATGAGCTACAGTATGCACCAGTCTCATTTTCTGATGGCCTGGTATATGCAGGCTCTGGTCGCGGCTGTTATTGCTTACAATGTTCGGAGTATAGCAGCAGTGCCGCGCTACCTTACCAACTGGTTTATTCTGCCCGCCCTTACCGGTACGCTGCTGACGCTTGGGTCGGCTTTTTCCGCACCCTTGACCCTGCTGTTCATTATATTGCCGATCCACATCATTGTCGGAGTGGGAGGGCTTTGGATCGCTGCCTCTCGATGGGCAACCGGACAGCTGCAATCGGGATAACGAGCGGTAGGCTTCTCTTGGAAGAGGCCGTAGTGCTCAATCGCTTTTTTAGATCGCATTCCGAGTCCGGGCTGCTGATCTTGTGCTGCGGACGGCTCACTTTGATCCCACCCTTTTTGAGCACACGGCGCGGGTGCGCAGCCGGGGGGTTCGAGTGGGCCGGTACAGCTCGTCAAGTTCGGTGCGTTCCTCGGGAGAAGCGTTGCGAACGGTCAACGGTCGTTGAGGCACGGTTCAAACGGTCGAAGGGGTAGGATGAGAACCCCGATCAAGCCCCAAACCCGCGATTGGGTTCACTTAGTGGCAAAACGTGGCTGGCCACGAAATACCAGATGCTAAGACGCGTCGGCTACGGCGTCGGGGCGTTCTTCGTTAAGCAAGGCTTCAAGCACGGGACGCAATTCACCAGTCATGAGCATGCCTTCTACGTTGCGGAATCGTACCTGCCTGTTGTGGTCGATCACATACGTGCGCGGCACACTGCGTCCGGTCTCTAGATTGTTGAACGCAATGCGTTGGTCGGCGATCTGGGGATAATTAATCGACTGCACCCGTTCCGTGTACGTGCGCACAGCGTCCAATCCATCATTATCCATCGAGAGGCCCACGAACTGGACATCGTCAAACTCATCGTGCAGTTGCATAAAGCCTGGCATCTGCTGTTGGCAGGTTGCGCACCAGGTGGCCCACAGACTTATCACTACGATGTTATCGTCGGTGTAATCCGACAGGCGAAACGTATCGCCCTCTACGGTTTCGCTAGCAAAGTCTTCAACAATAGGTCCATCGTGCAACTCCACCTCTGGGTTCATACCCTGAAAGATGTACACCATTACGGCCACGATTACGCCCAGAAACCAAAAGCGCGATATGAACGATCCCAGCCCTCCAACAATGCGTTGTAGTGGGCTTCGGTCATCCGAAGAGGTTTCGTCTGAATTGTCGTTTGCGAAGGGGGCGTCGGGCGAAACGGGGCGCGTGTTGGACATAGCCAAGGCGGGAGTCGGAGACGTACGTACATGCTTAAAAAGAACCCGGTAGCAAAACACAGGGTTTCGGAGAAACCGTCAAGATGTATGCGTTTCTCCGGCTAGGTAACTCAAAAGAAATATATTTACACCTTGTCATCGCGAGGAAGGAGCCTGCGACTGACGCGTCGCTGGGCGTAGCTCAAGTACTCCTAGGGTCCTAGTCCTTGCACATAACTTTTTCTTTGCTATGTTGTTTATTTAACGTTGGTTGCCTCCACCGCCTGTTCAATGAGAGACTGTTGGATCCTACAACAAGAACCCATCTGGGCGTCTGCTCGGGGGAATAGTCGGGGGAATGGATCCTGAATCAAGTTCAGGATGACGTGTCGGGGGGACGGTGCTGGGAGACGAAAGCTCCCTTTCAACCCAAATGCCCCCCTCCCGAACGTCATCCAGATCCTGAATCGAGTTCAGGACAGGCAAGCGAGCCTGCGAGCGCGATCCAGGATCCAGAAAAGGCATCGGCCGCACGAGGTCCCGCTGGCGCCGTCCCTCATTCTGGCCAATCCGTTGATGATCCCGTCAACAACAGTCAACAACAAGTCCAGATTGCAACCCGTGATCAACGATTATCACCATCCCGAGTTATGTGCATAGACTAGCCTAGAATCGGGGCGCGTCGCTGCGCTCGCAATGACATGATTGTGAGTTATTCTCGGTACGTTAGAGGATACATGTGTTACCCGAAGATTGACCTGTGACAGAGCACTAGAATAGGGACGCGTGAGTGTGCTGGATAGAGCTACGCATCCGAGGTTAGCCAGTACTGCATCGGGGCGTGAGGCCGGCCCACGTAGCAGATCTCGTTCAGGTGGTTCTCCTGGAGTACGTTCAATGCACGCTCGGCCTCGTTAAGATCAGAAACCATAAGCATGCGGCTTCCTTGCGGATACGTAATCAACCCAGCATCGCCTTCGTCTTCGACATAGAATTCGTCAACCGGGTGCTCCATGCAGTCTTCGTTGAACGGAGGCGCCTCCTCGGTACGTGCCGGGGGCTGTCCATCTGCAAGCCAGTATTCCATCTGATGGTCATCGCCAATTGCACACTTTTGATCTAAGCCGTAGAACTGAATTGTTGCTACAGCGCGCTCGGCAGTCGATTCGGTCTCGAAGACAATCAGTTCGCGATCGCCGTCCATAAGACGCCAGTTGCCATCGTCAGACTCTACAGAAACAGAGCCGGGATCAAAAGGGGCGCCGCAATCCTCGGAACTGGTGTTGCTATTGCAGGCTGACAGACTCATTAAGCAGAGTAAACTGCCCGTCAGGATAAGCGTACATGTGCGCATTGGATCATTGCTATTTGGAAACAACTGTTCATATATATTGCGAAAAGGCCGACCAATGACGGACAGAATGGAATCGACGGACTTCAACGTGTACGTACTTCAACGGAAAGGAGTTGAACAAGAGGGAGTCGTACGTCTATTCTGGTAAGCGGGTGCTTAAACGTAAGCCCGTCTCCGTTCGAAGATGGGGCTCCAATCGGAGTATTGTGAAGTAATTGGTTTTGTCCGTTTTATGACACCATTAGCCGAATGGGTGTGGGCCGACCTTCTCATTGTGGGAGGTGCAGGAGCCCTTACTGGACTTGCTACCGGGCTGGGCGTGCTCCCATTTTTCGTGACGCGCACGGTGTCGCTTCGGTGGATGGTGGGGTTGTGGGGCACGGCGATAGGTCTCATGGTTATGATGAGCGGGGTGGTTGTATTTGAAGGGCTGGAGAGCGGATCGGTGTACGAAGTGGCGCTAGGAGCTGCGTTGGGCGCCGGGCTCATGGGCGCCGCCGATCGACTCCTACAAAATAAGCCGGTCCCGTCGGCGGTTTTTAACACGCGCCAGTATAGACTGATTGTGCTCGTTGTGGGCGCTATGTTCATCCACAGCATTCCCGAAGGAGTGGCGGTGGGGGTTGCGTTTGCGGAGCTGCCCTACGCAGCAGATGTGTCATTTGGTGGGCTGGAGCTTCCTATGTTGGCCGTTTCGATGACCATAGCCATGGCGGTACTCAATATTCCTGAGGGATTGGCCATTGCTTTGCCGCTCATTACGCATGGCGTATCGCGCACAAAAGCATTGGGGTGGGCCGTTCTTTCGGGGGTACCGCAGCCGGTCGGAGCCGTTGGGGCCTATCTGTTTGTGAGCGTGGCCGAAGAGTTGTTGCCGGTCGGGCTTGGCTTTGCCGCCGGTGCACTGGTGTATCTGATGATCTTTGAGTTTCTTCCAACAGCCCGTAAACAGGGGCGCCCCTTACCCAATCGTGGTCAGCGTGAGTTGCTGATTGGAATTGGCATCGGGGCGCTCCTTGTTGGTGGATTGCTGTGGGCTACGCATTAAGCGTATGAATATAGAGCCCGTGAACAAGAAGAGGATCAGGCATCGTCCTCAAACCCCCACGGGGCCGGAGGGGGATCAATTGGCTCCGTCAGATCAAAGTCAAGGCGGTAGCCCCATGAGTCGTTGCTGTACGTGCCGTAGGTGAAGCGCTCGCCAGGGTCAATTTCGATGCGCCAGCCGCTTTGCGTCTCTGGATCAAGAAACTCAACGGTGTACTCATCGACCGCATCGGAGCTTACCTGGCCATACCAGCTGGTTTCTTCCTCCTCGCCATCCGGATAGCGATGGTCGTGGCGCAGCTCCAGCCCCTCCTCATGCGGCATCAGAACCCACGTGCGCGAGCGATTCCACTCGTCGGCATCGGGCTCTAGCACATGTAGGGGGATACGCAGCTCCTCGTCATCGCATTCGCGGATGTGCATCTCCAGTTCGGCGTCTTCCGAGAGCTGGTCATCGCCTTCGGGCTTTTCAATGACCACACCTTCGTAGGCACTCCCGCAGTCGTCAGACAAGTAGGACCAGAAGGCGGCGAAGTCGGCATCAACAACTGGGTCGGGGTCGTCGGTTTCATCAGGAGCATCAGGGGTGTCGGATTCGCAGCCGGTCCAGACCAATAGGGCGGCCAGCAACAAAATAGCAGAAAGACGTCGCATCCAATGTAAGCGCATAGGTAGGGTAAGATATATCAGCAAAACGAGTTTGTAACATACAGACTGGGCGTTGCAAAACAAACTCTGCTCATTCAGGAAGGTGCGGGGTCGAGGAGGTAGGTTTTTCAGGGTGAGGCGTGCGCCAGAACAGCAGAATGGCCCAGCCGATTACGATCAGGCTTAGCAGTCCCCATCCTACGGCCCACACCGATGCTGGAATGCCCGTGAGTTGCGCCATGGTGGCCGCGTCGTTGTGGGTGTGCCCCATGCGCGTCATCGAAAACAGCGTTTGGATGCTATGTAAGCCGTCCAGGGCGAGTTGGGCGCCTAGAAAGAGCACGGTGAGGTGCTGAATTACCGGGGCGGCATACATTGCGATGATCAGCAAGACGGCAGCCATCGAAAGTCCCACGGCCCAGGCTACGAGTCCGCTTGTGACGAGCATGTACGCGAGGGCGCCTCCGATAGCGAATAGACCCAGTATGTACCAGGGCAGGCCGCGATGGCCAGAGCGGGTTCGTGTGCGTCCGTATCCCAGCGCGGCGCATCCGGCTACAAACGCGGCGAAGGCTAGCCATGAAGCGCCGTATCCACTAAAGAGGGCGATAATGAGAAGAGTGGTGAGTGCAGTGCCTACAAGCGTGGGGGCGGCCCAGCGGCGGCGTGTACCTGCATAGAGCAGCGCAGCCCCGGCAAGTGCCGAGGCCGGGTATCCTGCAGAAACGGTAATAAGCCGCGACCCGCCTCGGGAGCGCACATAGCCGCTGGTATCAAGATTCACCACAAAGCTTTCTACGCGCCCGCCGGTGAGTAACGCAGCGAGGGCATGACCGGCTTCATGAATGAACGTGCCAAACAGCTGGAACGGATAGATCAGCCATTCGCCGTAAGGCACCAACATACAGGCAGCTACGCTACCTACGGCAACGAGAAACAATGACCGGGGCGTCCAGGAGTCAGCGTGAGCCACAGCACCGTAGCGGTTGGAAAACGGCTTGCGTTTTGAGGCAACAGGTACGGCGCGAACGACCCAAGGCGGGAGCGGGTTCAGGGAGCCGTGCTATACGGGCCACTCCTGCATGGTCCAGGCCTGCTCCCAGAACATCCACTCGTAGCGGATGCTGGTTAGAAAGGCGGTCTTAGCGCGATCGCGTGCGTCGGCATCGGCGGCATCGGCAAAGCGCTGGAGGCGCTCCAAAATCTCGTCCATATACGCGTTAAACGCGGGATCGCGATACATAGCCAGCCAGTCGGCGTAGGGGTGGTCGGTGGGGACATCGCCAAGTACGGCCTCCAACCGTTGCCCAATTTCGATGTACAGCCACGGGCAGGGTGTAAGGGCGCCTACGGCTTCAACGAGGGTACCGCGCTGGGCGCAGCTAATCATGTGATCCTGGTAGCCGCGGTTGTTAGGCGTACAGGTGAGCGCGGCAATGTCGCCGGCATCGTAGTTGAGGCGTTCGCCGTATCCGGCATGCAGTTCGCCTTCGGTGACGAGCGCCATGCGGGCGGCATCAATGAACCAGAGTTTGTCGTCGGGCTCGGGGCAGCGTGTGGAGAGGATCGCTGCGGCATCCGAAAACGATTCGAGGTACCGAGCATCTTGCATCTGGTAGAAGCGAAAGCGTTCTTCGTCGAGGCTTCCTTCGGCCAGTGCGTGCACGAATGGGTGGTCAAACGAAGCGCCCCAGGTGTCGCCCGCTGCGTCTACGCAGGCTTGTGCAAACGGCGGTACGTGATAAGCCCGGTCGATGGAGACATCGGCCAGTGAAAGGTCGAGGGTAGAGGTTGCCATAAGACAAAAAGTGCTTGCAAAAAAGACAAAAAGGCAGCAAGCGAAGCCGGAGGTGCATCAGCAAGCCGCTATAAAGCAAGCCGGCTGTAGTGAAGAAGCTTCCTTCCGCCGGTACAAACCGGATCAAGTTCGAGGGATCATCTCAGCCCTATGCGCTTGTTACACAGCAATAGGGCACTCCCAGCTTCGCTCTGCTCTAACGTACACACTGCCTTGGTAGATGTCAAGGCGCGGTCGCACAAAAGATCGTCGACCGCCGGTGCACGAAGGCTTTGCAGTTGGAGGATGCGCTATGTACGTTAGCATGTAAACACATCGCCTCCATTAGCAGCGCTTCTCATTCATGTGGTATTACAGCGAAAACGGCAATCGGCGGGGCCCCTTTACGAATCGAGAGATTCGGCGGCGCGTCCGCGAAGGGGTTGTGACGCCCGATGACTTTGTATGGACAGAAGAGCTCAACCAGTGGACGCCTGCGGGCGATGTGCCCGAACTTTTTCCTGAAGCTCCCGAGGAGCCGCCCCCTGCCAGCCAGGGCGTGGGCGATGGGCACTGGGCCGATGCCGATCATGGGATCGGTGTAGAGGAGACGCCCACTTCAGAATCGGACCCTGAACCCAATTCGGCTTCTGATTCAGCATCCGAGGCCTCCCCCTCGTCGCATGTCAACAAGCCGCAGTACGAGCCCAACCCCGACCTGCTTTCACCGCGCGGACGCATCGGACGACTGAAGTATCTGATGTACAACATCGTCATTTTTATTTTGATGATAGGCGCCCTGGCATCGGTATTTTTACCCTTTGGATTTCTGGCCGCGGCTGTGGCTGTCGTCGGGGGGGGCGTTGTCTCTGTATTTCTTACCATTCGGCGCCTGCACGACATGGACCTGTCGGGCTGGTTTGCTGTGCCGATTGTTGGCGCCTCGCTGATCAGTATGGGGGTGTTGGTGATTTTAATTGAGGCGTTTCTGATCTTTACCCCGGGTACCCAAGGGCCCAACCAGTACGGTCCGGTGCCTTCGTAGTTGAGCGTCTGTGCGTTATTGGAACGACGCGGCGGGTACCAGCACCGTTACGTCGAAAAAGCAACCACCCTCCCAGGCTATTCGATTCGCTCTGGATTCCAAACGACCACATCCAACGAACGCGCAAAGCACAGGTGATCGGGCGATCCGGTAACGGGCAGACCGTGCGACTGCGGCATCGTATTCATCTGAATGGTGCACTCGGCAGGCTGCAACGGCCACGGCGGGTGATGCACCTCGTTGCGAATCAGGACACCGGTGCGGATTTGGGTGTACAGACAGTAGCGCTCGGTAAGCCAATGGGTGAGCGTATCCGGCTCGGCGGGCTGCACGGGTCCGGTTGGGCGGTAGCGCCCCAGAAACCGGGCATCTGTACGGGTGGAGGCGTACTGAATACCATGTGCGTCTTTGGTGAGCGACATCGATGCCCAGTAGTAGGGCAAATGAAAGAACAATCGGGCGGCCAGTACAGCCAGTAGGTTCGTCGCGTCGAGGCTTAGAAACCACACGCCGGGCTTGCCCTGGTACGTTACATACGTACGCACATTCATTTCGGGAAACGCAGAGATCCACGGCAGATCGGGCAGCGGGCGGCGCATCACACCCTCCATGCGAAACGGGATAACGCCTAACCAGGCGGTGCC
Source organism: Natronotalea proteinilytica (assembly GCF_055379935.1). Taxonomy (NCBI): domain Bacteria; kingdom Pseudomonadati; phylum Rhodothermota; class Rhodothermia; order Rhodothermales; family Salisaetaceae; genus Natronotalea; species Natronotalea proteinilytica. The sequence goes on along the minus strand of NZ_AP043947.1, from coordinate 3,642,715 downwards.
GTTATATGTGTCGAGGCGTAGGGGGTCGGGGATGAGCGGGGTTAGCCACGACGCCGGCACGTTCCAGTGGGCAAACAGCAGATCGCACCAGCGTTGGCGCCAGGTCCACGGCGCATCAGGAAGCGGCCACGGGCGATGGTCGGTATGGGTCAGAGCAGGATGCATAGGCGATAAGAAACACAAAACGAAAACGAATCCGACATGTCCGCTACCCTTTAGCCGCCCTTGCGTTCGATTCAAGGCCAATCGAAGGATAATCGTCAAGAACAGCGGGGAACCGACACGTTTCCGAAAGATGCAAAGGACAGGTTTGCCCTTGTATCACATACTTTCTTGGCGCTATGATTAACAGACGACGTGCTATTTCTTCGCTGCTTGGCGGGTTCGGCCTGAGCATGGTGATTCCGCAATTTCTGGCCAATGCCACCTCACGATCAGGTGCACGGCCTGTAGATCCAGCTCGCGCTGCGCTGGGTCCCGGCTCGTTGACGTACCCGTACGAGTTGCCCGATCTGCCTTACGACCATGAGGCGCTTGCCCCCAACATTGACGAACGAACCATGCAAGTGCATCATGGGCGCCACCACCAGGGGTATGTGAACAACCTCAACAATGCCCTGGAAGGACACGACCGTCTTCAGCAGCACACGTTGGGCGAGTTACTGGCCGACCTGGAGAACCTGCCCGACGATGTGCGCACGGCCATTCGCAACAACGGCGGCGGGCATTACAACCATGCGCTGTTCTGGCCGCTGCTTACCGCGGAGGACACGCATCCGCACGGCGCACTCGAAGAGGCACTGGCGGAGACCTTTGAGAGTCTGGATGCATTCAAGGAGGCGTTCAATAGCACTGCCGGAGGCGTGTTTGGAAGCGGTTGGGGCTGGCTCGCCACCGATGCCGAAGGGAATCTGGAGCTTGTACAAACAGCAAATCAAGATACGCCCCTGGAGCTTGGGCTGTACCCGGTGATTGGGGTTGACGTGTGGGAACACGCCTACTACCTGGAGTACGAAAACCGCCGCGGTGACTATCTCGAAAACTTCTGGAACGTGCTCAATTGGGAGCAGGCCGAAGAAAACTACACCCGCGTGCTTGCTAGATAAGGCAGCTATCTACATGGCCTCCCTCGGGGCATAAGAGCCCACGTCCAGGTCCAGACCGGTGTGTCTGGACCTGTTTCATTTCGGGGGCTACCCTGCTAGTACTGTGTCACAGGTCAATCTTTGGATGGACAACGACCCCGTTTTAATGTTGTCATCTTGAGCGGAGCACCTGCGTCTAGCAGGTGTGGAGTCTGACACGAGCGCAGCGACTGACGAACGCAGTGAGTAAAGATCTCCCTCGAAATGGACAGGGCCGCTCGATCGATCAGAGCCTGCTGAGCGTCGGGGAGATGGTTCGGCTGCGCTCACCATGACAGGTTTTTTGGAGGGAATTGGGACACAGAGTTTGGCACGGTCCCCGTCCCCTAACATTCAGGTGTGACAGAGCACTATCCATCGCTCAATCTGTAACAGCGCCGAAGAAGTCGGCATGGTTGATTTTGCACTGAATACCGTCGTTATCGCCACGCTTGTTGCCGTGCATGAAGCAGGCCACTATGCAGCCGGGCGGGCTATCGGCATACCCGGCAGTGGAATGCGCATCATGCTTTTCCAATGGCCGCCACATGTGGCGCTGCGTCCCCCCGCAGCCGAGTGGATCGCGCCCATGCAAATCGACCGATATGTCGATGTACTGAATCGCTATGCAAACAATCCACGCGATCATTTCGTGTTTGTAGGAGGCGGACACGGCGCCGAATGGCTGGCGGTTGTGGGACTAACAGGCAGCGCGCTTGCTATCGATCATGCTATGCTACTTGCAGCAGCCGAGCGCGTTGTACAATGGGCACTGATCCTGAGCGTAATCTATCTGATAATTGACGTCGTTGGTACGCTGCGTCACAAACGTCCGCACGGCGATTTTTCGGGGCAGTGGATGATCCATCGCGCTGCAACAGCAATCTTTTACCTGGTCTACTTTGGTGGGCTAACCGGACTCGCGCTTGAACTTGGTGTGTTATAGCAGCCCTCCTTTTTAGGCCAAATAACAACCGAATATACAAGGACTTACTTTTGAAACGTGCACATCTCACAAGGGCGCCAATTCGTTTTCCACTGAACTGCCGAAATTGCCCATGCCCATTCTGGAATTGTTCGTCCTGGGGGTCGTAATTGCGGCGAACAACATGGCCGTGGCACTGGCACTCGGTGCCCTGAAGCAGTACGCGCGCCGGTGGCGCATCATCGTGGTATTTGGCCTCTTCGAGTTCTTCGTACCGCTTCTAGGCATCACGCTGGGCCAGACTACCGCGCGGTGGGTTGAGCAAGAAATTGCATGGGTTGGGGCGCTTCTGCTGATTCTCCTAGGCGGGTGGACCTTGGTTACCAGCATGCGGCAGGCTGCCCCGGAAGAAACCATCGCCCAGCGCATCACAACGTGGACCGGCCTGGCTGTACTGGCTACTGGGCTTAGCCTGGATAATCTACTGATCGGGTTTGGTCTTGGATTGGGAACGATAGATGCCCTCGTCGTCGCCACAACCATGTGCCTCTTCTCCGTGATATTTACGTGGATTGGGTTGTACGCTGGATACCGAATTGGCGATGCGTTCCGCCACTACCTCACCGCCGCAGCAGGCGTGCTACTCATTGTTCTCGGCGTGCTGAAAACCGTTCAGTGGGTCTGACGCTGCCCATCCAACATGTTAGCGCTGCGCCGTAAACGAGGCCGCCCCCGCCAGTGCCGTGTCAAAGTGGGTCTGCAGCGCCTCAGGGGTGGGGCCATCAGACAGGCTCAGCACCACCAAAGCGGTGCGTGGCGTGTCGGGCCAGGCGCCTCGGAACGTGAGGGCTGCACGGCGCCCGGCCATCTGGAGCAGCATGCGTTCCTGGCGCGTTTCTTCGGTGGCCACAAAGCCTTTCACGCGCAGCACGGTATCGGGCAGCCCGCGCAGCATGCGTTGCACATCGTCTAAGTTTGTAAAGGGCACCTCCGACCGGTACGTCCACCGCCGAAATGACGCCTCATGGTCATGGTGGTGAGCGTGAGAATTGTGATCGTGATGTTCATGTGCGTGCGGGCCGCCGCCATCGTGCGCATGATCCGCGTCCTGTTCGTGGCTGTCTCCGTGATCTTCATTCGCATGGGCCTCGTGTACCGAGGGCAGCGGGACGGCCCCATCCAGCAGAACCGGAATCGGCACATCGGCATGTTCGGTTTCAAGGATGCGTGCGCCGGGCGTCCACTCCTTGATCCAGGCGCGCAGATCGGCAATCTTATCGTCCTCAACAAGATCGACCTTGTTGAGCAGCACGATGTTGGCGGACTTAATCTGAGACGCCACCAGCTCTTGCACGTCGTGGCCATCGGGGTACGGCGCGCGCTCGGCATCAATCACCGTAAGAACACTATCGAGGCGCAGGTGCCGTTGCAGTCCGGGCGCCATCAGTCCCGCCGCGATGGGCATCGGGTCGGAGATGCCACTCGCCTCAATCAAGATGTGCTCCGGCGGGGTGTCGCGACCAACGAGGTACATCGCTGCCGACGTGAGGCCTGACTGCATGGTGCAGCAGATGCACCCGCCCTCTAGGCGCAGCACATCGGCCTCCTGATCAGCCACGAGGTTGGCATCCACATTCAGATCGCCGAAGTCGTTCACGAGCACCGCAAAGCGCGAGGCGCTGTCGGAGCGTAGCAAGCGGTTCAAAAGCGTCGTTTTGCCCGCCCCCAGAAATCCAGCTAGCAGGGTTACGGGAATCGGGGCCGTCGGCGTGTCAGACATACGAACGAGTAGAAAGGGGTAAACACAGCATATATGTACACGGTGCAGCACACGTACACACGGTAATGTGTACTTGGCAGTTCCAGGGGTAGATACATATGGATGCGGAGCGTCCCGTTCATCTCCGCATGCGGACCGCTGATCCGGTGCTCGTACCGCTGGCGCTGTTTTGATAGACGGCGGAGTAGACAGCGATTATGTTTGGAGGCGTATTATTACACCTGGGTTATCAACCTTCTGTTGTTATGTTCTACCGCATGCGCTCATGGCTACTCACTCTTTTTCTTGTTGCCTCACCGCCTTGTGTATATGGACAGTCCGCTGACTCGGAGCATACGGGTACGCTCACGGGTCGGACTGTAGATACGCAGTCAGAACGCCCCTTGGTAGGAGCAAACGTGTATCTACCGGATCTGGAGCGGGGAGCAGCCACCGATGCCAACGGACGCTTTACAATCGATAGTCTACCGGTGGGTACGCACACGGTGCGAGTCTCGATGATGGGCTATCGTACCGACGTATACACATCGGTGGTCGTGACAAGCGGGCGTCCGGCTGAACTCACGGCTCGCCTGACTCCCGAAGCGATTGAAGAGGACGAGGTGACTGTTGAGGCAGACTATTTCTCATCGGTTGCGAGCACGCCCACCTCGGTACGCGGTTTGCGGGCTGAAGAGATTCGCCGAGCTCCAGGTGCGGCCACCGATATTCAGCGGGTGATGCAGTCGATGCCCGGCGTTGTGTTTGGAGATGACGAGCGGAACGACTTGATCGTGCGCGGTGGCTCTCCGCGAGAGAATATGACGCTTCTTGACGGCTTTGAAGTGCCCACCATTAACCACTTTGCAACGCAGGGGGCCACAGGTGGACCCATCAGTATGCTGGATACGGATTTTCTGGATGATGCCACCTTCCATACGGGCGGATTCGGAGCGCAGTACGGGGGGTATCTTTCTAGCGTACTCGACATTCGGCTGCGCGAGGGATCGCGCGAGTCGTTTGGGGGCTCCGCCGATGTATCCATGGCCGGGGCCGGTGGATCGCTCGAAGGGCCGTTACCTCTCCACAACGAAAACGATGAACCAAGAGGGTCGTGGTTCGTCGGGGCGCGCCGATCGTATCTTGACCTCGTGCAGACAGGAATTGGGCTGACGGCAGTGCCGCAGTATGGGAGTATGCAAGGCAAAGCGGTGATGGATCTGAGCCCACGAGATCGGCTCACCGTCATTGGGCTCGGCGGCTACCATTCCATTCACTTCGAACGCGACCTCGAAAGCGACGACCTGGATGCAGACACCGACATCGAAGACGGGGGCAACCAGGTCGTTGGAGGACTCGCGTGGCAGCGCTTCTGGGATTCCGGCGTTACGACACTGCGCTTATCTACAGCCTCCACAACCTATCGCACGGATGTCCGCGATGCCGACGATGTACTCGAAACGCGCAACCGCAGCCGCGAAACTACGACGGCGCTCCGCTTCACCAGTGTATGGGACCTTGCAGATGCCACCACATTGCAGACGGGTGGAACACTACGCCTGATTGATTACCGTCACAACCTGTTCAGTAGAGCTGACACACTGAACACCGGGGTGGTGCGAGACGAGATTGATGTCACCGAGCGTACCACACCTGCACAAAATGATGCGTACGTGCATCTGGAGCAAGACGCGGGACCGCTCACGCTGACCGGAGGTCTTCGCCTCAACCACTTCTCGCTGTCGGATCACGCCACGGTGCTGAGTCCCCGTCTGTCGGCCCGTGTGTCCCTGACTGATCAGGTGGAGGCCACGGCGGCATGGGGGCACTATCACCAGTGGCCGGAACTGGTCTGGTACAGCACAACCGATACCGCCCAGAACCTGCGTCCGACACGCGCCACGCACTGGGTTGCGGGTCTGGAGTGGCAGCCGCGCCCCGCCTGGAAGCTTACGCTCGAAGGCTATCGCAAAGCGTATAGCCAGGTGCCCGTCTTTGAAGACCGTCCTATGATGAGCCCCATCAACGAAGGTGATGACTTTGGGGTTTTCTCCGTTGGCGCGCTGGATGATTCGGGAACGGCCCGCTCGCATGGCATCGAAGCGTTCGTGCAACGGCGGCTTACCGATGTGTTCTACACTACGGTGTCGTTTACGCTTAGTGATACGCGCTATACGCCGCTAGACGAAGTGCAGCGCCCATCAAGCTTTGACATTCGCCATGTGCTGGATGCTACAGTGGGCATCCGAGAGATGGAGGCCGGCGATGTGCTTGGCCTTCTGGGCGGATCGGTACGGATACGATACATGAGCGGGCAGCCCACCACTCCGTTCGACATCGAAGCCAGTGAAGCGATGGGGCGCGGCATCATCGACACCGACCAGATACACGAAGAGCGCCTTCCCAACTACCTGCGCCTGGATCTGCGGATCGACCGCCGCGAAAATTTCTCGTGGGGGGCGCTTACCAGCTATGTCGAAATCCAGAATGCCACCGGGCGTCGCAACGTCTCCGAGCGTCTCTACAACGACCGTATCAACGAGGTAGAGGAGTTTACGCACTGGGGCCGCTTTTTCGTAGGCGGCATCAAGCTGGAATGGTAAGTTGAAACAGCTCCGCACAATCCCCCTAACCGACGCACCATCTGTCATGTGGCTACTCACGTTCGCTCTCTGGACTCACGTTGCACTCGGCGTCCTTGCGCTCTTCGCCGGTCCTGCAGCCATGTACATGCGCAAGGGCGGCACAGCGCATCGTCAGTGGGGACAGGTATTCGCCGTGTCGATGGGGGTTGTTGTCGTTACAGCCGTGCCGTTGGCAGTGGAGAGCAATAACATATTTCTTCTCTTTGTGTCAGGGTTCAGCGGCTATTTTGTGTGGACGGGGGTACGCGCCTTGCAGCATAAGCCTGGCGGCCCCGGGTCAACATGGCCCGACTGGCTTGGCACGGGCAGTATGCTGCTGGTAGGTCTTGCGCTTATCGGATGGGGCGGATGGATGTGGGGACAACGCACTGTCGCCAGCGTCGCTCTCGTTTTCGGGGGTATCGGTACCGTGCTGGCCGGATACGACCTGCGTGACCTTCTCACACCACCATCCGACCCACGCGACTGGTTCTACACCCATCTGACGCGCATGCTGGGCGGATACATCGCCGCCGTCACTGCGTTTGCCACCACCACACTTACCATGCTCCCCCCGCTGGTGCGCTGGCTCGGCCCTACTGTTGTAGGTGTGGCAGGCATCGTATGGTTGACCCGGTCGTATCGCCGTCAGTTTGCGCGCTCTTCAACAGCACAGCCCAACCCATGAAAAAGCTTCTTCGCCTTATCGGATGGATGGGGCTGGTAAGTATAGCCACCGGAACGATTGTGTTTTTTGCAATCCATGGCATCACCCATGCAGGGGATCATAGGAGCATGTGGCCGCGCAGCATTATCTATGCTACCGTGTATACCGTAATCATGACAAGCAGCATCATGGGGGTAGGACACTGGATGGAAAAATGGCTCCCGCTGCAGTCGCATCGTGCTGTTGTTGGGCATGTGGCCGCGCAGGTAGGCGCTACGTTGGGCTCGTTCGCGCTGGCCACAGGCGTAAACCGCTTGCTGTTTGGGGAGAGCTTCCATGTATCGGCCCCCGTGCTTCTTGTCATTGCAGTGGTGGCAGTGATTACGGCAGCGCTGTGGAGCAGCTTTTCATACATGGCCCAGTTTTATCAGCGCATGCAAGCCGCACAGTCCGCGGCGTATGATGCCCGGATTCAAGCGCTTCGAGCCCAAGTGAACCCGCACTTCCTGTTCAACGCCTTCAACACAGTAGCCGCGTTGATTCGCACACGTCCCAAAGAGGCAGAAACCGTTGTCGAAGATCTGTCTGATCTCTTTCGCTACACCCTGCATGCCTCCGAACAAAATACCGCACGGCTCGCTGACGAACTTGAGGCCGCACGGCGGTACCTCGCTATCGAAAAGGCCCGATTTCAGGAACGACTCCAGGTGGATGTGCAGGTCAACGACGGACTTCACCAAATGCAGGTGCCCAGCATGACCCTGCAACCCCTTGTGGAGAATGCCGTGAAGCATGGCGTAGGCCAGACCACCGAATGCTGCCAGGTGCGCATTCAGGCCCGCGATGAGGGCGACCACTGGTCGCTTCGTGTTACCGACACCGGTCCCGGATTCGATACCACCGACCCTGAGGTCGTGTGCACCCGCGGTACCGGACTCAGCAACGTACGCGAGCGACTGTCGCTCTTTGCAGACGGACAGGGAGACCTCCACATAGAACCGCAGGGGGTTAGGCTCACCCTGCCCAAAAATTCTGCCACCTAACCGTTTAACACAAGGATACGCTACGCTATGCGCTGTATACTGGTCGACGATGAGCCGCTAGCGCGCGAGCGCTTTCGGTCGCTCCTTGATGAAGCTGATGCCGATGTTACGATAGTTGGCGAAGCCGGCAGTGGCAAAAAAGCCGTGCCCCTCATCCACGACACGCAGCCCGAGGTCGTTTTTCTGGATGTGCAGATGCCCGTACTCGACGGGTTCGATGTGGTGGACCTGCTGGCGAAGCGACGTCCGCATATCGTATTCGTGACGGCCTACGACGAGTACGCTCTCAAGGCATTTGAGGTACACGCACTAGATTACCTCACCAAGCCCGTTAGGCTAACGCGCCTAAACGATACGCTTCAGCGGCTCAAATCTGCTTCGCCCACAGCCTCGCGCAATGGACTGGAAGCGCTGCAGCAAGAACGCCACGACCAGCGGCTGCGTCGCCTTACCGTACACGTCGGACGCAAGCTGCGCGTGGTCGATCTTGACGAGGTGCGTTACATTGAGGCCGAGGACAAGCTGGTGTTTGTCCATCTGGACGACAAGCGCTATCGAACAGATTTTACGCTTCAGGAACTGGAACAGCGTCTTGATGATCGCTTTGTGCGCATCCACCGATCGGTTATTGTAAATCTGGAGGCCACCTACGAGCTGGTCCCATGGTCGTCGGGCACGTACCGGCTGCGACTCAACGACGGCACCGAACTCCCGGTTGCGCGGCGGCGCACACAAGACGTAAAAGCAGCTCTCGGAACGTAACGGATCCGTACGGCCTGCTTATCCATACGTTGGGGTGGTTCATCGTTTGTTCTGATTGCTGTGCTCCTCATGCCTTCTGCTGATGTGCTTGCCCATGCCTTGCGGACAATCCCGGATTTCCCCAAACCCGGGATTCAATTCAAAGACATCACGCCGATTCTCTCCGATCCAACGCTGTTGGACACTGCGGTAGCAGCACTCGTCGAACCCTATGCAGAAGCCGACATCACCAAGGTCGTGGGCGTAGAGGCGCGCGGGTTTATTCTGGGACCGCTTCTGGCACGCGAACTCAATGCTGGATTTGTGCCCGTGCGCAAGGAAGGGAAGTTGCCCCACAGCACGCACACCGAAACGTATGACCTGGAGTACGGCACCGACACCGTTGAAATGCATGTCGATGCCCTCACTCCTGTAGATCGTGTGCTGCTCCACGACGATGTTCTGGCCACCGGCGGCACAGCAGCCGCTACCATGCGCCTGATTCAACGCAGCAACGCCACCCTGCATGGATTCTCGTTTCTGGTCGAGCTGGCTTTCTTAGACGGCCGCGCTGCCCTCGACGACTCGCGTCCGTTTCACAGTGTGCTTACAGTTGAGGGGTAATCCCCGCCTGCCTCCTCACAGTGCATTGTTCACTCCCTGCGTACCCACTTTTGTCTTATGCTTGACATCCAAAAACGCCTTTCCAACTCGTTCTATGCGCTGTTAGCGCTTCCGGCTACCGCCATGGGATTTGCGCTCACGGTGCAAATTGCTGCGCTGAGCTGGATTTTGAGTACGCAGTACGGGCTGCAGATCGATGAAATCGGCATTGTGTGGGCCACCGGACCCATTGCCGGGATCATTGGCCAGGTGGTCATTGGCATTATCAGCGATAAGGTGTGGTTCTGGAACGGACGCCGCCGTCCTTTTCTCATAATTGGCGGTGTGTTGGCCTCGCTCATGATTCTGGCCCTGCCCAACATTGGGGTCATACAAGAAGGACTCGGGCTCGATGGGGTGCTCGGCATCGCCATCATCGTGTCGATGACGCTCGATCTGTCGATCAACCTCTCGTTTAACCCGGCGCGATCAATTATCGCCGATGTGACACCCGAGGGCCGCGAGCGGACCAAAGGGTACACCTGGATGCAAACGGTGTCGGGCACGTTTGGCGTGCTGGCCTACCTGATCGGCGCGGTCTTCGACAACTTTGTGCTGCTGTACTTTGGCGTCGGGCTCGTCTTTTTCTTCTCGGTGATCCCGCCGCTCTTCGTAAAAGAACCGAAGTACCTGGGCAAGTACGACGAAGATGAAGAGGAACTGGATCGGCTTGCCGCAGAGCGCGGCGAAGACACGTCTAGCATCAGCAGCTTTGATGACATTAGCCTTATGCAAATCCTCCACGGCATTCGTCCGCTGTGGGGCTTCCTAGTCTATGCCGTCTATGCCATTGTGATGCGGCTTACCGGATTCGAGTTTGCTGGATACTACTTCGAGGGTGTGCTGCTGGCCATCACACTCTTCTTTATTGCCGAGGCGCTGATGAAGTCCGAGGCAGGCAAATCTGACGAAGAGGCCGGACTCATTGGGTTTCGCAAAGTGTTGGCTGCGCACTCATTTACGTGGATTGGCATCCAATCGATGTTCATCTATCTGTTCGCCGCCCTTGACTTCCGACTGCCGGGGATGAGCGACGATGAGTTGGGGACCGTCGTGAATTGGAGCTTCTTTTCGTTAAACCTCGTCGCGGCCATCCTGCCTGTGCTGGCGTTAGAGCCGCTGGCCAACAAGTTTGGCCGCGTAAAAGTGCACGCGGTCGCGTTGGCTTGCACCGCAGCTGGATACGTGGGCATTCTGGCGTTTGGGTTTTCGCCCTGGGCCATTTACCTGTGGATGGCGGTTGTGGGCATCGGGTGGGCCTCCACGATTAGCCTGCCGTTTGCCATCATGTCGCAAAAAATCGACCAGGACAAGATGGGACTCTACATGGGGCTCTTTAACCTGTCGGTAGTGTTGCCTCAACTGGTTGCCAGCTTTGGAGTGGGCGAGGCCGTGGAAGCCGTAGACGACAAGGGCCTGTTGTTTATCATCTGTGCGGCCACAGTCGGCTTTTCCGCGGTGGCCTGGCTCATGGTGAAAGAGCCCGAAGACGAGCAGACCGAAAACCCTGTGCTCCTCGATCAGGAGATCGAAGACGAGGTGCTTGATGACGCTGCAGACGGTGACGGCGAGATCCAGGAAGGCCGTCGCGATGCGTTGTAAGATCGTGCAGGGTAGAGTGGGCTCGGCGTAACGCGTATCGACAGCCAACTCAACCTTGTACGCAGACGTAGCGTATTAGTTGTGTTGATGGCTTGCGAACCAACTTGTCTTGATGGCTCATGCGCACCGTATCGATTCTTTTTGTATGGCTTCTTTTGGTGGGCGGCACCGTAGATGCGCACGCCCAGTTTCGCATGGAAAAGGCACAGGGCGAGGCGCTCTTTCCGGAGACGTTAGGCGACCTGCAGCGAACTGAGCTTGACCTTGGGTCGGGCTTTGCCGGACGCGGTCATCGCGTGGATCCGTTGGGGTACATCCCAACACAGCAAATCCGAGCCACCTATACGCATGGGAGCGGAGCCGACGTAACCGTGCACTGGTATGCCACGCACGACGGTTTCGACCAACTCTTTGAACATGCTGATGCTGCGGCTCTGGCGCTACAGTCGCTTGTTCGAACGCCTGAGGATCTCTCAACAAAAACGCTGGATGAGCGAACGGTCTACGAGGGCGCGGTTGAAGAAGATCTGCCAGCTCTGTTTTACGAAGACACAGACCACACGCCCTCCGAGCACGCCACACTTGTTGTGCCCCTTAGCGGAACAGCCGTGGTAGCATGGCAAGCCGAAACCGAGGCCACCTCGTCCGAAGTGCTTCGTGAAGCGACACAAGCACTTGATTTCGAAGCCTTTGACCGGGCTGCCAAGCGCTATACGGAATCGGCTACTGAATCGTATCTGTGGGATGTGCTGGCCGTGCTTCCTACCGAACTGTTGGAGAAAACGCGCACATCCTACTATGTCGACACATCGGGCTTCGATGCGCCTCTTCTGCGCGTCAACGCGTTTTACGACGAAGCAGGCCACGACGATATGGGACTTTCTGTGGGCACCCATCGGGATGCCGCGTTGTCATTTGATGAGGCCTTTCCATATCCATTAGAGCGCGGATTGGCATCGGGCGCCATCACAGAGGATACGCACGACGGTTATACCACCTATGCATTCGTGAGTGCAGATGCCGAGCGCGCGCTTATTGTGACAGACGAAGAAACCGGCTGGGTGCTTCTGTTCGGTTCAGATGCCGACAAATTAGAGGAGACCGCGGCAACGATTGACCTGGAGGCCCTGTTCGACGTGTTTGCTACATTTCACCGTGCCCTGTGGCCTCCGCATGGCCTGTAATCGGCGTTCATGTGCCCCGATGAACGACAAACCCCATGGACGACAAAATCGACACGAAGGCACAGCCCAACTGACACTGTCAATCGGGGGCCCGTTGCACCACAGACATGACCTTCGGACCCAGCACTTATATCCCTTGCATCCCTTCACCCCTGATCCAGCACGGGGCTCTTGTTCACGCACTGGAAACGCATCTCGAAGCGAGGAGACCACAAATCTGATACAACGGTGTATTGTGCTGAAAAACCCAGACGTATACCTTGGTCGCAACGATCTGCGAAGCGTGTGACGAAGGATATCCTCCAGCGAGAAAACCTTCGTTGACCCGCCAAGTGTCAAGTTTGTGTGATCACCGGGGGGGGGCAATTTTACAATGGGCGGGCTGCGTGGTATCATGGATGTGTATGCAGCACACATCAACGGCTCTTCATGCTGTAGGTCGGTTCTAGTTTTATTAAGCGATAGATTTGATTGGTATGTATTTGTTGTCTGTTTCAGCAATGTGTTCGCTGCCCACGGGCCGACAAGCTGCGCTTAGGCGTGCTTGCAAAGCAGACCTTGACTCATTAGAGACGAGTTCAGGGCATTCTTGGATGCTGAGGCTACCGCTTTCCGTTTTGGTGTTGCTCACAAGTGTATGGCTTTTGATGGGTTGCTCGCTCCTCGGCACTGAAGACGACCCGCCCTGGGATACCGACATTCCTGAAAGCGAAGACTTCAATGCGCAAGCCCCTGTGTGGACGTCCGATGGAGAGTCAATTTTCTTTCTTCATACCCAGGAAGGAAACGACGCCAATCCTGGCCGACTCAATCAACTCTGGAAGGTCGATATTGCCAGTGGCGAACGAGAGCAGATTGCCCCCGGTCGAATGACGACTCCCGATTTAAGTCCAGACGGGGCATGGGTTGTATTCCACTCGCGAGCGCAGTTTTCGCATCTGTACAAACTCCACCTTGAGAGGGATTCGCTGGTGGCCCTCACCGGGCCGGGATCTCCTAATCCCGACCTTGACGCAACGACTGTAGCACGGTGGCATCCGGATGGAGAGCGCATCCTCTATGCGCGCTCGGCAGGTGAACCCCGCGGGCTTTCCAAAATGAATGCTGACGGCACCGACGCCCATATCTTCATCCCGTATGGCGTGCAGGGCGACTGGTTTCCGGATGGAGAGCGTGTTGTGTATGTGAACTGGGACCAGAATGAAGAAACGCAGCACCGCCGCCAGCAAATTTACGTAGCGGATGTAGATGGCTCAAACGCCCGCAAACTCACCAACTTGCCCAATTCAGATGTGGTAGCTCCGCGTGTATCCCCAGATGGGACACAAATTGCCTTTGCGTACGGAGCTCAGCAAGGGCCGCGTGACCTGTATCTGATGGACACTGATGGTTCAAACCTCCAGCAAATTACCGGAGGCCGCGGGAGTGATCGAAGAGCAGACTGGCATCCGTCCGGCGAGAAGATTGTGTTTGAGCGCGTGTTTCGTGCCAACTACCAGCAAACGAGGTACTCGTACGTACTTGACCTTGAAACGCTGGAGGTAGAGCCAGTTTTCCCTGCCAATTAGGATCACACGCAAGAAACCAAAGCACAACGGGTAACGAGCTCGACAGCGGGATGTACGTCCCGATAAACACAGCCCACGGGGCGTTCTCTGCAATAGAGGACGTCCCGTGTTACGTTGCACCCAAGCCATCCAAGAATGCGGGCTACTCATGCGCCTCCAGAAATGCCCGCACATGCTCCCGAAAGACTTCAGGCTGCTCAAACATGAGCAAGTGCCCGGCGTTGTCGACCAGATGTACCTGCGCATTGGGCAGCGCCTCCTCGGCGCGCTGGGCGATGGCTTCGGTGTCCCACTGCGGGTTCAAGTACGGGTTGGGGATGAGCTTGTCGCCAGTGCCGTAGAGCACGAGCGTGGGGTGCACCACATCCTCCAGCCGGTCGTACACGGGTCCATCGAGCATGCCCGCCACCGAAGCTGAGTTGGCGTGCGCATATCCCATAAAGTCGTTACGGGTGGCGAGGGCATGGCGCTGCTCGATGAGCCAGGCGTAGTCTTCGGACCAGTTGGCGAAGTTTGCTGCTGTGTTCTGGCGAATCGCTGACGAATCGGATTCGGCAATGGCCTGGGGCGTCATGGTCTGACGCAGTGCTTGGGCTTGCTCTTCGGTGAACGTCTCGATGCCCGCGGGTGACACCAACACCAGGCGCTCTATCGTGTCGGGGGATTCGAGTGCGAGCGTGAGGCCAACCTGTCCGCCCATGGAGACGCCCACGTACGTGATGGGCGCGAGGCCGAGCGTATCCACAAACCCGCGCACCGCTTCCGCGAAGTCCGTCATGCGTCCCGATACGTCGTGCTTGCTCGACACGCCAAAGCCCGGCAGGTCGAGCGCCAGCACGCGGTAGGTTTCCGAGAGCGGTTCGATGTGGTCGCGCCAGAGCGAAAGGTTGGAGCCGAGTCCGTGCACCAGCAGCAGGGGAGGGCCGTCACCACCCGTATCCACATACGCCAGCGTGTCGGAGCCAACGGCTATGGTTTCGAGCGATGCATCAGGGTAGTAGGGCAGCGGCTCCACGTCGGGCGTTTGGGCAGTGGCAGGCATGGCGAGCAGGACGGTAACAAGGATGAGAACAAGGGTAGCAGCGCGAGGCATACGAATCACACAGGTTGGTTTAGAAGGATGCGAAGGGGGGCAGCGGTTTGCGTATTGGGGACCGTCGCTCTCAGTAACAACATCTGTCCTGAAGCGAACAGTCCTCCGATCGCCTGCAGGATAGTGCTGGGTCACACGTCAATTTTGGGGTGATGCTCATGTGTCCAACCATGCTGGGAAGAAACCCACAACCATGTCATTGCGAGCGCAGCGACGCAATCTCATGCTATCAAGCCAGATGCAGCCGCCCACTCAACGGCATGAGATCGCACTCCAAGAGTACTCGTTCGTTGTGCTCACAGCGCCACGTTCGGTCGTAGGCTCCCTCCTCGCGATGACATTTTCGGCCCCTAATTCAGGTGTGACGTAAGTGACCTCAACAATGGTTTTGGGGATTGCCGGTTGGTTTCCCCTCCATCCTACCCTTCCTCCCCGAGGAGGAAGGAACCGTGGAGGGCGTTCCTCAAGTCCCCCTCAGAGGAGGGGGATTTAGGGGGAGGGATTGCGTAAGATTTTATAGAGCATACACTTATGTGCAACGGAGTACCGTGCAAATGAGGGCGTGTATTAACAACGTCGGGGCGCACATGATACCTGTTTGAAACGCACAAACTCCCAACTTCATGCTTGTCTTTACTTAGAGGGATGCGAACAGTCCTCCGAGCGCTTGCAGGTTACGATGCAGGGACGGAAAACGAGTCGCGCAGCGCGGTCTTCTGGATTTTGCCGCTGTGGCCTTTGGGGAGGGTGTCGCGAATCTCAATGTATTTGGGCACCTTGTAGCGCGCCAGATGCGTTGTGCAGTGCGCGCGCAGGGCTACGGTATCCAACTGAGTGCCTGCAACGAAGGCGGCTCCGACTTCGCCCCACTGGTCATCGGGCACGCCAATGACGGCTGTCTCCTCCACCCCGTCGTGTTCGTGCAGCACGGCTTCAATTTCAGCCGGATACACGTTTTCCCCGCCGCTGATGTACATCTCTTTCTTGCGCCCCACAACAAAGAAGTAGCCCTCGTCATCCACCTCGACCAGATCGCCCGTGTGGAACCAGCCGTTGGCGTCAATGGCGTCGGCGGTGGCTTCTTCGTTGCGCCAGTAGCCGGGGGTCACGACGGGGCCGCGCATCAGCAGTTCGCCGGTGGTGTTTGGGGATACCTCGGTGCCGTCGTCATCCACCACTTTGGTGTCAATGTAGAAGTTGGGGAAGCCAATGGAGCCGATCTTGCGGAGGGCGTCGCGGGCGGGGAGCGAGAAGCAGTTCACGCCGACCTCGGTCATGCCAAAGCCCTGCCGGATGGGTACGCCTTTGTTTTGCCATGTGCGAATCAGTGGTTCGGGCATGGCTTCACCGCCCACGATGGCATAGCGCACGGTGTCGAGCGCTACCTC
Source organism: Natronotalea proteinilytica (assembly GCF_055379935.1). Lineage (NCBI taxonomy): Bacteria > Pseudomonadati > Rhodothermota > Rhodothermia > Rhodothermales > Salisaetaceae > Natronotalea > Natronotalea proteinilytica. The sequence goes on along the minus strand of NZ_AP043947.1, from coordinate 3,626,334 downwards.
ATCGAAGACAGAACTGTCGGACATCAATTTGAGCATGGTGGGTACGCCCCAGAGAATAGTGAACGCCTCGGCGTCGCAGTCGCGGAGCAGCGTGTCGGCGTCGAAGTCGGGATACAGGTGGGTAGTGGCGCCGTGCAACAGGAACGGCGTAAGCAGCACGTTCCAGCCGCCGGTGTGGTAAAACGGGGCGGCGTTGAACGAGCGGTCGCTGGAGGTCAGGTCCAGGCGCATTTCGGTATTTACGGCGTTCCAGAACAGCATGCCATGCGAGATGATCGCGCCTTTCGGGCGTCCGGTGGTGCCCGAAGTGTAGAGAATCATCAGCGGGTCCTCAAGTGTCGGCGAGGGCACTGGAGCGTGGGCCTCGGTAGGAGCTTGCGCGATGAGGGCGGATATGTCGCTCAGCGGAACGAGGTGGGAGGTGACGTCAAGCGTCTGGGCGGTTTCGGACTGCGCATCCGCCAGAAATAAAACGGACGGTGCACTGTCGTCTACCAGATATTGGAGCTCCGAAGCGGTGAGCCGGTAGTTGAGGGGTACGAGTATGAACCCGGCTTTCTGGGCGGCAATGAACAGTTGTACGTGCTCGACGCTGTTCGCTGCGAGTACGCCGATCCGGTCGCCGGGGGAAAGATTATACTGTGCTTGCAGTTGGTGTGCGAGGCGCTCGCCCTGCTCGTGAAGGTCGGCATACGTGTAGATGCGTCCGGTCGGCTCCCACACGAGAGCGGGGGCATCCGGGGTGTAGCGGGCGTGGCGTTCGGTCCAGTCGGTGCGAATCATGGGGATGCGCGGGGTTTGGGCGTTCGGTTGGGATACTCGTTGGGACACATCGGCGATGTGCCCGTACGATGATCTCGATCTTGCTATGCTCGGGCTTCGGGATCGGCGGCCTTTTCGGTGGAGTCGGACAGGGCGGGCTGGCCCCAGATCCAGTAGCCTACGAGCGCGACGGCCGTGCTGGAGAGTAGGGCAAAGGTGGCGGGGACCGCCGGGTTGTTTGCGTACATTGTGATCTCGCCGTAGTAGACCCCGAAGTGGACGACGAGTGCGGTGATGGCTGATGCGAGCACTACGGTTTTCGGCATGCCCCGGGCAAAGATGCCGAACAGGATGGGGACGAAGGTTGCCGAGAAGAGGGCATACACCCCGTTCTGTCCTAAGATAGCGACGGAGAGTTCCGGGTTGGTGATCTGGCCATAGGAGATGAAGGCAATCACCGGAGCCAGAGCGAGTAGGAAGTAGCGGCTGTAGCGCACGCCACGCTCTTCGATTTCCTCTTTCGAGAGCTTCCCCGAACGGCTTGCCAGCACGCGGTAGACGTCGTTCGAGAAGATGGTGGAGAGCGCAACGAGCAGCCCCTCCATCGTCGAGAAGCCCGCGGCGACGAGTCCGATGAGGATTATGGAGCGGACAAACGGCCCAAACACCTCCACAATGTAGGTGGGCACAACGTCGTCGGGCACCATCGTGGCGGCTTCGGGCATCAGAATACGCGCATACAGCCCGATCAGGATCACGGCGAAGAACAGAATCAGCACGATGATTCCTGTAGCCAGGTACTTGTTCACATCGCGCGCATTCTTGAGGTAGAGGGCTTTTGACATCACGTGTGGCTGATTCACGATGGCGATGCCAATCAGAAAGTTGCAGAACACCACCTCGAAGTAGTCGCGAAAGAGCAGGCTCTCGGGATTAGTAGGCTGTGCGAGTACGGGGTCAACATCCGACAGCTGGCCCAGGAAGCCGCTGAATCCATCAGCAAAGTACGTAATGCCCGATCCAATCAGCAGCACCGCAACCACGATCATGATGATGGCCTGCGCTGAGTTGGTGAGCGTGTGTGCGCTGGCGCCGCCCGACATGATGTAGATGAGCGGGAAGATGATGACGAACGCCATAGCCAGGAACACATCCACGCCGAGAACGCTGGCCAGCACCCGTGAGAGTCCCACCGTGATGAGCACCAGAAACGCGATTTGCAGGAGGCTGGCAACGGCAAAGAAGAGCGTGAGGCGCTGATCCTCGAAGCGATCGCCAATCCACTGGGGTACGGTGAGGGCTGTCACCTCATCGCCCACCGTGCGAAACGCCTTCGAGAACACGATAAGCCCCAGAAACACCCCGAGCGGCATCGCGACGGCATACCCCAGCACGCCGGATACACCATACAGGTAGATGAGTCCCGGATTGATGATAAACGTGGCGGCGCTGGTCAGGTTGGCGGCCAGCGACATGCCCACAAAGACCGGACTGACCGTGCGGCTGCCTACCGAAAACGAGGCAAACCCGCTCATTTTCTTGATGCCCACGAACGCCGCGATGCTCACAAGCACCAGGTAGACGGTAAAGAAGATCCAGGCAAAGCCGGTTTCGCCGAGTGCAGAGAGGTCCATAATGGCGTGTTACGGTAGATTCATAGGTTCAGCAGTAGAGACGCATCGCCGATGCGTCTCTACTACCACCAATGGTTGATTCAATGCAAGCACCATGTCACCCCCACTCCAGCGCCATGCCTGCAATGGAAGCACCACCGCCCGAGGCAATCAAGAACACGAGATCGCCTTTCGAGAGCAGATTCTTGCTATCGGCATCGGCCAGGGCCATGGCGATGCAGGCGTTGCCCGTGTAGCCAAAACGATCCATCACATTGTGCGCTTTCTCAGGGGGCAGGTCCAGCCGGTCGAGCGTTTCCTGAATGCTTGTGATGTTGATCTGCGTAAAGAAGTAGCGATCGACATCACCAGGCGTCACATCCAGATCGTTGGCAAGCGTGCGAACGAGGGCTGTCCACTGGTCGGGGTTGAACCCGTCGGGAAATTTCTTGCGGAACTCCAGCTTCTGCACGCGTCCATTTGGTTCGGTAACAGGCCGGTCGCTTCCACCCGTGTAAATGCCCATATAGCTGTGGTACTCGCCTTTGGTATCGAGGCGGGCCGTGCGAATCCCCCCTGTACCTTCGCGTCGTTCCAGCACAGCAGCCCCTGCACCATCAGCAAAGAGAGAGGCGGTGTTCTTCTGGTCGTAGTCGATGAACCGGCTCATTAGATAGGCGCCAATCACGAGTACGCGCTGATACTGTGCATCCGATTCCATGAACTTGCGGGCGGTATCCAGCGCCGTCACGAATCCAGCGCAAGCCGTATTCACGTCGAAGGTGGCGGCCTGTCGCGCACCTAACTTATCCTGCACCACCGCAGAGGTCGCGGGCGAGAGAAAGTCGGGGGTATCTGTGGAGAGCACAATCAGGTCGATATCAGAGGCGTCGCATTCGGCCTGTTTGAGCGCTTGCTTTGCCGCCTGCACAGCGAGGTCTGATGTGGACTGGTTTTCGGTGGCATACCGGCGCTCGTGGATATTGCGATGCTCACGCAAGAAGCTATCGACATCTTCCCCATACAGGTCGTTAAAGTACTGATTCGAAACGACCTGGTCGGGGGCATAAAGTCCCGTTCCGATGATGTGTGCAGCGTGTGGCATGAGGGTGCGTGCGAGTTCAGAGTGATACGACCAGAATAAAGAAACAGGTGCAGGGGGATGCGAAGCGTATGCTGCCTACATGACCAGCCCGCCATCCACACTCAGCACCGCGCCGGTGATAAAGGCCGCGTCGTCGGAGGCAAGGAAGGTATACGCATTGGCAATGTCTTCGGCGGTCCCCAGGCGACCCAGTGGGGTCTTCTCCTTGAGGTTGTTGAGCACCTTCTCGGGCACGGTATCCACCATGGGCGTTTCGATGAAGCCCGGTGCCACCGCGTTGACGGTGATGCCATCGCGCCCAAACTCGCGGGCCCAGGTGCGGGTCATGCCAATCACGCCGGACTTGCTGGCCACGTAGTTCGTCTGCCCAAAGTTGCCATACAGCCCCACAACCGACGCCGCGTTCAGTACGCGTCCGTGCTCGCTGGCCGACAGGTGCGGATAGGCAGCCTGCGTACAGTGGAAGACGCCCTCCAGGTTGACCTCGATCACCGACCGAAAATCCTCCGGATCCATCTTTTTGAGTGTGGCATCGCGGGTGATGCCGGCGTTGTTTACGAGGATGTCGAGCGTGCCGAACGCCTCGATGGTAGACACCATCAGCGCATCGACGGAGGATCGGTCGGCCACGTTGCATTCGACAAACCGTGCTGTGCCGTCGGTGTCGGTGATGGCATTAACGGTGCTCTGGCCCGCCTCCTGGTTCACATCTGCAACAATGACCTGAGCGCCTTCATGGGCAAACTTCAGGGCGGTGGCACGGCCAATGCCCTGGCTGCCGCCCGTTACGATAGCGGTGCGCCCGGATAGACGGTTGGATTGAGACATATAAACGGTATTGGATTCGAGAAAACACATTGTTATGATGTGGAGACACGGCGGTACGCGTCCCCACGGGGCAAGTCAAAAGACTGCTTAAAACCGCAGTCCGTCAAATCGATAGGTGGCGCCGACCCAGATGAGACGGTCGCGCACCGGGCCACCCAGCACATCGCTGCCCTCGTTGTTGAACAGGTTCGAGACGCTAAGCTGCAGGTCGACGCCTGCCTGAGGAACGCTGTAGTTTACGCTCAGGTCGGCAACGAAGCGGGCCGGTATTTCACCGTCCTCAAGCAACACCTCGCTGTTCCAATTGCCCGCCTGGAAGGTGTAGGCCGATTGCCAGCGTCCGCTCAGGCTAATCGAATAGTTGTCGAAGCCGACGTTGCGCATAGTGGCCGATCCTTTGAGCTTCACCTCGGGCACGTTCAGTTCGAGGTCCTCGTTGGCATCGCCGCTTTCGAAGCTAGATAGATCCGTCCACGTTACATTGCCCGACAGGTTGAACTGCTCGCTGGCAAAGTAATTGAGGCCAAGCTCTACGCCACGCACGGTAGCCTCTCCAAAGTTTGTGTATGTGAACAGCGGGCCAACCGGGGTTCCGTCAGGCTCGAATGCGATTACATTTACGCCATCGGCAACGGGACTAAGCGGACTGATGAAATCAGTGTACCAGGAGTTGTAGAGCACTGCATCTACAAAGAGTTGGTTGCCCAGCTGACCTTTGTACCCCAGTTCAATTGAGTTCACTTCCTCGGGAGAGAGCGGGTCGATTTCGTCAACGACGTTGCCATCAGCGTCTTGCAGCGTGTAGCCGTCGGCATTGCCACGTAGCACCTGATCAATGAGCAAGTGGCTTTCCAAGACCGTGGGGCTCTTGAACGCCCGATTGTAGCCGATGCGGATATTGTTTTCGGGAGCAACGGTGTAGACAAGTGCAGCTTTCGGACTAAACTGCGTGCCGTAGGTGCTGTGATCGTCAACGCGGGCAGCTGCGTTCAGTCGGAGGTTCTCACCGATGTAATAGTCGGCCTGCGCGTATCCGCCGATTTCGGTAGCACTGATGTCTTCTCCGGCTCCATCGGCAAGGAAGGTACCTTCTGAATCAGGATTGTACTGGCGCAACTGAGCACCTGTGACGAATTCGAGCGATCCAATCTCGTTGGAGTACTGGACCTCTGAATCCAACAACTCGCCTTTGTCAACAAAGCGGTTGGCTTCGCGGAGCGCAGGCAGGTCAACATCTCCAAGACTATTGATGTTGTTTTGGTCGTCAGCAATCAAGGCCAACGCCGCGCCACCGAGTCCATCGATCTGGTACGTGTCGCCGGCGTCGTTGCCTGTGCGCGTGAACTGTGCGTACCAGTTGCTGCTGCTAAGCTGAATGTTTTGGTAGTTGACTTGCCATCCGAGAATGCGATTGCGGCCCGTGTTCGTCAGGCCCAGATTGTCGTTCTCGGAAAATCCGAAGCTGCCTTCGAGCATCCAGTCGTCGGCAAACCGATAGTACAGGCTTCCCTCAGCCCGAATCGATTCGATGCTGTAGTCGTTGTCGATTAGGTCGCCCTCGAAAAAGCCGCTGTAGTAGTGAGGGGCCGGCTGCGCAGCACTGTCTTCCGTACGCTCGGGCTGGAAGTCAGTCGCTGTTAAGTATTGACCGGTTACTTTCCATCCAAAGGCATCGTTCACGGTGCCCGCCGCGCGCATGTTTATGTCGAATAGGTCGTTTTCGCCGCCACGAAGGTCAAGCGCGATCCCCGACTCATTCCATGGGTCTTTTGTGATGACATTGACCACGCCAGTATGAGCATTGGGACCGTAGAGCGCAGAGGCCGGTCCTACAATAACCTCAATGCTCTGCACATCAAGCTGAGAGGTGGGCAAAAAGTTGCCCTGTGGCAATCCGGTGCCGGGTAGTTGGGCCACACGGCCATCGGTCATCGACAGCATACGCGTGTTGAAGTGGTTGTTGAAGCCACGTGCCGAGATGCCCTGGCTGTTGATTCCGGCATCCACAAAATCAACCCCCTTCAGGTTGGAAAGCGCGGAGAGAAAAGAACCGCCGCCGCTCTCTTGTAGCTGATCAGCCGAAACAGCCTGAATGTTAACTGGCGAATCGAGCACCTTTTCAGCACGACGCGAACCCGTTACCACAACCTCATCGCCCAGAAAGGTGCGCGGCTCTAACACAAAATTGCCCTGCGTAGTAGCATCGGCATTAATTTCCACTTCAAATGTGGCGGCATCGTATCCCACAAAAGAAACGCGTACCGTATACGCCCCCACCTCTATATCCGATAGGCGATATGAGCCGTCGGCATCTGTACTTGTACCGCGTGAGGTTCCCTCTAGCACTACGTTGGCGCCGGGAAGTGGCTCGTTGGTATCGGCATCACGCACCTCACCTTCAAGCGCTCCCGATTGCGCAATTGCGGTTGAGGGGGCCAGTAGTGCCCCTACGAGTAGCGCCACTCCAAATACTATCCATCGTTGCATCATAGCAGTCACCGTATCTCTGTAAGCATCCCGTCTGTGCATCCAAACAGAAGCATTCCGCTCCTTTTCTTGTGTTTGGAAAATTGCAAATGTTTAGTTAGAGTGTAGGAAGCGCTTCCGTTAATGTCAAGCAGGAAATGAAGGACGTTCATTTTTACAGCCCCCTGCATACGAATAGTTGTCTCAGATTGATTATTGATAGCTACATGCCAAACCAAGTATTTACATAAAACGACTTTTCTGGATGGCCTAGCGTGGATATTTGGGCAGCCAGGCCTGGCTTCGTGAATATTTGGCCAACCAGCTAATGGGGAGGCATATAATGCACTGCGCCCTGTTTCGCGTAAGCGCTTTCAAGAATCTTAACAGAGGATAGCGCTTTAGATACAGCGAACTATATCCATTGGCGTGTAGCGTGATACGCAAATTACACGTCAATAAATGCGCTATAGCCTGTCTGTGTGCATTAAGGTGCAGTGTATTAAGGCGTGCTCCAAGCGGGCATTCGGCTGTTTGCTCAGCCGTTTCGTATATCATTTAGACGCAACGTTCCCCTGACTATCCCCGTCCGTTATGATTCGTCTGATACCTCTTTTTTTCGTTTCTCTGCTCATTGCTCCGTTGGTTGCCGATGCGCAAGTGCAAGAGCGCGTTAGTGACATTACTGGAGTTGAGCGATTCGTAAGTGAAGACCTACGTGATGTTGACCTCCACAGCTATCTAGGAGACGACATTGCTTTTCGGGCTGAGCACGAACGCAATCCTATGTCTGGAGAAGAGGCGTGGAAGCTCACCTTCTACGGGTTTGCTAATTCGTCTACGGACTTTTCGAGCGCCAGCCGAGTGCTCGTTTGGATTGATGGGCAGCGTATTCGTGCCAATGATGCCGAAAGCCGAACGCGTCGTATGGATGATTCGGTGATGGAAACGGTAACGGCCTACTTCTCTCCCTCGCAATTCGAACGCATGGCTAACGCAGAGCAACTAGAGTTTACCATTGGGTCTGCAGAGTTTGATCTGTCGTTTGCACAACGCGCTGATATGCGATCCATTATGGATATGGTGGCTAACGAGCCAATGCAGCATCAAGCCGATAACGACGACTAGAAAATACCTGCCGTACCACGGCTTAAGACTTTATCGTGTGACCTCGTGGACCTGCGTGCGGGGTAGGTAGAACGAGAGCCGGAGACAGGCTTTCAAACCCTGTTCTCAACAGACGAGGCATCCTCGGCCTCAAGCCGGGCTTGTTTAACCTCTTCCCAGCGCTTTGAAAAGTCCTGGTAAAACGACTCCATGAGCTGGTAAAAGGCGTGCATGTGCTCCAAGTTTTTGACGGTTTCAGAGTTGTCTTCGCCTCGGCTTCGTATCCGCTTTAGATAACGTTCGGCCAGCGATCGATTGCGCCGAACGGTTGCCATGTTGAACTTGAAGTTGTTATAGAAGATGTCGGGGTGAGACACGTAATAGTTACGGCGATTTACGGGGCCATCAACTTTACGAACCACGCCGATATCGGCCAGGCGGCGTACAGCGATAGAGATGGGACCTTTCGAGTGCCCAAGTAACTCCACCATGTCGTCTAGCGAAGCGGGTTCACTTTGCGTGAGTAGTAAGCCAACAATTAACCCCTGCAGTCGCTTGAGGCCATGCGATTCATAGATGTTACCGAACTCCTGGATGAGCTCTTCTTCAATAGCAGAGGGAGCGTGAGCCATAACGCATAAAAGACGCAGATACAAGAAATCGTATGCAGTCGAACATAGCCATCTCTGATAGGTTCGGCAGAACCGTGTAAAGCAACTCTCCAATCAAGCCACTGTGTCTCAAACACTCCTGGATCAAGAGATGACGCTGTGCGTCATAACCATCCACCATGACGCGGTGCGTTAGCCTGAACGTCCATTTGGGCTTTGGTTTGCTGGCAAGAGCACACAGCCCATTGAAGCCGTCATAGAACGCCCCTGGCCATATAGGGAGAACGGCTCCAAATAAGCAATCAAACAGGTTTTGCAGCTTTGTCGGTCGGCGCTGGCCTATGCACCTTAGGGTGGTTTGAATCAAAGCAGATTCTCTGTCACGTTAATGCTCGTGTGTCATTATGCCCCGTCTTATCAAGCGCTACGAAAATCGAAAGCTTTACGATACGGAAGCAAGCGCCTATGTGTCGTTGAGTGATGTAGCCGAGCTAGTGCGTGATGGCGAAACGGTGCAGGTTGTTGACCAGAGCACAGGGCAAGACCTGACGTCGCAAACACTTACCCAAATCATTTTAGCTGAAGGTAAGGACGGACATGCACCGCTCCCGGCAGATCTATTGCACGACTTGCTTCGCCGGAGTGGAGAAGCACTCGACGCCGGAATCGGTCAGTTACGAGGACGGCTCGATGAGCTGGCGCAGTATTCCATGACACAACTACGACGACTGGTGCAGCCTGGGCATGCCGAAGAATTGGATGCATTGCGTGAGGAACTGCGTGCTGTCGATAAAAAGATAACATCGCTTTTAGAAGCAACCAACGCACGCTCCTCTGAGCCCACGGATGCCGATGTCTCCGATGCGTAACACCTTTGGCAAAACGCCATTGGCGTACTTATTGCGCTACAACAGAATGCGATACGCTGGAACCGCTTTCACAAGGCGTCCATATTGTTTTGGTGTTGTTTCCTAACATGTTTGATGTATGCCTACTTCTCCCTCCATCGGGCTTGCGTGTGCAGGTGGTGTTGTCGAAGGCGCGATCTACGAAGTTGGAGCCCTTTGCGCATTGGATGAAGCCATTGAGGGCTTATCGCTGCATGAGCTAGACACATACGTAGGTGTAAGTTCTGGCGCGCTCATCAGTTCGTTTCTGGCGAACGGCGTTTCGGCGCGCACATTGAGCCGAGCCATCGTTTCAGAGTCAGATGACGATCCTCGCCTGAACGTAAAACCAGAGGTGCTGTTTAGCCCTGCGCTGCGCGAGTATGCACATCGGATTAGCCGATTTCCAGGCGCGCTGTGGCGTACCATGCGCTACTTCCTTACGCATCCGACCGATCTTTCGGTCTTGGGGTTGTTGTCTACATTTGGGTCAGTCGTACCCACCGGACTTTTCGATAACACCTCGCTGCACCGGTTTGTCGCACAAGCCTTAACTCCTCCAGACCGAACCAACGACTTTCGGGAGTTGGCAACATCGCTTCGTATCGTAACGATGCACCTCGACTCCTCTGAGATTGCCGTGTTTGGCGAAGCCGGGCGCGATCATGTACCCATCTCGAAGGCAGTACAAGCCAGCACCGCGCTGCCTGGACTCTACTGCCCGGTCGAAATCGACGGCGAGCACTACATCGATGGCGTTGCACGCCGTACCGTACATGCCAGCGTTGCCCTCGACGAGGGGGCCGATCTGCTGTTCTGCATCAATCCCATCGTACCTGTCAATATCCAACTAAAGCAGCACGCAAACCGCTTGCTCAACAAGCATGGGTTGGTTGACCATGGGTTGCCTGCTGTGCTATCCCAGACGTTTCGTGCGATCGTCGATTCACGCAAAACGACGGGGTTCAAGAAATATGCGCACACACATCCGGACTCGGACCTGATCCTGATTGAGCCGGATTACGACGATACGCGGATGTTTTTCTCAAATATCTTCAGCTTCCGCAATCGTCACGAGGTGTGTGAGCATGCGTATCAGGCGACGCGCAAGTATCTGCGCGAACAGGCGCCTCGGCTCCAGTACGTGCTACGGCGGCACGGATTGCGCCTCCGCCTGGATGTGCTCACCGACACCCGCCGATCCCTTTTCCCGGCGCCTGCACCGCGCTCCACGACACGATCGGTGCTGCAAGAAACAGACCAGGTGCTCGACCGGCTCGATCTGGTGCTCGACCAACTCCGCACGCAGCAGGCGCTGTCGTAGCAATCCATGTTGATGATGACCCCAGTGGCATCCTCCATACACTGAATCTCGGCGTCTTCGTGCTGCTTAATCTTTGACTGTCCCGTTGGTTTGCACAGGAGCGGCGTCATTTTCTGCTGGAAACAACGCGTCGAAGTACTGCTCGCCGCTATCACACACAATCGTGACCACCTGGGCCTCGGGATGCTCATTAGCTACGTCAATTGCCACAGCGAGCGCTGCCCCTGCACTAGGCCCCATAAGCAGGCCCTGCTCACGTGCTGCAGTACGTGCCTGGGCGAAAGCACGCGTATCGTCTACATCGCGGATTTCATCGATCGCATCAAACCACATGGTGGGAAGGTATCCATCCTTGCCCAGCCCTTCCACACTCGTATCGTATGACACCGACGGACGATCGTAAAACGCATTGGAGATGTTGGAGCAAGCCGCATCGACCCCAACCACAGTGACCGAACGTCCTGCTTCGTGAGCCTGCTCGCGAATGTATCGTCCGCTACCGCTTAGCGCTCCCCCCGTACCCATGGCTCCGACCAAATGAGTCATGCTCTCTCCTGCCTGCGCCCACAGCTCCGGACCCAACCAGCGGTAGTGCCCCCCCGGATTCCGCTCGTTGTGATACTGATCAACCAACAGCGTATTCGGCGTATCAGCCAGGCGGCGAGCCACAGCTCGGTAATGCTCAGGATGGTTGGCATCTACCGACGGACACCGGTGCACGGTTGCGCCAAATGCACGCATGTAGCCTACCTTGGCCGGACTCGTAGACGACGGACACGTGAGGGTGCACGACACACCCAGCCGATTCGCTACCAATGCCACTGCTCCCGCTGTATTCCCCGAGCTTGCTTCTACGACATGGTCGTATTTACCTTCAGCAAGCGCCTCCGTTAGAATGCCCATCGCAATGCGATCTTTCACCGAGCGCGTGGGGTTTTCGGATTCGAGCTTGCACCACACGCGAGGGTGTCCTGGATACCGGATGAGCGGTGTATTCCCGATGAGCCCAAGCACCGGGTCATCCGTCGGGTACGGACCATTCGATAGCACAGGCTCATCTGTTAAACGTCTCCGCTCCATCATCTTGAAAACAATCTATTTACAAAAAGGGGTTATGCCTAGCACACTCACACAGCTTGGTAGTGGATAGACGCTAAATGATAGGGCGATTGAACACCGCAACTTCGTCTTCTTCGAACTGCCTCTGTCGTTTCAAGAACCGCAGCAGGTTACGGATTTGTAGAAACGGGTTCTGAGGGAGTTTCCGACGGGGTTTCGGATTCAGACACAGACGCCTTACCATTTTGAGATGCAGCACGGTCATCATCTGTCCATAGCTTGCCTTCATCCTCAAGCCACTGCCAAAGCGCAGGCAAGAAGGTAAGCGCCGCCAGCAAGGTTGCCCCGATGCCAACCACCGCGAGCAGCCCGATAGAGCGCAGCCCCGGATGAAAACTTAGAAGCAGTCCGCCAAAGCCGATTATTGTGGTGAGCGACCCAATGGTTACGTGCTCGCCCGTTGAGCGCAGGACCGGCCAGATACTTCCGAATCCCTCTTCCCGATATCGATGCACTAGGTGCACTCCGGCGTCGTTGCCAATGCCCAGCACGGCAGGGAGCACCACCATGTTGTAGAAGTTCAGGCGTAGATCAAAGAGATACATAACCAGGAGCATCCACAGCACGCCGACGACCAACGGAATGATGGCCAGCGCGGCCCAACGGATCGCCCCAAAGTTGATGTACATGAGCAGCATCACGATGAGAAACGTCGCGGCGACCATATACGGGGCTTCTGCTTGCATAAGCTGAAGCATATCGGCGGCGACAAGAGAGGTCGATCCCGCATGATACACAGTTCCGTCATCGAGTTCAACGCGGCCAATCTCATTAGCAAAGGCGATGGAGTTACGTCCATCGGAAAGCCCAACCGAGGGATATACCATCACGAAACGGCCCAGCTCGCCGTCGCGGGTGGTGAACTGATCGCGCAAAAAGTCTGGTACCGCATCCAGACTGATTGGCTCGGTGGTTTGCGCGGCGCGCCGGAGTTGCTCCATGTCTTCGGAGGTATCATCGCGCAGGTACTGATTTTCATTGGCCGTTTGCCGGATAGAGGCAATGCGGGCAAGGCGCTCCTGCTGCGCGGCTTCATCAAGCGGAAAGCGTTCTTGCAAGCTTTCAACCGCCAGAATGGTGGACGACTCCGCTTCCGCTTTTTCACGGACGGCATCCACAATGCGAGGCACATCGTCTTGAGTATCCGCCACAATGTATGCCGGGTTGCGGCGCCCGTCGTCTACGCCACTGTCGGCGCGATTGATAACCTGGGCGCGCTCCTCATATTCGGTATACTCGGGTTCGAGCGAACCAAAATCATAATTGAACTGCGCCTGCGGAAGCAGCACGATGGAAAGCACCACCGCAATGATGCTTGCCCCAACAATGCGCCCGGCCCATGGATAGCGCCGCTCCTGTACATCAACCACATCTTGAGCCGACTGGGTGCGGCTCCGCAGATCGATCAATGAGGTGCGCTCTAACACGGTGAGCAGCGCCGGCATGACAACCGTCATAGCGAGCAGTGCAAAGAGCACCCCGATGCCAGCAATAATTCCGAACTCACTAAACCCACGGAAGTCGGCCACGGCCAACACAAAGAGTGCCGACGCGGTGGTTAGTGCTCCAATAGTAATGGCCTGGCCGGTGCTGGTAAACGTTGTTTCGACGGCTTCAGAGATGCGCGCACCGCCGCCTCGTTCTTCAGAGTAGCGTCCATAAAAGTGGATACCAAAGTCAATACCCAACCCGAAAAGTACGAGGCCTAGCGTTGACGTCATCAGGTTCAGCGTATCAAAAAGCAGATACGCAACGCCCCCTGTCCAGAGCAAGCTCATCGCAAGGGGCAGCCCAATGACCATAGCCATGATGGGCGCGCGGAGCATCTCGCTGATGAGCACACGTCGGTTGAGCGTACGTCCCACGCGGGCACTGTACGACTTGTACATGAAGTACAGCATCACAAAAATGAGCAGCACCCCTACTCCCACCCCAAACGACGAAGCCACATCGGTTTGGATAGTGGTGATTTCCGTCATCTGTCGGTACAGGCGCCCCGCTAGCGTAACCTCCATCTCTGCATGATACCCGGCTGCATCCATCTCATCGACGAGCGCTTCCAAGTCGTCGTACAGGTCGCGGATGAACCCGACATCGGTGCTGGTGCTTGTTGGGTAAAAGCGCACCACCATGGTGGTACTATCCTCTGAAACCGGATATTCGGTACCGATGAGACGGTCATACATGTCTTGCAATGCCGCTGCCTCATCGTCGGCATCCAGATCGTCTTCATCCTCTTCGATATCGAAGTAGAACGGATTGGCTTGAAGGGCTGCCTCTTCGATCGTCGCGTCGAGAAAGTCCTCAACCCGGTCCAATTCCTCATGCGATGCAAAATAGAGGGCATTGTCTTTCAAAAAGTCGACTTCGCGCCGAAACTCGGCCCGCGACAAATAGGGCCCGTCTGCATCACGACGCTGCATCTCAAGTGCTCGTGGAATAAGCGCTTCGGCAAACGCCTTGTTGGCCTCGAACGAGGGACTTTGAATCCCCACAGCCACATCGCTTTCGCCTCCCACGTTATCACGCAGCCGTTCCAGCGCCTGTACGCTCTCGTAATCCTCCGGAATAAGCTTGGAGAAGTCGGTGTCGATGCGCAGGTTTTGCGCGAAGAAGAATCCTACAGCTGAAAACAGAACAGCTGTAGCTAACACCCACCCCGCATGGTGCACAACGCAGTAGATGAATGGTCGAAGCGCTTTAAAGAGTCGGCTCATGGGTGAAGCTGAAAAAGGGGGGGAGGCGTAGTTTCAGTTGGCTGGGAATGGATAGTCTCCATCCCGTACACGGTACCTATCGACGCTGAATTGGGGGGAGCAGGTACAGTGCGCCGAAGTCGGCTTTGGACTGCGTCCCTGTTTCGGTGGAGTCGGTCCAGAGCGAAATACCAAGCGGTACATCCGGTGCGGTACGTCCGAACACACTATCGTAGTCTTCGACGACGTTTCGGGTGATGGTTATCCATTCGCCTTTATTGTCGTCTTGGCCTGAAGCCACAACAATAACGCGAAGTCCACGAAAGCTTACCACCGTGCCTACAGGAAGCGTGCTGCTGTAGGTGTACTTGATGCTACGGGGCAACCCCACCCAGTTTGTTTCAAAGGTTACGTAGAGAGCGGCCCCCGTATCGTTAAGACTATTTTCATCTTCCCGTGCCCCCTCGGGCAGCTCTTGGGCCCGCCAGGACCACTGTAGGCGCGGATATTCATTCATGTCCCACCGAATCCCGCCCTGCTCGCCATTGGCTGCCATAGACATACGAATGGCTTCTCCACGACTTTCGCCTCGAAGGAATTTTTCGCCCCCCTCTTCAGTCACATAGAATTTTTGATTTTCATCCATGTGCTTTTCCATAGGCTCAAGCGAACCACCACGAGTAGCATGTCCCCAGTTGCTTGGCAGCTCACCGATCGCCACATCCTGAAAGTCTTCAATGAGAATGCGGTCGTCGCTTGTGCTTTGCGCTGATGCGGGTACGGAAATCGCCCCAATAGCCAGCACCAACATGCAGGCCACACCCACATGCGCGAGTCGATGTGTGAGATCGAAACGCATCATTCTACAGGCAGCAGACAAAAGCATATTCGGAACTAACATAAGTCGATGATCGCTGGTTGTGGAGAATCGTATGTGGCTCGTAACCGAGGATACGTGCTTAACGAGTGTGCAAATCACAATTAATGCCACACTGCGCGGCAAGCGGCAGACTGCACTGGCTGGCTTCTGTATGTGTGCATAACCAATAGACGTACCACCGCATGCACAAGTAACACCATGTACAGAAAGAGACGATCGCTTCACGAAATTGAATGAAGCCGACGGCTATATCACCTTTATAGGACGGGTCAACCCAGCAAAGGACCACAGTAGCCTGCACGACACATCCATTAGTTGGTCATTAGTTGGTGATGTGTGCCCATAAAGCATTACGTTCTCTTGGCGCCAGCGTCTATTTTTGTAAACGATGACACAACAATCAGCAGGGCAGAAACGGCATTGCCATTCCTAATTTGCGGGGCAGCACCCTGTCAACAAGCTTTACACGGCACGCTCTATGTAATAGACGCACTGTATGCTGGGAACGTCACATCGGCTTGGCACTACGGCGTGTTGTAATCTTCTGTACTTGGCTCCCATGCTCCCGTTTTTGTGACTGTCAAAGAACGCCTGCGTCGTCTGTCGAGACGATTTAACGAAAGTCCGTATGCAGCCCCTATCAAAACATGGGGACAGCGGCTGCTAGTTGTGGGCATTGTAGGTATTATTGCCTATCAGCTTTTCGAGATTGGTTGGGGAGAGGTGTTGCGATCGCTTCCTACCGAACCGCTCTTCTACATTCTGTTCTTCGTTTCTTTCTTTACGCTTTCCATCTCAGAGATATTTATTTATCGCCAGGTATGGCCGCTGCCGCGCTGGAAGCTGTTTAAAGCGTTTCTGACAAAGCGGGTATACAACGATGAGGTGATGGGATACTCGGGCGAATTCTACCTTGCGGCCT
Organism: Natronotalea proteinilytica; assembly: GCF_055379935.1. NCBI lineage: Bacteria > Pseudomonadati > Rhodothermota > Rhodothermia > Rhodothermales > Salisaetaceae > Natronotalea > Natronotalea proteinilytica. The sequence goes on along the minus strand of NZ_AP043947.1, from coordinate 3,610,014 downwards.
GGGCCCAGAAAAACCTGGGGATCGACGTTAAAGAGATTGCCAAGCATGTGCGCGACAACAATATCCTCTCGGCTGTTGCCTCAAACACAGTAGCAGTTGTCCTCATAGGGCTGCTTATCTTTACAGATGTAATCAGCGTTGAAGATATCTTTGGCAACGTCGATCTGGTCCATGTGCTGGGAGGAGTATTCATCGTTGCAGTTATCAGCGTTTTGTTTGTGCAGTACCGTGAATACATCTTCAGCTTGCCCCTGCGCACTTCGCTGATCGTATTCAGCATCTACCTCACGCGGTTTGTGATTCATCATGGTCTGTTGGTGGCCCAATGGGCTGTCGTGCTTCCTGATGTACCACTCTCCACCTGGCTCATCTTTGCCACTGTGATTATCATTGTAAAGCGCATTCCTTTCATTCCAAGCCGCGAACTGGTGTTTATGTGGGCTGGAATCGAACTGTCGCGCACGCTTAATATGGCGACTGCTTCTGTTGCAGGTATGTTGCTTGTAACCAGCGTGCTGAAGAAGGTAACCAATCTGGTGTTCTTTCTCATCCTCTCGTATACCGAAAAGCAACCGCTATCGGACACCTCAAACACTGACGAAGTAGATGATCAGGCGCCTTCTACTTCTTCTCCTTCCAATACATGACGCCGATCCGCGTAGACACTTGTTCACTCACTCCCCTTCAGGCCCAACATAGTCATGGCTGACCCGCCTCCCGATTTGCCACATCATACTCAGTCTCCCATTGATGCAGTCGTTACGTGGGTTGATGGAAACGATCCCGAGCACCGGGCGAAACGTCGTCGCGCGCTCCACCAAAAAACGGATACTGAAAAGCAAGGAACCCTGCGCACCGGGCATAGCGAAACCCGCTTTCAAGATAACGGCGAACTGTACTATTGCCTGAAGTCGATTCATGCATTTGCTCCCTGGATTCGTCGTGTATATCTGGTTACCGACAACCAGCAGCCCAACTTTTTGGATACGGAGGATTCGCTTCCCCAAGACATCCAGATCGTTGACCACACAACGATTTTTAGAGGGCATGAATGGGCGCTCCCCACATTTAACTCGCGAACCATAGAAACCGCCTTATGGCGCATTCCTGGACTTGCCCCTCGATTTATCTATTTTAATGACGACTTTGTTCTTGCATCACCTACGCAACCAGGCAGCTTTTTTACCGATAACGGCTTGATATTACGGGGCACCTGGAAACGCCTGTCGCGCTTTGGCCCCATCAGGATGTGGCTAAACAGAGTGGCTACCGTAGTAGCAAAGCGGGCATTTGGTATTACCCGGTCCATGAACCATCTTCTTCAAATGCGGTCTGCTCAGCTGGCCGGATTCGATAATCGGTACTTCGATGTGCCGCATGTACCGCATCCGATACACACAGCCACCCTGCGCGCCTTTTTTAGTGACAACTGGGACCTCTTTGCAGAAAATATCCAACACAAATTCCGCAGCACAGAGCAGTTTTCCGCGATATATCTTGCCCACCATCTTGAAATTAAACACGACCGCGCCGTGCTCAAAGACGCAGATCGTGTTGCAATGATCAATGGGGAAATGCGTCTCCCTTTTCTTCTACATCGCAAACTCCGCCGCCTGCGAGAAGGGGGGTACTCATCCGTTTGCTTGCAAGGCTTTGAGCAGTTTAGCCCAAAATCCCGCGCGAAGATTGAAGCGGCCCTCAACACCCGAATGGATGCACGCTAGTGCTGGGTCACACCTGAATGTTAGGGGCCAATATTGTCATCGCGAGGAGGGAGCGTGCGACTAACGCGGCGCTGTGAGCGTAGCGAACGAGTACTCCTGGGGTGCAATCTCATGCCGTTGCTTGGGCAGTTGCATCCGGTCTGATAGCATGAGATTGCTTCGCTGCGCTCGCAATGACAAGGGTGTGAGTTATTCTTGATACGTTAGGGAGCACATGCGTCACCCAAACTTTGACCTGTGACACAGCGATAACGCGGTACATCAAAAGAACGAACTACGAAACAGCACCTGGTTTGATATTCACCGGATGTCCACCCCCCACGGGTCGGTTCATCCGGGATGCTATTTCCTATTCTCATTTCTATCGGCTATCATGATAATTCGCGTTTCTTCTGACCGACTTGTTCCTGCGTTCTCATGGCTCACCTATACGACGACATTGAAGTGGGCGACTCACACTCCATGAAGCGAGTGATTACTGCCGACGATGTGCAAACGTTTGCCGATATCACCGGCGACGACAATCCGATCCATGTCGATTCAGAGTATGCCGAACAACATTCTCGCTTTGGCAAACCGGTTGTGCACGGCGTGTTCTTGCTTGGTCTTATCTCAAAAGTGCTCGGACGCGACTACCCCGGGCACGGAAGCATTGCTGTTGGCATTTCCTGCCGCTTTCTGCGTCCGGTACCGGTAGGCTCGGAGGTTACTGTTGAGATCAAGGTGTCAGACAAGAACGAAGAGCGTGGACACATCAAAGTGCGCACGTACGTGTATCGTGATGGGAAGATGGCACTCGGGGGCGAGGGCACGGTAATTCCGCCTTCAAAAGAAGATGTCGCCTGGGCGAAGCAGCACCAAGACGGCGTATCGTAAGGCGACTCCACTCAACGCATTCCCGCCCATGGGATTCCTTAGCCCAGGATCAGAAGCGGCGCGGATATCCTGGGCGATCATTGAAATCCGCTAAACAGATACGTTACGCCTGGAACGGTCCGGGCACGGTCCGAGCACGGTGGTGATTAGCTCACATCAGTTTGGCAGCTTCAGCACGCGACCGGGCTCAATGGTTTCGCCCGTCTCAACCTGGTTCAGGATAGCGAGGCGCTCCATCGTAATGCCTTCAGGCAAATCGCTTTCGTTGACAAAGCTGGAGAGCGTTCCCGCACTGCTTACCTCATAGAGTTGGATACGGGTAGGTTGACGGTTTAGCTTGTCGTCGTCAAGAAGAGGGCCGAAGCTTTCAATCGTTTGCGTAAACGTGTCGCGGTGGTTGCTAAAACGTTCGCGTTCGGCAATCGCCTGAAACATCAGTTGCGTACCCTCATGCTCAAAGAAGTAAGCCAGGATTCGAATCGTACCGCCTCCTTGGCGCTGCGCTTCGCCTAACACGCGTTGGGCTTCAATTCCATTGAATCGCCGCGTAGACCGGTCGACCACATCAAGTCCCTGCTGCCCGGCAAACGCATCGGCAGAAGCCTGGGGGCTGTCTTCGCGAGCAAAGGTGAGTCCCATAAGCGCATCCTCGTTGGGCCCCACAAGCACCACCTGACTGGCCTGATTGACAACGTTGTAGCGACTTGGCACGTTAAAGGCAAACGCCAGATCTGGGTGATAGAAGCGCCCGCCTTCCGTAAACCCTTGGCGCGGATTTTCCCCCATCACGGTGCCCTCCATCATCGACAGGTATTCAGATTCATTTCGGATGTGCATGTTGGTGCGTGTACGCCACTCGTCGGCCATTTCGCGAACCCGTACTTCCCGGTCTCCGGGGTCGGGGTGCGTGGACTGCCAGTTGGGAAGTCCCTGTCGCCCGCTCTCGGCTTGCATGCGTTGTAGCGTCGTAAAGAAGGCGGCTCCTTCGCCCGCCTCGTAGCCTGCAAGCGCTGCATACTCTACACCCAGGGCATCGGATTCTCGCTCATGGCTGCGGCTGTAGCTTAGCGACAAGAGCTGCGCGGCCGCCCCGCCTAAATTCAGAATCTGGCTCCCTGCTTCGTCTCCCAAAACCCCTTGTCCAACGATGGCACCGCCAATCAATCCAATTTGCGTAAGCTGTTGACGTGCAGCACGTTGTGAGGCATGACGGGCCGCCACGTGTGCAATTTCGTGCCCCAGCACCATCGCCAGTTGTGCTTCGTTGTTCATGTGCGTAAGCAGCCCGCGCGACACATAGATGTACCCGGCTGGCAGAGCAAACGCATTCAAGATCGGGCTGTCTAACACGCGAAACGTGAACTCAGTGTCGCGGAACTGAGCAGGTGTGTCTGGACGCCGCATGTGACTTTCAGCCAGCACCCTGCGGGCAATGCCATCAACGTACGCCCCCAGCTCATCATCATCGTATACACCGTACTGCTGCTGAATCTGCTTATCGGCTTCACGCCCAAGCTCTTTCTCTTGCTCCCAGGTATACCCCAGCGCACGGGTATTCCCTGTTACCGGATTGATGCCCCGCGTGCATCCACTTAGCACAAAGGCCAGGGCCAGCAACAGCACTGGGGCAAGCAGATGATGGCGAAGCGTTGAAGTGAGAGGCGTCGATGACGTGCGTTTCGGTGACTTCATGGCTTATTGCAGCTGCTATGCTAATCGCTGAATCATCGTTGAGTAAGAGCAATGTACGCGTGCTCGTCTTCTATGCTCCTGGTATTGCACTATTATGACGACGGGATGGGCGCATACTCGTCTGCGTACGTGATACGTGCAGCTCCCTCGTGGGTATCCACCTGGTACAACTGATGGTGCGCTTCACCAAACGGTACAGCTTGCGTAAACGGAGCGGCTCGTGTCGCGGTGATAAAGCTTTGCCCAACGTCATCTGACTGAAGCAACTCCATAAACACATCCGTCCGTGTACGGTCTAGCTTTCCAAACGCATCGTCAAGCAGCAACAGCGGACGTCGATTAAGACGGTCGGAGAGGTAAAAATATTGTGCCAGCTTCAGCGCCATCGCAAACGTGCGATGTTGCCCTTGTGAGGCATACCGGCGGACCTCCAGATCGTCAAGCCGAAACACCAACTCATCGCGCTGGGGGCCAACAAGCGTCGTGCCTCGCTTGGACTCATGGTCTTTCTTCTCGTGAAGACGATTCCGAAATGCATCGGCTACCTCCTCGGGATCATCCGTTACATCGTCGGCGAAGGTGTCGTACGTAATGGTTGGATGTTCGGCCACCGTTTGGATACGTGCGTATGCGTCTTCGAGATACGACGCAAACTCACCAAGAAAAGATTGGCGGCGCGCCACCACCTGACTACCCAGCTGCACCAGCTTTTCGGTCCATGGCTGCAGTAACGCCTCGGGCGGAGGCGATGGCTTCTTCCGGTACTGCCGCAGCAGTTCATTGCGCTGCTTGCGGGCGCGATGGTACTTCATCAGCGTATCCATGTACGCCGGACGCGCCTGGCTCAGGATGTTGTTCAAAAAGCGGCGCCGCTCATCGGGGCCTTCGGCAGTCAGCGCGTGGTCTTCGGGCGCTAGCACCACGACCGGAAACTGCCCCACCACATCGGCCAACCGATCTAACGGAGCATCATTGATGAACATCTTTTTGCCTTCGCGCGGCATGTACACGAGCTTAGCCTGCACCGCATCACGCCGTACGCCTTCCACCGTACCCTCGATTTCGAAGTAGGGCGCCTCTTGCCGTACCGCGTAGCGGTCGTTAGAGGCCACAAAGCTCTTGGTGATACACAGGTAGTGAATCGCCTCTAGCACATTGGTCTTTCCCACCCCATTTTCCCCTATCAGTACGTTGATCTTAGGGGCAAACTGTACTTCGGTATGGGCATGTGCGCGGAAAGAGCGAAGCCGTAAATCAGTTAACGTCATGCCGAAGTGCTACCCGCGTAGCCATCTACAAGAGCAAGGGCGCTAGATGCTTACGATACCCTTAAACAACCTACGGGTTCAACCCCAAGAATACATCGTAGTGCTGTGTCACAGGTCAATCTTTGGGTAACACATGTACCCTCTAACGTACCGAGAACAACTCACAATCATGTCATTGCGAGCACAGCGAAGCAATCTCATGCTATCAGGCCGGGTGCAGCCTCCCAATCAACGGCATGAGATCGCACCCCAGGAATACTCGGGCTGCGCCCAGCGCCGCGTCAGTCGCAGGGCTCCCTCCTCGCGATGACAATTTCGCACCTTAACATTCAGTTGTGACAGGACATTAGGGACGATTTACGAGATGTATCCTGGACAGAGTCTGCTCTTTTTCCTATACTAGCGTTTGGGATCCATCAAACGCCATTGCGAGGGCATTCCCACCAGATTAGCCTCACGCAACGCTGCTTATAGCCACAACAATACGCGCACGAATAGCGGGCGCGGCAAGGCAGTCGATCACCCATCGTCGATTTTGCTGTCGTCATCGTCGTCATCATCAGAGCCTTCATCGGGGTTACTGGGCGGATGGTCGTCTCCGTTATCGAATTGCGGCGGTGGCCCGAACGACCAACCAGCCCGTAAAGAAGCATCGTTCATGGCGTGCGATAGCGTTTAGTTGAAAGATTACACACACTACACCTTCACGCTTAATTAACACACATGTTTCGGTGTACGCTAGCTTCTGTTCTGCTGCTTTTAGGGGTAAGCTTCTTTACTTGCGCACATGCAGCAGACGATGCCTGCTCTTCGCTGTTGGAGGCATCGAGCAGTCTGTCAATTAGTGGAGCGGATGTCAATTATATCTGGTACGATGACGACCCCGACGGACGTGCGCAGATCGAAGAACGTCGCGATGTACTTGCAGAAGCCCGGTCGGTCTGCCGAACCGCACCAGACAAACTGGCCCGTGCTCACGCACAGTCGGCGTACGTGGCCGCCCAGCTGCAAGACTTCGAGGCCATGCAGCATCACTTCGACACCTTCTTTTCCGACTTTGGCAATTCCCCTACCGACACCTCATCGGTCAGCAAAGACGCGTTCTCCGATCTCTACAACTTCCGGGCGTACCTCAACTACTACACTGGCGACCTGTCGGCTGCTGTGGGCGACTATGCCCGCGCTATAGAAATGCTGCCCGATAAGGAGACCGTTCAAGCGGCAGAACTGTCTATTGACCTGGGCCTCATGCACGCCCGAGCGCAGAATCGGCTGGCTGCCCAATCGGCCTACGCACAAGCCCAAGAGTGGCTTGAAGCACTCGATCCTGAGCGCCCCGCAGTGCAAGAATCCTATGCACGCGTGCTGGCGACACGAGCCGAACTGTTGCTTGAAGACAATTCGGCAATAGAGCGTACCGACCAGCTTGAGCGGGCCAAGGCCATGCTCTATGAAAGCCTGGACCTTCACAGCACCGAAACCATGTCGCAAGCCTTTCGGCTTAACTCTCTATCGCAAGTCTACCACGCGTTAGGACAATACGCTGACGCCCTTCCCTACAACCAGCAAGCCATTGACATCGCCCACGATCACGATCGCACCGACTATATCTCGTTTTACTATTCTACACGCGCACGCTTTCTGGGCAAGCTAGAACGACAAGAGGAGGCGCATCGGTATGCCGACCAGGCGCTTGACCTCTCATTTGAAGGCCAGGTCGATCACCGTCGTCGTCACCTCTTCTCGCGGAAAGCCGAACTGTACGAACAGGAGGGTAACTGGGAGGACGCCCGCGCTTCCTACGAATCCTCTATTGCATCCATCGAAGAGCACCGCACCTCGCTCCGCGCCACCGATTGGTCGATGGCAGAACTCGGACGCTGGGATCTACCATATCGGGGCCTAGTGCGCGCCTACCTGGCCGAGGGCCACCCAGCGGAGGCCTTTCAAGCACTAGAGCGCACCCGTGCTCGCCACCTTTCGGATCTGCGCGCCCTGGAAGAGGTCACCAACCAGCTAAGCACAAACAAGCGCGTGCAGTACGACAGCCTGACGGCAACGCTTGAGACCGTGCGTAACCAGCTTGCCACAGCCGAGGATTCACGTGAAGTTGCCCGCTTGCAACGCGAAGAATCCCAACTCATTGCTGAGCGAAAATCGCTGGTCGATCTGGTTCCCGATCCCGATCTACCTTCGCTTTCAGAGTTGCAGGAAACGCTTCGCGAAAAAGACCGTGCCGTTGTCTCCTACTTCCTGGAAGACGACACGACCACCACGCCTGGACGCACCGCCTCGCATGCGTTTCTGATCACAGCTGATACGCTGGCAGCCATTCCGCTCGACATTACGCAGCACGACGTACGCGCTCTGCTGGCCGAGGTCTCTCCCGTGTTTGCCAACGATACGCCCGATCATTCGCTCAGCGCCACCCGGTTCAACCTGCATCCGCTTCATAAGCTGCACGAGGCACTCTACCGACCTGTAGCCAATCACCTGCCCGACGATGTGCCGCTCGCCGTCATCCCCGACGGACCGCTTTTCCACCTCCCCATGAGCATGCTTGTGCGCACTCCACCCTCGGGGCAATTTGCCTATCACGAGGCCGACTTTCTTGTGCATGAACGCCCGCTGTCAATGCAGCTCTCGACCCGGTCGTTTATGCAGGATATGCAGCGCCCCCACAACGCCGATGCGTTTGATCTAGACCTGGCTGCGTTTGGCGTCTCGGAGTTTCCTTCACTCTCCTCGCCGCCCGCAACCGTTCGTGCTGGATTGCGCAATGCCCCGGCACCGGGCGAATCGCTCGCGCTTCCCCCCCTTCCTGGCGTAGCCGATGAAATCGATGCCATCAGTCGCTTGTTTGAACGCACACAAACGGCACTCAATAACGAGGCTACCAAGAGCGCATTCAAACAACGCACCTTGGCACCCTCCATTTTGCACCTATCGTCGCATGCGTTTGTAAACCCCACATCGCCTCTCCATAACGCGTTTATGCTGGCGCCCGACGATGAGAACACGCCTGAAAGTGGACTGCTCTATCTCCACGAAATCCGCAACACATTCTCTTCGATTCCACTGGTTAACCTGAGCGGATGCGACACGGCCCAAGGGTCGTTGCAAGCGGGCGAAGGAATGGAAAGCCTGCAATACGCCTTTCGAGCTATGGGCGCCCAGGCTACGCTTTCGAACCTATGGAGCATGGACGACGAAGCCGCCGTAGCACTTTCTACCGCCTTCTACGAAAACCTGACAGAGGGCCTCCCCAAAGACGAGGCGCTACAGCGCGCCCAAGTTCAATACCTAAAGGCACATGGCGCTCAAGCCAGTCCGTTCTTCTGGGCGGTAACCGTACTGCACGGATCCCCCGAAGCGCTTGCGCTTGAGCCCACATCGTCCCCCCTACCGCCTGCACAGTTTCTCGTTGTACTTGCTCTACTCGTGGCGTGGATGGGCTACCGTTATATCCGGTGACCTGCTTTAGGGATGTACCGTATACTGCATGGGGCTCGTCCCATGCACGCATTCATCACTATCCTGAATGTTATGATGTCATTTCTTGGGGTTGTACTTACGTCGATTCTGCTCAGCTGGAGTCCCCTCGTTGCCGCTGATACCACCAATGGAGAGGCCCCCGATACGACCGACCGGCCTTCGCTGCGCGAGTGTGGAATGATGATGCCCCCGCTGCAAGACACCTATCAGCACGCCCTGCCGATGAATGACTCGCCCGAGCGGCGCGCTTTGCTCCGCGAGGTTGAAGACACCATTCGTGAGGTGCAAACCTGCTACGGAGAGCGACGCCCGCGCGTGGTGATGAGCACCTACCGCGCACTGGTCGTTGCCCAATACGAACGCGGCCATCCCGAAGCTGCACTGGAATCGTTCGATGAGTTCTTCGCGCAGTACAGCCCCGCCGATGACTCTACCATGGTATCGTGGATGTACAGCAACCGTGGGCGGTATCACTACTTACTGGGCTACCCCAGCCGTTCTCTGCGCGATTACGCACAAGCGGTTTCGCTGACCCCGCACGCTGCTTTTGATGTGCGTATTCAGCGGCTCAACAATCTGGCCCTTACCTACAGCAACTTGCAAGAACTAGAGCCCGCTCTCTACTACCTGAAACAGGTCGAGCGCGAAGCCTCGAAAACGCCCGCCCCCACTGCAAACATCCAACTTGAGCATGGACGAGCGCTATCCCTCAATGCCTCTGTGCTTCAACGAATGGCCGATGCAGGCATGCGTTCGCCCGAAGAAACGCTTCCCCGCATCGAGGAACTCGCTGAACGTGCCTTTGCCAAACTCAAACCAGTCAACCGCGACCTTGCTATTGGCCCGCTCTTAACGCTTGCGGTGGCTTATATCAAAACCAACGACCCTGAACGCGCCACGGCAATCCTGGAGCGCGTACACGATCATGTTGATGCCTCCACATCGCTCAATCGTCGCACCAGTAAGTTCATGGCCCAAGGGCGCGCTGCGTTGCAAACCGGACGCATAGACGATGCGCAGCGCTACTTTGAAGCCAGTCAGCAGGCTGCGGCTGAGCAGGGCCTGCTCTCGCGTCAACGACAAACGCACACCTACCTGGGGCAAGTGCATGAACGGAGGGGCGACCTGCGCTCCGCCCGCGAGCATTACGAAACAGCAGCGACGCTTACCGATGCCGAGCACGAGTCTATTCGCGGCACGCTGTGGTCAACGCGCACCTTCTCAGACCGCCGCGCCGGATATGACGGCCTGATGCGCACGCTCCGCCGCCAGGGGCAGGCCGACGAAGCCCTCGACGTATGGCTTCGCTTTCGAGGACGCTTCCTCCGCGACACACGCATGCAAGCGGCACTGCTTGACGACATGGCGCCCAATGAACGCATGCAGTACGACAGCCTAACCACCGCGCTCAACACGCTACGCACGCGCCGTTCAGCAACCTCCGACACATCCACCGCGCGCGATGTGATGGACGAGGAGGCTGTTATTATGGCCGATCGAAACGAACTGGTGGACCTCTCTAACCGCACTCTAGAAATCGATCGACGCGCCCTGCAGCAGTGGCTGGGTGCCACCAACCGGACACTCATTGCCTACCATATCGACGCCCCCAACGCTCACGATGACCACTCGCCTACGCTATCCGCCTATGTGGTGCGGCCCGACACCGTTGTCGCGATCGACCTACCGCACACATCAAGCAGCCTGAACGAACTACTGGAGCAGATCAGTCCACTTCTAACCAACGACAGGGTGTCTGCCTCAATAAGCATGACGGCATTCAACCTCAACGGACTGCATGACGCCTACCAGGAGCTTGTCCAACCGATTCGGGAATACCTGCCTGCTGATGGCGGACTCATTGTTGCGCCCGATGGCCCCCTGCTTCAGCTTCCCTTTGCAGCACTTGTCACCGACGCCCCCGAGGGCCCACACGCTTACGACCAGGCGCGGTACTTGATTGAAGAGCGCCCCATTTTGTCGTCGCTCTCTCCTTCGTTACTTTCAGAAGAGACTACAGATGAGTCCCATTCGCCGTCTTTAGACCTCGCTGCGTTTGGGATGTCCGAGTTCGGAGACCCACCGCCGTCCGAAGATTTGCTGGCGACCGAGATCCGCCTGCGCAGTGGAGCGGATAGTCTATCGCTCGCTCCCCTGCCGGGGGTAGCCACCGAGTTAAATCGCCTGAGCCGGATGTTTAACCGCACGCATACGGCCCTCAACGAGTCCGCCACACCAAGTGCCGTACGCGCGCATGGATCCGATGCCACCATCGTTCACATTGCCTCGCATGCTCTGCTATCCCCCGCCGACCCGCTACGTAGTGCGTTCGTGCTCTCGGGCGAACCGGGTCACGATGGACTGCTTCGCGTGCACGACATTATGAGGCCTGGCGCTCCGGTTCCTCTCGTTGTGCTAAGCGGATGCAGCACAGCCCGAGGTGAGTTACGGTCGGGCGAAGGGCTCCTTGGACTGCAGTATGCGTTCCAAGCCTCTGGGGCTCAGAGCACCCTATCTCACCTATGGCCTACCGACGACGACACGGCGGTTGCGCTCTCCACCCGTTTTTACGATGCCTTGAGCGAAGGACATCCAAAAGACGTTGCGCTACAACAGGCCCAGCTTGCATTTTTAGACGCCGCCCCCGACCGCCGTTCGCCCTTTTTCTGGGCCAGTCCAGTTCTTTTTGGCAACCCCAATGCGCTGGACCTCTCGTCGTCTACTCCTTCTTGGTGGGCAATCACGGGCTGGCTTGCCCTCGTGTTAGCAACAGGAGGTCTTCTTTTTGCACTTGTTCGCAGATACCGCTATTCCGCCTCCCATGCCTGACTCTTCTGAGCTCTACGACGACTTAAAGACGCGCGCTACCGAACAGCGCAACCCGCACTCCACACAGATCGACACCGCCTCCACGCGCGAGATCCTGGAGATCATTAACACCGAAGACCACCGGGTGCCCATCGCCGTACGCCGCGAACTTCCTCGCATTGCCGAGGCAGTGGACCTGCTTGTCGAGACCCTCGACGAGAGCGGACGCCTTCTTTATGTCGGCGCCGGCACCAGTGGACGTCTTGGCATTCTCGACGCTTCAGAATGCCCCCCCACGTTTGGTTCTGACCCAGATCAGGTTCAGGGATTTATTGCCGGAGGACGCAACGCCGTATTTCAATCGCAAGAGGGCGCCGAAGACATCCCTGCCAATGGCAAGCAGGCTCTGGTAGAGGCCAACTGCACCCCCCAAGACATGGTCTGCGGCATCTCGGCCAGCGGGCGTACGCCCTTTGTACAGGGCGCCCTACAGCATGCTTATTCCATGGGATGCGCCACAGCCTATATAGCCTGCACGCCCCCGGACTCCATTGACGCTCCCGCCGATGTCAAGATCTGCCCGCTTGTGGGTCCGGAGGTGGTCATGGGATCCACTCGCATGAAAAGCGGCACTGCGCAGAAGCTCGTGCTGAACATGCTCACCACCGCCGCTATGATCCGGCGTGGCAAGGTCTACGAGAATATGATGGTGGATCTGCAGCGCACCAGCACGAAGCTTGTAGAGCGTGCACGACGCACCCTTATGATGGCTGCGGATGTTGATTACAACACCGCCGAAGAAGCGCTTCAAGCCACCAACGGTCACGTCAAAACCGCGTTGGTTATGCTGCTGGTTGACACCTCTCCCGAGCAAGCGCGCACCCTACTGGATGATGCTGACGGCTTTGCCCGCCCCGCCATTCGCAATGGCCTCTCTGGCGACACATAAAAGACGCACGGGCAGAACGCTCCACAGAATGGCGGATGCGCGCATGGAAACGTAGTACTCTGTCACAGATCAATGTTTGGGTAACACATGTGCTCCCTGACGTACCGAGAAAACCGCACACTCCTGTCATTGCGAGCGGAGCGAAGCAATCTCATTGCTGCCAGACCGGATGCAGCCGCCCAATCAACGGCATGAGATCGCCGCGTCAGTCGCAGGGCTCCCTCCTCCGCGATGACAATTTCGGACCCTAACAATCACGTGTGACACAGCAGTAAGTGAAGTCACGTGTCAATATTGGAGTTCAAGAGGGAGTGACAGCCTGCCCGATGATAATAACAAAACATCTGTCCTCTCGTGGCGATGCACAACAGGCATGACCTATGATCCCTCTGCGTCGCCACGCTTGCCGGGACGCTCCAGCATCCCTAATCCACCACCTGGTTTCTTTACCTCGGGGGGGATACGTTGGACGCAGAGCGTCCATTCGTCCGTCGCGACGCAGAGCATCGCGACGAGGACGCAAGTGGGAGTTCGCCTCCGGTTGCGTTGTGTATACACCATAGCTCCTCCGAGGGGGACGTGATGAACGCCTTCCACGGTTCCTTCCTCCTCGGGGAGGAAGGGTAGGATGGAGGGGAAACCAACCGGCAATCCCCACAACCATTGTTGAGGTCACTTAGTACTCTGTCACAGATCAATGTTTGGGTAACACATGTGCTCCCTGACGTACCGAGAAAACCGCACACTCCTGTCATTGCGAGCGGAGCGAAGCAATCTCATTGCTGCCAGACCGGATGCAGCCGCCCAATCATCGTCACACGTGGCAGCCCACTAGCGGAGATTAAACATCGTCGGCCCTTACATTTATCCACTATGCCCTACTCTGCCCCCGCAAATCTTTCTAGGTAACCTTATGAAGCCATGCGTCTTGACTAGCCGCACTGTTCCACGTGAAACAGATCTAGGGGATTGCGAAGACTAGCCGCTGTCTAGCGGACTTATACCAACCCCGCATGCTCCGGTAAGGAATGGAGACATGAACGTGTGGACGGGTTGGATGAGCACACCGTCCATTCTTCTGTCCATTCGACCACCCACACTCAAATCCGGCGTTGTGCAGACAAACCGCCCGAAAACGGTGCAGCCGGATTTGGTATAACACCTTTTTTGCGTCGGGCGGTGAATCTGAATGTCCCCCCTTCCGTTTGTTATAGTACTTGTTGCTCCATAGCTCACTGCTCGCCGCCTCTTATTGGCAAAGCAGCCTTTGCGCATGGATGACGGCTCCGTTTGCCCTTGACTTGCTTTCTGTATCGTGGCTCTTTCCGATCTTGTTCGACGCATCGAAACCACTCCCGTTCTCGACAAGCTGCGCACCTGGGTGGAAAATGCTGGCGCGTCCGATGCGATGAAAGTAGAGCGTGCTTCGGGCTCTCTTTCCGCGTTTGTGCTCCATCTTTTGCGCGAGGCCCCCAACGCCCCGCTCTGCTGCATCGTCCCCACTGAAGACGACGCCGCCTATGTGCAGAGCGACCTCGAACACATCGCAGGGTCCGATCAAGGCATCGTACGCTTTCCGGCGACTCATCGCACGCCCTACGACACCGGCGCACTGCGCGACTCCAGTCCACTCGTGGCGCGGGCCGATGTGATGCAGCAGCTCTCCGACGACTTCGACGGCATTGTCGTGACGAGTGTCGAGGCGCTTAGCGAACGCGTTCCCCCGGCCTCGAACGTGAGCCACGAAACCCTCACGCTATCCGTTGGCGAGACGTGGGAGATGGAGGCGCTCACCGAACGCCTGGTCGATCAGGGCTTCACGCACGTCGAGTTTGTCGAGGAGCCAGGGCACATCGCCCGGCGCGGCGGCATCCTCGACGTCTACCCGTACTCCGGAGCCCACCCGGTACGCATCGAGTTCTTTGGCGATGAGGTCGATAGCCTGCGCGAGTTCGATGCGCAGACGCAGCGCTCCATCAGTCAGCGGAAGGAGGTGCGGCTCGTGCCCAACCTCGAACGCGAATCAGCGGATCAGCAGGCCGTCGCCTTCCTCGACTACCTGCCCGACACCACGTGCCTGGCTACCGTCGACGAGGCACGCCTCCTGGAGGACATGGAGGCGCTCTTCGACACGGCGGTGTCGCGCTATCAACAGGCCATAGAACGGGACGAGGAAGAGGACAGCACCGTCGATACAGACGAACTTCCACACCCCGAAGACCGCTTCCTAACAGCGGACGCACTGCGCCTCCACCTGCAGCAGTACCCGCGCCTGCAATTCGGGGCCTTCACGCACACGAACGGCACAGCAGTCGACACGATCAACATGGGCGGAGCCCCACAGCCCTCGTTCAATAGCGAGATGGATGTGCTGCGCGAGCGCCTGAAGCACAACAAAGAGCGCGGTCTCGACACGTTTATTCTGTGCGACAGCCACGGACAGGCCCGCCGCTTGCGCGACCTGCTCGAAACCGACATCGACCACGGACGCGCCCGTCTGCAGGTCGAGTCGCTGCACGAAGGGTTCGAGCACGAAGAGCTTGGCCTGGCCGTCTATACCGACCACCAGATCTTTAACCGCTACCACCGCCCCTCCACCAAACGGCGTCAGCAGCGCACGGGCGGACTCAGTCTGCGCGACATCGAAAACCTCTCGCCCGGCGATTTTGTGGTGCATGTTGACCACGGCATCGGCACGTTTGCGGGGATGAAGAAGATTACCGTGCGCGGCAAGCAGCAAGAGGCCGTGCGCCTCAACTTTGCCGATGGCGACGTGCTCTACGTCAACGTGAATGCGCTCTACAAACTGAACAAGTACAGCGGCAAAGAGGGCCACCAGCCGCGCCTCACCAAGCTTGGATCGGGCCAGTGGGAGCGCACGAAAGAGCGCACCAAGTCGAAGGTCAAAGACATTGCGCGCGACCTGATCGAGCTCTACGCGAAGCGCAAAGCCTCGAACGGCTACGCGTTTTCGTCGGATACGGTGTGGCAGCAGGAGATGGAGGCCAGCTTCGAGTTTGAGGATACACCCGATCAGGCGCAGGCCGCCGAAGAAGTGAAGCGCGATATGGAAGACCCCGTACCGATGGACCGCCTGGTGTGTGGCGATGTGGGATTTGGCAAGACCGAAGTGGCCGTGCGTGCCGCCTTCAAAGCAGCACAAGATGGCAAGCAGGTGGCCATTCTCGTACCCACCACCATTCTGGCGCAGCAGCACTACGAGACGTTCAAGAAGCGGCTGGGGCGCTACCCGGTAACCATCGACATGATCTCGCGCTTTCGCACAAAAGCGGAGCAGCGAGACATCCTGAAGCGTCTGGAGGCCGGCAGCCTCGACATCCTGATTGGCACGCACCGCATCACCTCGAAAGACGTCGAGTTCAACGATCTCGGGCTCTTCATTATCGACGAGGAGCAGCGCTTTGGGGTCAAGACGAAAGAGGCGCTGCGCGAAGTGCGGGCCAGCGTAGACACCCTCACCCTCACCGCCACGCCCATCCCGCGCACCCTGCAGTTCTCGCTGCTGGGCACGCGCGACCTGTCGATCATCGGCACGCCTCCGCCCAACCGGCAGCCCATCATCACCGAAATCCACACCTTCAACCAGGACCTCATCCGCGACGCCATTCTCTACGAGCAGAGCCGGGGCGGACAGGTCTTCTTCATCCACAACCGCGTCAAGACCATCAACGAAATCGCGGAGATGGTGCGCGGGATGGTGCCCGGCGTGCGCATCGGCGTGGGCCATGGACAGATGAGCGGCAAGAAGCTGGAGCGTGTCATGACCAACTTTGTCGAGAAGAAGTACGACGTGCTCATCAGCACCAGCATCATCGAGAACGGGCTCGACATTTCGAATGCCAACACCATGCTCATCAACCGGGCCGACCACTTTGGGATGTCAGCGCTGCACCAATTGCGTGGGCGCGTAGGTCGCTCGCAGCGTAAGGCATTCTGCTACCTGCTTGTGCCCAGCATCCACAGCCTGACCGACGACGCGCGCCAGCGCCTGCAGGCCGTGGAGGAGTTCAGCGACCTCGGCAGCGGATTCAGCCTCGCCATGCGCGATCTCGACATTCGCGGGGCGGGCGCGCTCCTGGGGGCCGAACAAAGCGGATTCATCGGCGAAGTGGGCTACGAAACCTATCACAAGATCCTCGACGACGCCATCAAAGAACTGCGTCAGGACGAGTACAGCGACGTGCTCGACGACGAAGACATCGCACCGCCCGCACCCGACACCACCGTCGATGTGGAGGAAGACGCGTACATCCCCGATGACTACCTCGCCAACAACGTCGAGCGCCTCAACCTCTACCGCCGTATCAGCGATGCGCCCGATGAAGAGACGCTCAGCGATCTGCGCGATGAAATGCGTGACCGTTTTGGCGAGCCTCCATCGCCCGTGGAGCACCTCCTCACCGCCGCCGAACTGCGCATCCGCGCCCAGGCGCTGCGTCTCCCCAAAGTCGTCTTCAAGAACAAGCGGCTCTTCCTCTACCTGCCCGCCAAGCCCGCCGACCCGTACTTCTACGAGCAGGTCTTCCAGCCGCTCCTCGAAAAGCTGGCCGGCCTCGACCGCCGCTACGTGCTCAAAGACGACGCCAAGAAAGACACGGTGCGCGCCATCGTACAAGACACCCCCACCCTGCTCGACGCGCTCGTCGTGCTCGAAGAACTCCAACTCGACAAAGCCACCGTCCCCGCCGAAGCCACAGCCTGATTGTACATTGTTTGGGTTCAGGGGGATGTGCAGATTTACGCTGTCCAAACGAATCCATGCCTGCTATGAGGCTTCGTCTCCGGCCCAATCATGCGGTCTCGTAAGCACAACCCCTGCCCTATCGTACATTTCGATGCAGCCACGGGAAGCCGGAAGAATAGATCGTGACAGTCAGGCACGGCCCCCGTTGGACGTATAGGAGGCGCTGGACCAAAAATAAGAAATCAAGGCAGGGTTATTCCGCCACAGGAACGCTGTACACTTCAATGATGGGTGCGCCATCATCGTCTCGCCCTCGCACTAAAACGCGCTCGTCATCTATGAAATGCAGCACGCGCTGTCCGGCAGAAAACTGATAGGATGCCTTTTCTTCCCCGTCGTGCCAGTATGACCAGATGGTTCCCTCCCCCGTTGATGCACGGCGCAGCCATAGTCCCCCACTTGGAGCTGCTTTCATATCAAGGACAGCGGGAAAGACATCCGGAAAGTCTACGCTTTCTCGGGCCTCTTCCCGCACATGACGGAACGCATCTTGGACGCCCTGAAACTCGGCCTCGGGATCAAAGACGTATTCCAGATACAAATCAATACTGTCGTCGTCTATGGGAAAAGCCCGAAAATCATTCGTGGTATATCGGCGTTGTTCGTTGCCTTCGGTATCCGTCTCAACGATATAGCCGTCGTGGGTCCATTGGTAGACGCGACCGTCGTGCACCACCGTCCATGCCGGACTCATGAATGGGGCGGGCATCGTCATAGGAAAGCCTTCGTTCGGTTCAACGCGTATGTCCTCGCCTGCATCCACAGACAGGGCCTCCAGGGTTTCGCCATCGTGCAGCCGCACAAGATCGGAGGTGCCCGACTCGTCTGACATGTTGGAGACGCTAATCAGCGTGTCTTCTTCCGTCACAGCCCATCCGCTGGCAAACTGATACCCATCAATCATTGTGTTGTGAATTGAGTTGCCTTCATGGTCGAAATAGACCACCTTTGCAGGCATGCGATCCAGCACCGCAATGTATGTATCGTTTACAACAACGCCCGCGGGATTTTGTAGGTCGGTAGGTCCTTCTCCCTCACGTCCCCAGGAGGCGATCATCTCACCCGCGTGAAACTGCACGACGCCAGGCTCGGGGTCTTGTACTACCGTTACCTGACCGTTGTGAATAAATGCATCGCGCACCTGGTACAACGCGGCCTCGTCCGCCACGACATCCACACGCTCTGGGGTGTGCAGCGTGTCTTGAGTAGACTGCTGATGAAAACCATGATCCGAAGCCGAAAGAGTCGGACTTAAACCTACCCAGAGAAGAGCAAGTGTTGACACCACTAAGAAATAGAAAAGACAGAGGTTTGCTTTGCCCATAATCATAATAAGATCTTAAACAAAAAGGCTATGCTATGCTGGTCAGCATAGCATAGCATCGCTTGTTTACAAAATACGTGATGGACGTACTAATAGAGTGTGTATATCAACGAGGTAATTACTTAACTCGGTTCAAGTTTCAACAATGTGGCAATCGTCGATCTGGTTATCATCGTCTACTGAGCAGCAGACGAGGAAAGCTCCTGCAGTGTCGCAAAACCCATCACCTTGCGAAGAAGAAAGTGCATATGTTACTCCTCCAATACTTACTGCAGCAACGATGACGAAGACAATTAAAAACGCTACGGACTTTTGAGTAATTGATTTCATTTTACCAATCACTTATTTGTGATATAACGAATTATTACCATCGGAAGGAAAACAGTCAGAGATTAGATTATCAACCCCCCCCGCCCCTTGTCAAGAGTGTAACATTTAAGCTGCACTTTTCCTATATGGGCTTGGAATCGCTGCCCCCCGACCCTTTCTACATCGGTCTTATTCAATAACCGCAATGCGAACCCTACACTGCAAAAAGACCATTTCTAAAGAGAATCTCCAGAAATTGCCCCTTCAGATTGGTCGATACGCACCGATCTCGACATAAGCCAACAGGTAGGTCATGCCACCATGATCACAACGCAGCAGCCCAACTGAGCCGCCTAAAAGCCCGAGCGCTGGCTCCGCTGATTTTTTTCGACGAACCAGAACAGCACCTCACTATATCTTCATGGAATGAGCTACCAACTTTCGTTGTCTTTCAGGTGCACTTGGTTGGCAACTATACCACGATTTTACAGACGGTCCGCATACCCATGACTTCTCTCCGCACGATTCCGCTTGCTCTTCTTCTTTCGCCACTTCTAATCATCGGCTGCGACCTGCTGGGGAATGACGACGGCTCGACCGTTGAGGTCGGCATTGTAGAGTGGGAAATCGAACAGGCTGCCACAGAAGAAGGCCCTGCGTCATCGAATTTAAATACGGAAACCTTCGAGCCGCTCACAGCGCCCGACACCGTGCAGGCAGGAGTATCCTTTGAGGTCGAGGCCCGAACGGTTGCTCCCAACGGATGCTACGAAGCAGACCGAGTGGAGACTGAACAAGACGCACTCCTCATTGAAATTACGCCGTATGACCTCGACCGAACAGATGCCGAGGGGGCATGCCCCGACGTCCTCGGATTGATCAAGCGCACGCTCAACCTCCAATTCGACACACCCGGCGAGGCGCTCATTCGCCTGAACGGACAGCGCGTCATTGGCAACGACTTCTCAAACCGCGACGACACTGTCATCGAACACGAGGTGACTGTGGTAGAGTGACGAGATCAGCTACTCGGTAGTGGATAGACGCTAAATAATAAGGAAACTAGACACCGTAGCTTTGTCTTCTTCGAACCCCCTCTCCCTACGGGTTTCTCCCCCTTGGCCAAGGGGGAGATGTCCACAGGATCACGCCTGCGGCGAAGCTCGGAGACAGAGGGGGTTCGAGCGGGTAGCGATGATGTAAACCACATGTCAATCACTTAACATTGAACCGCTACCCAGCTACTCATTGGAGGTAGGCCAGTGCTCGCGGATGAACGTCCGCACCGCCTGTCGATAGGCCGATTGATCCGTGCGCATGGCGTTGTGCCCGCCCTGGATGTCAACAAACGTCTTGGGCTCCGAAGCGGCGTCGTAGAGCGTGCGCCCCAGATCGTAGGGCACCACCTCATCATTGGGGCTATGCATCATGAGCACGGGGGCGTCGACCTGGCCGATGCGCGCTTCGTTGTCAAACTCGAAGCGGCTCAGCAAGCGCACGGGCAAGATCGGATAGGCCCGTGCCCCCACATCCGGCATCGAGGTAAACGCCGATTCGAGCAGCAGTCCGCCCGGTGCGGTGCGCGATGCCAGGTAAGTGGCTGGAGCGCTTCCGAGCGAGCGTCCGGCAACAAGAATGGATGCGGGAGCCAGATCTCGTTCTTCAGTCAGGTACCGCCATGCGGCCTCAGCGTCGCGGTACAGTCCGCCTTCGGAGGGCGATCCGGTGCTTTGTCCGTAGCCGCGGTAGCTCACGAGCAGCACGTTCATATCATGCTCGTGGAAGAAGTTGGCCGTACCTACGCGGCCTGAAATGTTGCCTGCATTTCCGTGAAAGAACACCACCGTGCCGACGGCCTCCTCGGCGGGAATCCACCAGTTATGAAGAGTTTCCCCATCTTCCGTGTCGATGCTGACCTCCTCGTACGCGAGCCCAGCGGCTCCCGGATCGGTAGCCATCGTGCCCGATGGAAAGAACACCAGCTGTTGTTGAAATGCATAGGCCAGCGCTGTAATTGTCACGTATGCTCCGGCAAGAACCAGCACGAAATAAAGCACGGTTCGCATCCTGTAAAATAATTATATTAAAGGGTTTACCAATTGGTTTTTAACAGACTAAATACGTCATATCGTCCGTGTGCTACGTGCCATCTGCTGCAGTAACGGCAAGTAAACACTTCTCGGCAAAATAGCTCGGATGCTCAGCGGCATCTTGTAGCAGCGCGTGCAGCGGGATCTGTTGGATGCGAACGCGACGGTCGCACTGCTGAAGAACAGTAATCTCCCCAGAGAGATCGCCGCCCTTTAACGTGATGAGTCCCGGAGCCCAGTCGGATTCCTTGGGCTCAGACGGGAGTTCAGACACAGCGCGGGTGTGCCACTGCCACAGATCAACCAGCGGTGCGGTAGCGCGCGAGACCGAGTAGTGGGCGGTATCCGGCCAGTTTTCAGCGCGTCCGGCCCAGGCGAACAGATTGTCGAGGCCCAGCCGTCGAGCCATGCTACGCACCGCTCGCATTTTCTTGCCGACTGAATCGACCGCGATCACCTCAGTGTCAGGGTAGGCGATGGCCAGCGGAATGGCCGGGAGACCGCCGCCGCTGCCCCAGTCTACGATGCGCGCCCCTGCGGGGAAGTCACGTACCCGCAACACCAGTGAGTGCAAAATGTGCCGCTCGGTGATGGCATCGGTCGTGTCGGGCGAAATGAGGTTCAGCGTCTCGTTGTAGCGGCGCAGCAGGTCTTCGTACGTCTCCAACTGCGTGCGCTGGTCGCTGCTCAGGTCGTGGTACGGGTCGAATGCGTCGGTGGTGGGCATGACGTTATGCGAGGGTGGGGTCATGGGTCAGATGAGAAAGACGGGAGCACATTGTAAAGAGCCCATGCCATACGACCCGCGCCGCCATAACCGCCAGTCGATGCGGTTGCCCGATTACGATTACGCGCAACCCGGGGCGTATTTCGTGACGATATGCACAAACCGTCATAAACGCCTTTTTGGTTATGTGGATGACCATGCGATGCATGTAAACCAAAACGGACGTGTTGTACGCGAGGAATGGCATCGAACGGCCGATATTCGGGATAATGTGTCGTTGGATGCATTTGTCGTGATGCCAAACCACATGCATGGTATCGTCCAAATCACATTCCGTAGGGGCACGGCGCGCTGTGCCCCTACCACGCGTGGTAATCGGCAATTCGGAAAACCTGTGTCTGGCTCGCTACCTACCATCATTCGTGCATTCAAATCGGCTGTGACCCGGCGCATCAATCGGGTCCGCAACACACCAGGGGCCACCGTATGGCAACGTGGGTATTACGACCATGTGGTACGCAACGAACACGACTTGGAGCGCATCCGCCAGTATATTCGCGAGAATCCGGCGCGCTGGCATGAGGATCGGTACTATCGTTAAGACGCCTCCACCGCCACCTCCTCGGGCACGCCGTCGCCTGAGGACAGGGTGCGTTCTTTGGGCAGCGGCTCGACGCCCTGTTGCTTCAAGAGCACCATCAGTACCGATATGTCGGAGGCGCGCACGCCACTCACGCGGGACGCCTGGCCGAGATTGGTGGGCTCCACCTTGCTAAGCTTCTCGCGCGCCTCTTTCGAAATGGTATCGAGCGCGTGGTAATCGAAATCATCCGGGATGGGCCAGCGCTCCTTCTCTTCCATCTCTTCCACCATCTGCCGCTGCCGGTCGAGATACCCCTCATACTTCAGGTTGATCTCTACGATACGCGGCGCACTTAGCATCCCGGGTGCCTCCGTGACAAGCTCGTCCCACAGCCCCGCATAGCGAATCATAGCTTCCGTATCCACCTGTGGACGCTTACAGATCTGAAGGATGGGCCCGGCCTGGTCGATAGGCGTGGTGCCTACGGATTCCAGGTAGTCGTTGACCTGTTCGGGTTGTACGCTGTTGGATTCGAGCGCCTGGCGCGTTTCGTTAATGGCGCGCTCCTTCGCCTGCATGCGGTCGTAGCGTTCCTGAGAGGCGAGGCCCAACTGATAACCGAGTTCAGTGAGCCGCAAATCCGCATTGTCTTGCCGTAGCAGTATGCGGTGCTCGGCGCGTGAAGTAAACATGCGGTACGGCTCGTCGGTGCCTTTGGCCACCAGGTCGTCAATGAGCACGCCGATGTACGCCTCCGACCGCTTCAGCACGATCGGATCGTGTCCGTTCAACGTGTGCACCGCGTTGATGCCAGCCATAAGTCCTTGAGCGGCAGCCTCCTCATATCCGGTGGTCCCGTTGATCTGACCCGCAAAGAAAAGGCCATCTACGTACTTCGTTTCGAGACTGTACTGGATTTGGTAGGGCGGGAAGAAGTCGTACTCAATGGCGTAACCCGGACGCAGCATGTGGGCGTTTTCCATGCCGTGAATGGTGCGCAACGCTTTGAACTGCACCTCTTCGGGCAGGCTCGTGGAGAAGCCGTTCACGTACACCTCGTGCGTGTTGTAGCCCTCCGGCTCGATAAATATCTGGTGACTGCTCTTCTCGGCAAACCGGTCGATCTTGTCTTCGATGGAGGGGCAGTAGCGCGGCCCTTTCGCCTCGATGCGTCCGGTGAACATGGGGCTACGGTCAAAACCCGTGCGCAAGAGGTCGTGCGTGTCGGGAGTGGTTTCGGTGAGCCAGCAACTCAGCTGTTCATCGACAGCAGGCAGCGCATCCGTCATGAAGGAGAATGCGGTGGCATCCGGATCGCCGGGCTGCTCTTGCATCACGCTGTAGTCGAGCGTGCGGCCATCGACGCGGGGTGGCGTCCCGGTTTTGAGGCGTCCGCTTTCGAAGCCGAGATCGTGAAGACTCCCCGTGATGCCCTGCGACGCGCCCTCGCCCATGCGTCCACCGCCGAAGTTGGTCTCGCCCACGTGAATCACTCCGTTGGCGAAGGTGCCGGTCGTTAGCACCACGCGGGGGGCGTAGAAGGTTTTGCCGAGGCTGGTCGTAACGCCCTCGATGCGCGAGCCATCGTCGGTAGTCTCCAGATCCACCACCTGGTCGGCGCGCATGTAGAGATTGTCGATCGATTCGAGTTCTTCGCGCACCGCATCGGCATAGGCTTCGCGTCCACATTGCGCACGTGGCCCCCACACCGCCGGTCCTTTGCTGGTGTTGAGCATCCGAAACTGGAGACCGGCGCGGTCGGTGACGCGCCCCATGAGTCCGCCCAGCGCATCGATTTCGCGGGCGATGTGCCCCTTGCCGATGCCACCAATGGCCGGGTTGCACGACATCTGCCCGATGGTGTTGAGCTTCAGCGTAATGAGCAGCGTGCGTGCGCCCATGTTAGCTGCTGCTGCCGCGGCTTCCGAGCCTGAGTGGCCGCCGCCTACAACGATGACATCGTAATGGAAGTAGTCTTGCATGAGGATCTGGGTGTGAGCAATCGGCTACAACGAGACAGTAGAAGGAAACGACGGCACCCGGTGGGAAGATTCGAGAGGACCGTCTGCTGTGTAAAACGAGAGCACGCCCTCACTATCGCAAAGCCATACCTCGTCGGCTCCGGCTTCGAAATAGAGCGTCCGCTTGGCTTCCATCTCGGCTTCGGTGTTCGTGGGCGAGAGCACTTCGACACAGATTTCGGGGCGATGGAGGCCGCGTAGTCGTCGTGCACCTGCTTCCAACGCGCCGAAGAGAACCACGCGACATCGGTCACCTTAATGCCATCCTCTGTTTCTATCGCTGCCTCAGTGATCACGCGCCCGTCGTCGGTGCAATTCATGAGTTGCATTGCAATCGTGCTCTGAAAAGCACCATGCTTGAGATGCGTCGGACTCATCACAATCTGTCCGTAGGCGTTGGTTTCGATTTTGTACGGTAGGTCCTGTAATGCGGGGTCGTTGCACACGTCTTCCCACGTTCGTTCGACTGCGACCTCTTTTGTGCGTGTATTCATTGGATCACTTGAGTTTCGTAACAGGATGCGCAGGAGCTACACTCGAACGAGTGTATGCTGCCCATTTTACTTCTGCACATGGGCAGGAAACGAAGGCACGCGCCGCGATCTATCGAGTGGACCGTCTGCACTGTAAAACGAGAGCACGCCCTCACTATCGCAAAGCCATACCTCGTCGGCTCCGGCTTCGAAATAGAGCGCCCGCTTGGTCTGCATCTCGGCTTCGGTGTTCGTGGGCGAGAGCACTTCGACGCAGATTTCGGGGGCGATGGGCGCGTCGTAGGCATCCTTGATCTTGTCCCATCGTTCCGCCGAGCACCAGATGGCATCGGCGACCTTCGTGCCCTTTGTGGTGCGAATTGCCAGTTCCACCGAAGCCTGTCCATCAGGCAGGTGTTCTTCCAGCAGTCGGGCGATCTGGAATGCCAAGCGGCCATGCCAGGCATAAGTCGGGCTCATCACGATCTGTCCGCGGACGTTGGTCTCAATCTTATACGGCAGGTCCTGCAGGCTCGGGTCGTTGCACACATCCTGCCAGGTGCGCCCAACCGCCGGTTTGGAGGGTGGAGAGGACATCGCTATCTTGGTGGTAAACGCAAGGATGATGTACATAGCATTCTACCAAACAAGCAAGGCGAGAGGTCCTGCATCCATGCCACCCATTCACACATTATACACGGAATGTCGTGCGGCAGCGCCTTGTCTTTCCCCATGAATTGCGCCTCAACCGATATTGATTGTGCTAACAAACGTCTGTTGCCCCCATGGCACCTAAATACGCTCCTCATTTTATCGTCCTGCTCTTTTTTCTTGTAGCTAGCACCGGCTGCGACTTGCTTGGGACCTCAGGAACGGCCGCTGACCAACTGAAACCACACATGGATGCACCCGACGACGTTGTTCAGGGAGATTCTATGTCGGTACGATATCACATCACCAATGCAACGATTGGCTCGGTCGAATTGACTAGCGGTGGGTGCCTTGCAACCATCGGGATCTACAACGATGAGAACGAACGCCTCCCTGTAAAGGGAACAGATGTCGGCTGTGCATTGATTTTGCGCAACCACACCTTAGCCCCCGGCGCATCCCTAACGCAAGAACGAACTATTCGAATGAAGCTGCTTGATTTGGACGAGTTGGTTGAACCTGGTACATACCGTATACGTGCCACCCCGAACATCATATCAGTGAACGGCGAAGAGGTCAACTTTCGCCCTACGGAGCACGATATTACTGTTCGATCAGCGGATGCATGATCCTGATGCCCCTACGATTCATTGTTTTATCATGGAATGATATGGGGACACGCATGGTCTTTCCCACTGAAGACGCAACAGACCACACCTGTTTGTATCTCTGACATAGATTGTTTGAGACCTATGAAGTACCCTCGTTTGATTCTGACAACGCTGCTCCTTGCGTTCATACCGCTCATGGGATGTGACTCTGTGCTTGGCACAGACGATGAAGCTACCGACCCTGAAATGGGAATTATTGAGTGGGAAGACCCGCCCAGTGATGGGGCAGAGGCCACCGCATCCAGTATTCCTGATGAGTATCTTGCGCTTTCAGCGCCCGACACCGTGGAGGCAGGCGTTTCGTTTGAGGTGACCGTAACAACCCTCGGCCCAAATGGATGCTGGCGCGCAGACCGAGAAGATGTTGAAACCGAGGGAGATCCGCCTACCGCTGTGACCATTACGCCGTATGACAAACACAGCGGAGCCGATGCCTGCACCATGCAAATTGTCGGGCTTGAACGGACAGTTGACCTTCAGTTCGATGTGCCCGGTACAACCACGATCTGGGTTACAGGACGAGCGGTTGAGGGAAGCGATCCGTCCGATGGACGCACTACCGAAATCGAGCATGAGGTCACCGTGGTGGAATAAGCAAGACCGCGCATCCGCATTACTGATTTGAACGGGGATCTGCAAAAAACACCGTGGTGGGGGATATCGGGGCCGGTTCGTCCGGTCCCGATCTATTTGTCGCACACATATCCCAGTTTCTGTCACTCAACCACACGTGTGGGAGCATCGAGTTCAAACTCGGTAAACTGCAATTCGACCGTATCGAGGCGAGCGGATTCGCCTGCTTCTGGGGCAGCCACCCAAACGTTGTACGTGCCCGACTCGGGAAAGCGAAACGTAATGCTTGTGGTATCGTGCCCCTGAGTGTGCGCCTCGCAAATCGACGTGCCCCCCGGCGGCTGAATGTACAGTGTCGCCCCCGCTTCCGCCACAATACTAAGCGGATACGTTCCGGCCTCAAAGAAAAGTGTGGCATCTGGATCTGTATCCTCAATATAACCGGTACAGGAGGATGCAGAAAGGCGTGTTGATCCGCCCACCTCTTCCACAGCAATGGTGTGCGGATCCGGACGAAAGTCGGTCTTTAGGTGAACCTCGGTTGCTTCCGATGTTGTACCACCGCCCGCAAGGCGTCCGGGCTCACCAACCATCACCTGTCCATTGGTGACGAAGTCGAGCGCCTCCCGTCCGGTAAGCCGGTCAGGGGCCTGATGCGCGCCGGGGTGTTCTTCGAACTGCGTCTCAATGCGAGCTTGGCTTAAGTGCTCATATGCGTGTCGGATGCCCTGGGCACGTGCTGCAGCCTCATCCTCGCCAATAAGAAACGCGGCCCGGTACCCGCGTTGCTCCAGCACCTGTCGCGCCTCCGTGCTCATGGGATAGCTGGCCCGCGTTCCGCTCATAACGGCTCCGGCAAAAAGGTTGGGATTGCGACTGCTCAAGGCCCACGCTAGATCGCCCCCCAGCGAAAACCCGGCTAGATACACCCGGTCGGGATCGACAGACACGGTATCCTTCACCGTTTCGAGATCGTCAAGCAACCGCTCTTCATACCACTCTACAAACTGTATAAAATCAGGCAGATAGTCGTCACGTATGAATGTACCGCGCGGTAGTACGAGCACAAAGTCATGGTGCGTTTCGGGGTTGATGCCAAACCGAAGCGCTTGGGTGCGTGCTGTGGTATAGGTGGCTTGCGGAAACACAAGCACTGGATGCGCACGATCCGGATTGTAGTTGTGTGGAAGCAGCACCTCGGCGGGCTCATCGAAATGGGACGAACGCTCTTGCGCAAATGTGCTTAGACTGCTCACCCCAAAAAGAAAGGCGACAACCAAAAAGGCGACAACCAAAACAGCACCGGACATTTTCAGCCTCATATTGAACATTCGAATGATGAATAGAACGCGTCTTGGCCATGCAAGACATCCGATGTAATATACCTCCGTACATTCGACCTCTACCTATCGAATGCTTTCCGCACATACTTTCGTGCCATGTATAAAAAGTGAGCAGCAACCCCTAGAGGAAGTCCCAAGACCATAATCGCTTCGATGCCCTGCAGCTCCAGCAAAAGCACAGCAAGGACCAACGTGGCACTGCCTACCGCCACAAACAGAAGCAACCGATGCGGCGCCATGACGGCGCGATCTGGAAAGAGCACCTTTACGGCCAAATTGTAGAGCCCCCAGAGACCAAATCCCCCTCCAATAACTGCAATGAGTGGACCTATTAGCGAGAATGCTTCTGCAATTGACCCCGTAAAGAGTGCCACCCCCGATGACATAACGAGTGCTGGCGTTACCAGCACTCCCCATACCCATAGAAAAAGGGCAAGCCCAAATCCAACAATGAGTTCACCAATTAAGAGAGAACGTATATACAAGTTCATAACATTCTAAAAGCGTTGCAGTAGGGCCAGAGGGAAGGAGCGTTCGGGTACGACTATGGGTTGGTTCGAGGATATAGCCGCAACGGCTTTACATAGCGTAACGAATTTAGGCTGCGGTTACAAGATTCCCCGTAGAGTGGAGGTGGTACGCTGCCACACCTGATTGTCAGGGGACGGAGACCGTGCCAAACTCTGTGTCCCAACCCCTTACCAAAAAACCTGTCATGGTGAGCACGCGACGGGCCCAGCCCGGAGCACGCCGAACCATCTCCTCGGCGCTCAGCAGGCTCTGATCGATCAAGCGGTCCTGCCCATTTCGGGGGAGATCTTTATTCGCTCCGCTCAAGATGACAACATTAAAACGGGGCGCGTTGCAACCCGAAGATTGGCGTGTGTCAGAACCGTAGAATGTTAAGTTGACAATCACGTTGTACAGCGTTACACTTTATACAGCATCTCTATATCATAAAAATGACGTGCATCCTGCTGATCAACAAATAGCATCTTAGGAGCCTGCTTGAAGATGGGTTAGGGGCGAGAGCGAGCGCTGCTGAGCCGAAAAAGAGCCTCAATTGAGGGCCAACAGAAACTGTTTGACACTCGCTACCAGCATGCATTTGACCATGCCTTGCCACACCCCGGAATTGACTATGTCCACGGAGCATTGGACTCGCGTTATGTCGCTGCTCGACCGCGTGTTGCAGCAGCCTGAGGAGGAACAGATTGCGTTCTTGAACGAGGTGTGCGACGATCCGGCACTTCGCGATGAAGTGGAAACCCTGCTCCTCATTGGGGGAGAGCCTATGAGCTTTTTAGACCAAGGAGCCGCCGCACTAGGCGCATCCTTGCTTGACGATGCTCCCCCCTCCTCCAGCAGTCCCGACCATTCGGGCGCTCATGTGGGTCCCTATCGGTTGGTCGAACGCATTGGTACCGGAGGCATGAGCGTTGTATATCGGGCTGAGCGGGCGGATGGGCATTACGATCACGATGTGGCGATTAAGCTGCTCCCACAGCATTTTGAGACGGAGCATCGGGTAGCTCGATTTGAAACTGAGCGTCAGATTCTAGCACGTCTGAGCCATCCCAATATCGCTCAACTCCTTGACGGGGGCGTCACCGAAACGGGCCAGCCGTATCTGGTCATGGAGTATGTGGATGGCATTCCTATTACCGAGTACTGCACCACACGCGCATGTACGCTTAATGAACGGCTCCATCTGCTACGCACCGTCTGCCAGGCGCTGCACCATGCGCACCAAAATCTCGTTGTTCACCGCGACCTGAAGCCTGAAAACATCCTAGTTACGGATACGGGCCGTGTAATGCTGCTCGACTTTGGCATTGCCAAGTTGCTACAGCCCGAACTGCATGCCCAGCCCTGTGCTCTTACGCGCACAGGCGAGCGCCCCATGACGCCTGGATATGCAGCCCCAGAGCAAATTAAAGGCGATGCCATCACCACAGCTACCGATATTTACCAGTTGGGCGTGCTGGCATATCATGTATTGACGAACACACATCCGTTTAAAGATGCCGGATCTGAAATTCAGCAGGCGATCTTGAACACCTCTCCGCCGCCGCCCTCATCGGTCATAGCCAAAACGACTAATAACGAATCATCGAGCGATGCCACAACCGAATGTCCACGTCACAGCAAGATGGATCGTGACCTGGACACCATTATACTCAAGGCCCTGCGCAAGGAACCTGACCGCCGGTATCACTCGGCCCAAGAACTGGCCAACGACTTCGACCGGTACCTGAATGACCTTCCCATTCAGGCAAAACCAGCCACGCTTCGATACCGTACCCACAAATTTGTTCAACGCAACAGACGGTCTCTATTAGCAGCTAGTATTGTAGTCTTCTTTTTCGTTGGATTCAGCCTGTTTCATGTCCATCGCCTTTCAACCGAGCGCGATACGGCCCAGCAACATGCTGAAACCGCTGAAGCAGTCACCGCCTTCATGACCGATCTGATCGAAATGGGCGATCCTGCTGAAACACGGGGCAGTACCATTTCTCCAGAAGATCTCCTCGATCATGGGCTGGCGCGCGTGTACGACATACAGGATCAGCCTCGCGTCGAAGCACAAATACGGTTGACCCTGGGACGCGTATACCGTCGGCTGGGCAACTACGCCCAAGCCCGCCCACTTATCGAACGTGCGCTAGCGCTTCAACGCGAACATGGCCCTCCAAACCACCCCGATCACGCTGAGGCCCTGAAGCAGAAAGGAGCACTGCTCGCTGCTGTAGATGAGTTTGAAGCTGCCGCCGATGTATTACAACGCTCCCTCTCTATCTGGAACCACCATGGCCAAAGCCGGGCTCTTGATCGTGTGCGTACGCAGCATCGGCTGGCGTATGTGCTGCGTCGCCAGGGGTACTATAGGCGATCCGAAGCGCTTCACCACAACAACGTGCAAACCCGGCAGGCCATGCTGGGCGCCTCGCACCCGGAAACGTTGCAAAGCCAGAAGCGCCTGGGTATCACGCTTCACAATCAAGGAAAGTACGACGCCGCAGAAACTATGTACCGCCAAGCCGTCCGTGGCCAGCGTGAGGTACTTGATGCTCCTCATCCGCAGTTGGCCGTAAGCTTAAATAGCCTTGGCGCTCTTTACATGAATCAGGGGCGCTTTCAAGAGGCCGAGCCGCTTCTTCGCGAAGCACTGGGCATGCGCCGCGCCTTGTTTGGCGAGACGCACGAAACCGTGGCTCTTACCATGAACAATCTGGCTATGACCCTGCGCGACCGGGGAGCGCTCAACGCCGCAGAATCGCTTTTTGAAGAAACGCTCTCCATCCGCCGCACGCAATCGGACAACCCACGCACCGGTACTGCGATGACCCTGCGCGAGTTGGCCACCTTGCTCGTATACAACGACCGCCTTGCAGCTGCTCAAGATGCATTTGAAGAAGCCCTCAGCATCTTCAAAGAGACACTTCAGGCCAACCACTCGTTCGTAGTACGCACCCAGTTGGATCTGGCTTATGTACGCAGCGCCCTTCACGGAAATGATCAGGCTGCGTCTGAAGCCGAAGAAGCATTCGCCAGGATACAAGAAATCCACCCCGATTCGTCGTTAGAACGAGGCCTGGCAAACATCCACAAAGGAGCCATTGCCGCTCATCAGAACCGGTTTACGGAAGCAGACTCGCTCCTCACAGCGGGCGCTGATATTCTTACAAGCATGAACACGTCTCCGCGGCCCCTCAGCCAGCGCCAACAGTATGCTCATGAGCATGTGCAGCAGCTTCAGCGTCTCCGCACCAATAGCGAAACGCAATAGTGCCCCTAATTTTGCGTTTGATCCAGATAGCACGTTTGTTGCATACGGAAACCCGCTCTACCTCCTACACCCGCTGCATGTAAAAATGCCTGATTCCGCCTACCGCCTCTATCTCCTGCTGCTTGCCCCTGTGCTAATGGTAGGCATGTCGAATGGTCTTTTTGCACCGCCTGTGGCCCACGCTCAATCGGTTACACCGGGCGTTAAGGGAGGAATCACATTCATGGAGTTTGGTGGCAGCGGTTCTGGCGAGGGCGAAGGCCTAAGCACACGCACTGGCATTACGTTGGGCCTATTTGCCGACGTGCCCATGTCGACTTCCTTATGGCTACGCCCTGAACTGATTTACATTCAGAAAGGCGAGGTGGCTGAGTTTGACAATAACGTGCGCACCCGCCGACGCGACTACATCGAAATGCCTTTGCTTGCCCATTGGGTGCTTGATGCCAACGAAGAGGTCATTCCCCGCCTGTTTGCGGGCCCCACGCTCGGAATCAACATTCAAGCCGCTGAAGACCAGGAGATTCGAAGTAATGGAGAGATCATTGAATCGATCACCGTTGAAGAGCGTGAATTCACAAACCGCTTTGAACTCGGCATCGCCGGAGGGGTTGGGCTCGACATTCCGTTAGAAGAGGTGGGCACGCTAGTTGTTGATGTGCGCTATCAGTTGGGCCTGACCGATATCCGCGATAGCGCCCCCAATGCGTTATTACGCAACCAGGGCTTTTCTATTACCGCTGGAATCTCGCTTTGACGTGCACCTGCATGCCCACCGTTGCTGTTGATGACCTCACGCTCCACTACACCGACAACGAGCGGGAGGCCCCACCGCTTATCTTCATTCATGGCCTTGGCTCTAGCGGACGCGACTGGTTCGCCCAAACCGAAGCCTTCGACGCCGACTACCGCGTGCTGACCTGCGATCTGCGCGGCCACGGACAGACCGACAAGCCGCCCGGTCCGTACAGCATCGCCCAGATGGCCCGCGACGTGGCCGTGTGGATACGCAAACGGTCACTGGCCCCCGCGCATGTCGTCGGCTTGTCGATGGGCGGGATGGTCACGTATGAGTTGCTCGTGCACGCGCCGGAGCTGCTGCGTAGCGGTACGGTCGTGAACAGCGTGCCGAGCGTCAATCTGAAAACACCTTCCGACTATGCCTTCTACTGGTCGCGACGCGGCGCGGTACAAGCCCTCGGGATGCGTCGCGTTGGGCAAATTTTGGCCCGGAAATTATTTATTAAGCCCGACCAACGCGAACTACGCACCCAGTTCATCCAGCGATGGGCCGCAAACGACAAGCAGGCGTACCTCGCCTCCATCGACGGACTTGTGGGGTGGGGCGTTGAATCACAACTCACTGACATTACTACCCCCGTTTTAGTGGTTGCTGCCGACGACGACTACACCCCCACATCTGTCAAGAAACGCCATGCCACCACCATGCCCAACGCACGCCTCGCCGTCATTGCCGACGCCCGGCATGCCCTGCCCGTCGAACGCCCCGATGCATTCAATGCCGTCCTTCGAGCGTTTGTAGATCGGGTGGATAGGACTGCGTAGTATCTCCGGTAGGGATCGCCCCCAAAATGAGCAGGGCTGCCGGTTCGCCAGTAGCTGCTAGACGTCGAACAGGGGTTGGTGGCGTCACAGCACGCTGTGACGGTACAAGGGCTGTACACCTTCCGTACGGTCGGGGGCTGACCATGGCCGTTTTTTGATCGAGTTGCGATGTAGAGCTTGACACAACCCTCCCACCCTGAGATTCAGGTGTGACAAAGCAGTAGGCACGATCCAGTTGTTCACGACTTCCCAGGTGTGGGTAGATTCGCCGATACCGCTTTTGCGGAGGCCGCCGGTTTTTTCTTCTTCTGGGGGCGGCGCCACAGCGGTACGGAGGAGCAGGGCTCGCCGTACATCAGCTTGCGAGCGACGCCTTGCAGCTTCTGCGTCGCAATGAGATACGCCACATCGGGCACAGTATCGCCGCCGCATCCCTTAATGACAACGGGCTTGTCGGCATACGCGCTCCAGTCTTCGTCTTCAAGCGCACGAATGTAGTAGTCGCGAATCAGATCGTCTTCGTGGCCAAAGGTAACCGACCGGGCAATGCCTTCTAGCTTCGAGGCGAGCAGCATGTACCCCCATGTGGGCACAATAGCATCGGTGGAGCAGTGGATGGCAACGTGGTGCCCCGCATGCTGCGAAAAGTCGTATGCCTTCACATCCTCACGAAAGGGCTCCTCTTTGAGCATCAGCCCCTGCACCAGAAACGGCTCGATGTCGAGTTCGTCAACAGGAGCATCATCCCACAAGTCTGCCAGATTGTAGACAGTGATTTCGCTTTCGGCAACGCGGTTGGTCAGATCGGCATTCAGTTCGTCCATTGTACGTAGTGTGGTTGACAAAAGAGAATCAGCAGGGTGTTAGAGTGATGCAGGCTGGGGCGCGCGGGCCAGCGGCAGAGCCTGCTCCAGCGCATCGACCGCGTGGAGCAGATCGTCTTCGGTTGTGTCGCGTCCGGCGCTGAAGCGGAGCGAGGCGTGCGCCTCCGCATCCGAGCGGCCCATCGCACACAGTACGTGGCTGGGCTTCGGATCGGTGCTGGCACAGGCGCTTCCGGTGGCACACGACACCGTGCGCAAGGCTTGCACCAGCTGCTCGGCGTTGGTGCCGGGGAGAGTGACGTTAGTGGTCTGGGGAAGACGCTCAGCGGCAACTCCGTTAATGCGCGCATCCGGAAAACGCGTTTGGAGCGCCGATTCAAACGTATCTTGCAGGTCGCTCCAGCGCTCCGCATCCTCCGGCTGACGCTCTGCGGCAAGCTCGGCAGCAGCGCCAAACCCGACCACCGCCGGTACATTCAGCGTGCCGCCCCGAAGCCCGCGTTCCTGTCCGCCCCCGTCAATGAACCGCGGGCATTGCACGCCGGGACGCCGGTACAGCACGCCGATGCCTTTGGGACCGTACAGCTTGTGGGCCGACGCCACCAGAAAATCGGTGTGCTGCACATCCACCGGAATCTTACCCAGCGCCTGCGTGGCATCGGTCAGGAATAGCGCGGGATGGTTGCGAACGGCCTGATAGCACTCGGCTACCGGATGCACCACACCGGTCTCGTTGTTAGCCCACAACACGGCTACAAGCACAGTGTCATCGGTGAGGGCATCGGCAAGCGTCTGTGGATCCAGTCGGCCCTCAGTATCCACCGGGCAGTAGGTGACATCTGCAATGCCCTTGGCCTGCAGTTCCTGGCACGGCTCAAGGATCGCCTTGTGCGCGGTGGCCACGGTGATAATGTGGGGCTGCTCGACCTGGCTGTGGCGCGCAAGTCCTTTCACCACCATGTTGAGCGCCTCGGTGGCACCGCTGGTAAACGTGAGACGCTCGGGCGTGGCCTGCAGCAAATCAGCGACCTGCTCGCGCGCCACATCCACAGCGCCCTCGGCCCGCCACCCATGCGCATGTCCGCTGGCGGCATTGCCGTAGTGCGTCGTAAAATACGGCTGCATCCGCGCAAACACCTGTTCATCCACCGGCGTGGTGGCGTTGTAATCGAGATAAACCGAGCGAGGCATTGCGATCAGGAGGCAACGATACAAGAATCACGCATTCAATAAACCGCTTGCGTGGATGGCGGGTTTCTACCGATACAGGCAGGTTACCTGCTATGGATATGCCGCTTTTGCATCCAACTCGCGGGCGCGTTCTCGGATAGACTGCACGTAGTAGCCGTAGGCATACGAAGCCCGGTGCGAGCGGTCGAGTCCCTCAAATGTGTAGTCTACCACCCGCGATCGATCTTCTCGGTGTGGTACCCGTCGGGGGCGCTCGTCGGCCTGTCCCTGAAACGTAAACAACATCCGCAATCCCACGCTGTCGTCAGATGAGGGGTCGAGGTGCGCCTCCGCTTTCACGACCCGGTAGGGCGCATAGCCGAACCGCGTATCACCGCGTGCAGCGATGTGTCCGTCTTCGTAGTCAACGGTCTTGGGGGTAAGATGGTGTGCGTTGAACACATCGAGCACTGCATAGAACGTGGCATCGTACGAGCTTGACAGCGCGGCGCGTGTGCTGCCTGTGTGCGTCGATGTAGATGTGCAGGCACCCAGGACGAGGATCGCCACAAGTACGATTGAGAGAGCGGACGGACGGGGCATAGCGAGAAGCAGGGCAGCACGTCAGAGACAACAGCACACGTTGTGGTGCAGACGCTCTCTTCGGCTATGAGGTAACGGGGATGTGCATGATCTCCTGTTTGTGTCTGCGGGTAGCAGTTCAAAAGGAAACCATTAGCCGGGGACCGCTTGCTTCCCCAGCTATGGGTTTCCTTAGCCCGGGATCAGGAGCGATAGCGGATATCCCGGGCGGCCATTGAGCCGCGCTAAACAGATACGACCGCTTGCGTCCCCGGCGACTTTTCGGACGAATGCGACCGGTACGACACGCGATTGGAGACGATCCAGCGTCCTCAACAACCGGGCCCCTTCTACCGCACCGCCCACCGCGTTTCAGCCAGTGCAAGCGTAGGGCCGCCGTCGGCATCGTGCAGGTGATGCACCACGCGTATGGGATCGTGCTGGTGTACCTCTGCAGTGGCAACGACCGAGGTGTCGGCAGTGGTTTCGTGTTTGAAGTGAAGCACCAATCCATGCAGCGCATGCGCCTCCAGCCAGTGGATGGGGAGAGTTTCAAGTGCCCACGCCACGTAGCGGGCATTATTGACGTGCCAGTTCAGAT
Organism: Natronotalea proteinilytica; assembly: GCF_055379935.1. Lineage (NCBI taxonomy): Bacteria > Pseudomonadati > Rhodothermota > Rhodothermia > Rhodothermales > Salisaetaceae > Natronotalea > Natronotalea proteinilytica. The sequence continues at coordinate 3,573,139 of NZ_AP043947.1, read as the reverse complement.
CTAGATCGTGAAAGCGGACGCGAAAGGCCCGGGTGTGGTCTTCGGAATCGGGTGCTTTTACGTTTGGGATGTCGGCGGGAAGCGCAGGAGGGCGATCGGGGAGCGTAAGGGTGCGCAACACACGCGGCGGACGAACCATGCGGCGCTCTGCCTGATCAAACACCACCCACGTGCTGGTAGCGCGCCCCACCTCGGCGTCCTCAACGCGAAGCACGAATTCGCGCTGGGCAAACGGTCCGTTCAGCCCCGACGGCCAGGTTTCGATAGAGAGCGTGTCATCCCACCGAGGCAGGCGATCCAGCTCAATGTGCAGCCGCGTGAGCACCCACGATTGCTCCTGTATCAAAAGCGTATGCTGCGATACCCCCAACGCTTCGGCATGCGCCCCTGCGGCATCTTGCAGGTGCGCACAGAGGGCGGGTAGTGCAAGCGTGCCGTGGGGCGTGGCATCGCGCGGCTGCAAGGCAACGCGGATATGATGTGCAGCAACGGGGGTAGACATGCGAGGTAGGGGCGGCAGTTAGTACTCTGTCACAGGTCAAAGCTTGGGTGGTGTGGGAGCAATAATCCAGCTACGTTGTCAGGGGAGATCCCGGCTCTGCGGCGCTGGGGCGCCTTGGCCGGGATGACTATTGCTGTGTCACACCTGAAAGTTAGGGGCCAACATTGTCATCGCGAGGAGGGAGCCCTGCGACTGACGCGGCGCTGTGAGCGCTAGCGAACGAGTACTCCTGGGGTGCGATCTCATGCCGTTGATTGGGCGGCTGCATTCGGTCTGATAGCATGAGATTGCGTCGCTGCGCTCGCAATGACAAGATTGTGAGTTGTTCTCCGTACGTTAGGTGGTCATGTGTTACCCAAAGATTGATCTGCAACACAGCACTATGCCAACGGATCGTCCCGCAGATCCGCCAGCATATCTTCAAAAACGGCAAGGGTTTGTGCATCAAACAGGACAAATCGGACGTGCTCTACGTGGGTGAGCATGCGTCCCAGCGAGAGCACCGTGCCCAACGCCGCATGCGCCGCTGGGCGCAATGGGTACCCGAACGCGCCTGTTGAGATAGCCGGAAATGCGATGGAGTTGATCTCATGCTCTTCAGCCAGATCGAGCGCATTTTCGTATCCAGACCGCAACAGCGCCGCGGGCGGTTCGTCGCGCCCGTACACCGGACCCAACACATGGATCACGTAGTCGTTCGGCAGTCCAAACGCCTCGGTACACACCGCCTCACCCGGCTCAATCGGTGCAAGCGGCTGGCAGGCTTCAGCCAAGGCTGGCCCCGCCGCCTCGTGAATAGCTCCTGCAACCCCACTTCCCGATTGTAATTGAGCATTGGCCGCATTCACCACAGCCCCCACATCAGGCTGATTGGCAATATCCCCCTGTACGAGCTCAACGCGCAGCGTGTCCAGCGTAACATTCATAAACAAACCGGTCGATCCAAAAACAAATGCATACACGCCAATTAAGGCCGTGCGCGTTGGTTCCTCTACGGTTTTTACGGACCGGGCACAAACAGATGCACCGACTCGTTAAGCGCCTTCCGTCCTTTTTGCCACGTCTCTCATACCATGGATTACGACCCGATCAAAGATCGCCTTGGCCATTGGATGAGCCGCCACCCATGGCTTCAGCGTCTGTTCTACGGCCTCTTGAACCTGCTTTTCCTGCGCGCCTGGTATGTGCGGCGCACCGTGCGCCGTTTGCTTTCCTCATTTCCGGAGACGCACCCGGTACGTGTGTTAGACGCTGGTACCGGATTTGGCCAGTATGCGTATTTTATGGCACGCCGCTTCCGTAACGTGCAGGTTGATGCCGTTGATATAAAGCCCGACTACCTGGAGCGCGCAAAGCACTTTGCCGACCAGACTGAGGTGGGTCCACAAATCAATTGGATCCAAGACAACCTGACCGACCTGCAGCAGGAGGGCCCCTACGATCTGATTCTCTCGGTGGATGTGATGGAACACATCAAAGACGACGAGGGCGTATTTGCCCACTTTGAGCGCGTGCTCCGTCCGGGGGGATATGTAGTGATCAACACACCGTCGGATCAGGGCGGCTCCGATGTGCAGTCCGACTCCGACGACAGTTTTATCGGCGAGCACGTGCGCGATGGATACAACATGCAGGCGCTTGCCGACAAGTTGCACCGCGCCGGACTTACCCCGGTGGAGCAGACGTACACGTACGGTCCGTACGGCGCAACGGCCTGGCGCTGGCTCATCAAGCGCCCTATGCAGATGCTCAATACCACCTGGGCCACGCTGCTATTGCTGCCGCTGTACTACCTGATGGTGCTCCCGGTTGGACTCTGGCTGCATGCCCGCGATGTGGCCCACCCCAACGATACCGGTACTGGCGTGCTAGTGGTCGCCCAAAAACCCGAACAGGCCTAACACAGCCAACCTAACCTAGGCTGCGCTAGACTGCGACGGGAAGGACGCCAAAAGAATGGAGTACAGTAGGGTACACAACGTCCCTTACTCAAATGCCGGATCCATTCCAATTGTGGCAAACACGGCACCGTTTTGAGGGGTCACGTGGCGATCGGTTTCTGTTTCATTCTGCAGCCAGAAGTCGTCCTCTGAACCATCGAGGGCATAGCTAAACGTTCCAGCGATCTGCTCGCCCTCTGCTTCCGCAAGAACCGACTCGTCACTATCAAAGGTCACATGGTTGATCGTGAGCCCGTTGTTATTGCTTCCATCGTTCTCCACCACAACCATTTTGCCGAGGTGGTTGTCGGAGGTCCGGTACACCATAACAGTGCCAACCGGAATACGATTGCCATCGCTATTGTCAATCTCTGCATCCGACAAGTCGTCAATGTGGGTCAAGACACCTTCAAGGTCGATTTCTTCGTATGAAACCGTCGGTCCATCAGACCCACATCCGGTTGCAAGCAAAGCAACAGCCAACACGAACACGGATAGAATATATGTACTCGCATTTCTTGTATACATAAGCTTATTGGGGCTTTATTAGTAAACGAATACAGGCAAGGCTACTGCAGTTTTATAGTTCAGAGCAACACACATAGAGAGCCCCCTGAATACTAAGGGGAAAGAATCCGCTTTTATAGCTGGCACCCTGGCTCTCTTTGTCTAACTGAAAGGATATCATGCTCAACAAACAATGTCAAGAAACCGTGTAGCGACACAGGTATTGTAAGATTCACGACATGCATATCCTTCAACTGCCTCCCCACACCACGTTGTAGGGATTCTCCCGACACGTCACACCATACCTGCCCCTTTACATCGATCTCCAAAATCGATACTGTACATAGAGAGAGCGTATTTATTTAATGTGATGCGCTATTGGTCTTTTATCTAAGTGGGGATTTTTTATGGTTGATCATATTCTTGTGGCACGCGACTTTTCTGCCGACTCGGAACGCGCCTTGCAAATGGGGCTAACCTGGGCCAAACAGTTTGATGCTACACTGCATCTTTTGGCTGTTCAGGTGGATACCGATAATCCATTTAGTGCTCCCGAAAAGCGCTCCGGGCCAATCGAGCGAATGCGTGCGCAGTTCAAAGAACGGAGCCGCGGCAATTTGGCCCGCTACGGATACGACCCAATGAGCGTAAGCATCAAGCACGAGGTGATGCAAGGCGAAGCCGCCGGGCCCGCCATTGTGCGCTATGCCGACGAAAACGACATCGACCTGATTGTAATGGGCACGACCGGACGCCGAGGCGTACGACGTACCCTGATGGGAAGCGTAGCCGAAGAAGTCGTACGTACCGCCGGTCCACCCGTGTGTACTGTACGCCATACAGATGACGAAGCGCCTCCGGCTCGACCTGAAAGCGTGGTAGTTCCCATTGACTTCTCGCAGAGGTCACGTCACGCACTGATGTATGGCATGTGCCTGGCCCAGCACCTGAACACACGCCTTACGCTGCTGCACGCTATTGAACGTCCCGCGGCACCTCTAGCATACGGCATCGAAATCAGCTCCGAAACAGCACGCCTTGGCGACGAATCCCTGAAAAAACGCATCAAGGCAACCCTGAATGAGTGGGCTACAGAAGCCGTACCTGCCAACACCGAATCTCCTCCCGTAGACCTGAGCGTTCACAACGATGCACCGGATAAGGTGATCTTGCAGTCGGCGCGCACGCCTGAACACCTCGTAGTAATGGCCACCCAGGGACGCACGGGCATGAGTCGTGTAATGTTAGGGAGCGTTGCCGAAGCTGTTCTCCGCCGCGCACGCAGCCCCATCATTACCGCTCGCAGCTTCAAGAATGCCCTTGGTTGAGACGATATCGCCCCTGAATCAAGAGCCAACACTCTGACTTCCAACATGAAGGAGGCCCCATGCGAACGTGTCTGCTGCGCGCCGGAGTAGCGTCGCAGCCTCCCCTGTGACGTAGGAGCCTGGAGGCTTCACGAAAGATCGGAGAGAAGGACGCTCAAACGTATTTGTTTATCATTCGGCACCGTTGCTCAGCTCCTACTATTCAGGGGGTACACTTAGAACCTGAGCGCATGTGCTCTTGAAAACATCCATCCTCAGGCTCTCTCTACTGAACAGTTTCTTATGACTGCTCCCGACGCTTCTGACTCCGATGCTGCGTCCGACACCCCTAAGGATCCGGGCGCCTCTTCATCTAAGGAGGGTTCATCGACCATATCGCGGCTGTTGCCGGATATAGAAACCGCACGCACGCGCCGTCGCATTCGTGTTCTGCTAGGACGCACCGAACGCGGCCTTCGCCATCTCGCCGGGCGTTCCTCGGTACAAGCGGAAGTGGCCTGGCGCCGGATGATTCACACCGCGCTCTACGTCCGGCAACCACTGCAGTCGCGCAACGTGGTCATTACACTGCTGGCTATACTGGCGGGGGTTCTTACCGTATGGCTCAGCCTTGATGTGCTGACCCGTGAAGCGGCGCTCATGGCTGGCATTTTCGTGACGGCCGGCCTGTTGTGGATGACCGAGGCGCTGCCTCTGTTTGCCACTGCCTTGCTCATTATCGGACTCGAAGTGCTCGTATTGGCAAACCCAGGCGACTGGCCAGGGCTCGGGTTTGAAGATGCGCCCTCTCCACCCTACGAAACCTTTCTGGCTCCACTAGCCGATCCCATTATCGTGTTGTTTTTGGGGGGCTTCCTTATGGCGCGTGCCGCCGTAAAGGAAGGCGTAGATCGCATGCTGGCCGGGCTCATCTTGAGCAGCTTTGGCACGCGTCCTCACCGTGTTATGCTGGGGCTTATGCTGGTTACCGCGCTCTTCTCTATGTGGATGAGCAACACCGCGGCCACCGCCATGATGATCACGCTTGTCATGCCCATGATGGCCGACCTTACCGACACCGATCCGTTGCGCGTTGGGCTGGTGCTATCGGTTCCGTTTGCAGCCAACATCGGAGGCATGGGCACCCCCATCTCTTCGCCTCCAAACGCCGTAGCCGTGGGGTTTCTCAATAGCGCCGGCTATCCCATCTCCTTCCTGGAATGGATGCTGGTCGCCGTTCCCCTGGCCACAGGCTTACTGCTTTTGAGTTGGGTCTTACTCCGCTGGATGTATCCCCCCGAGGATCCTGGCGTTTCCATCGACACCGTACAAAGCCGTTTAGATGCACGCGGCCTCTTTGTACTCGTAATCATGGTCATCACCATCGTGCTGTGGTGTACCGACCGCTGGCACGGCCTGCCCACCGCCGTGGTAGCGCTGTTTCCGGCAGTTGCCTTTACCGCAACAGGCATACTCACACAGTCGGATTTCGATAGCCTGGAATGGAATATCCTCATTCTCATCGCGGGCGGCATCGCATTGGGAACGGGTATGCAGCGCACCGGCTTGGATGAAGTCCTGGTCGGGTTTATTCCTACCGGGGGCCTGTTTGTCATTCTAGCCCTGGGCGTGGCTACAGTGCTCATTAGCACGTTTATGTCGAATACCGCCGCCGCCAACCTACTCGTGCCCGTAGGCGTAGCGCTGGCTCTGGGCCCGATTAGTGGACTGGACCCGATTCATGTTGGATTTACCATTGCCTTGGCCGCCTCCGTATCGATGGCCTTGCCCGTAAGCACGCCCCCCAACGCCATTGCCTACGCGAGCGGCGTGTGCGATACCCGCGACTTTGTGCGTGCCGGCGTGCTCATCGGCATCATTGCGCTCGCGCTCATCGTAGGATTCGGAGGCCCCATCATTGCTTTCTGGATTCCTGCGTAACAGACGTTTCGTTGAACCCCCGCCCCCTAAATGGCATAGGCGTACAGCCCGTGCTGTTGCTTCTCTCATTCACCCATTGACTCCACACCGATATGTCTACTGTAGCCGACCTCATGACCGCCAACGTGGTGAGCGTACATCCGGATACGCCGCTGCTCAAGGTTCAGAACTTACTTCGTAAGCACGGATTTCGTCACCTGGTGGTGGTCGAGAACGACATACTGAAAGGGGTTCTGTCGAATCGCGACGTGCTCCAAGCGCTCAGCCCGTTCCTGAACACCTCTGCCGAAACCCAGCGCGACGTGCGCACGCTCAGCCGTCCGGCAAGCGAACTCATGAACACCAGCCCCCGCACTGTAACCCCTGATACCTCCGTTAACGACGCGGCCCGCCTGCTGCTCGATCATGCCATCTCGGCACTTCCAGTGGAAAAAGATGGCGTGCTGCAAGGCATTATCACAACCAAAGATGTGCTACGCCACTACACCGCGTAACACGCCCCGCAACGCTTTCCCCTTGCTGCTATGGCCTCCTCTTCCGCGCCTACCGATCCCAACCGCTGGGCACGGTGGGCGCACCGGCTTGAGCGCTCGGTGTACTTTCGCTGGCTCCGGCGTCTTTACACACGATACGCGCACATCTCCCCTGCCATCTTTTTCGGCGGGGGCATTTTGTGGGATGTGCTTACGCTCCGCCAGATCGACCACATGGTCGACAACCTGATCCTGCTGGCGTACTTGCTGATGCTGGGCGGATCCATCGTGCTGGCTGCCCTTCGACTGGTCGACACCCTACCAGCTCGTCCACTGCTGCAGACGATTGCACCGTTCTCAACTGCCAGTGTGCAATTTTTTATGGGCGGCTTGTTCAGTGCCTATGTGGTGTACTTCACCCGCAGCGCCTCCCTAACTGCTTCGGCTGTGTTTCTAGTAGTGCTGATTGTGCTGCTGGTAGCCAACGAGTTTTTGTGGAAGCGCTCACTCAACCTATACATGGTGCTGGGCCTCTACTTTGTAGCAGTGTTTTGCTTTCTTACATTCACCCTGCCCATCCTTGCAGGCACCATGAGCTATGCCCTGTTCGTGGCAGGCGGACTGATTAGCCTTGGGCTGGTGGGGGGCTTAGCACTGGCATTGGAACGCTGGAATGTATTCGACTCACTTCGCGATGTGGCGCGTATTGGCGTATTGCTCAGCGTGCTGTTCGTTGGCATGAACGTCGCATATCTGCAGAATTGGATTCCGCCCGTTCCTCTTTCCCTGAACGCAGGTGACGTGTACCACCAGGTCGAGCGCACCGAAGCAGGGTACGAGCTCACGTACGAGGCCCCGCCGTGGACGCGCTTCTGGCGGCAATCCAGCCGCCCCTTCACGTACGCCGAAGACGACCGCGTGTATTGCTTTACCGCCATCTTTGCGCCTACCGCGCTCGAAACGGATGTCGTACACCACTGGCAACGCCGCCATACCACCCCCGACGGCACCACCACCTGGCACACCACCGACCGGCTGCCCTACACCATACGGGGCGGACGCCTTGAAGGCTTTCGTGGGTATACCTTCAAAAGCAATGTGCAGCCCGGCGCGTGGCGCGTGGATGTGGAAACCGCCAACGGACGTACCCTGGGGCGCGTACGCTTCGATGTCGTATCCGCCAAAGATGCAGACGAGCGCTCGTTTCGGACGCGTGTGTACGAGTGAAGGCCCGGTCTGCTATTGGGTTTGAAACTGCTCACGCACAGCCTGTAATCCTTCCTGGGATCCGATAATCACAAGCGTATCTCCCTTATGAAGGGCCGTGTCTCCGCTTGGCGTGGTTAACTCGCCATCATGATATACGTACGAGATGAGGCATCCATCGGGCAGATCAAACTCTCGAACCGTAGTGTCTTCCGGCGCCTTGATTTCAACGACCAACTCGTTACGGAAAAGCAATTGACGAAGGGCTTCCTCGTTATTAGCCGTACGCCATGATTCAATAAAGCCATCTTCTTCCGATTTGTCGGCCATTGCCGCCATAATGCGCAAGTGCTGGCGAGGACGTCCGGTTGGACCAACCATGAAGAACACCGCATACACCGGATTTTTTGCATTTGGTGCATCGATGCCGTGCGGGGCATGCCCCATTACAAGCTTAAAGTCAGACACCGACTCTAAGCGCATGTGAGGTAGCGAAATCCCTTCGTCATCGGGGGTCCAGCTGATCTCATCACGCTCGTCAAAGGCCTGTCGCAACTCCGCTTCGGTAACCTCGCCCTGCAGCATATCCATCTCGGCAAATGCCTTGTCGAGGAAATCGTCCCATGTCTCTGTATCATCAAGTTGCAGAATATGGGCGTCCCACACAATTTCGTTGTACGGGTCATCGGAGCGCAGCCCCTTGTCTTTCATAATTTCGCGGAGGTCGCGATCGAGCTGTGTTGCAGGCCCCCCTAACCGCTTCATAATAGTACGAAAGGCGCCCGACCGGTTCACTCGATCGCTGGCATAGTAAATGTACCAGACGATGCCCATGATAGCGAGCCCTCCTGAAAAGAGTACGGACAACAGTCCCATCTCTGGAATGATAATGAGCACCCCTGCAATGCCAACCAATTGAATCCACGGGTAGAAGGGAGACTGGAAGTCCGGATCGTACGACTCAATTTTGCTCTCCCGCATTACGATGACCGCCAGGTTAATAAACCCGAGTACAATGAGTTGAAACGCACTGGCCAGCTTTGCAACGGCCTCGGTGTCGAACCCTACAATGAAGAATATCATGAAGGCCGAGGTAAGCAGAATTGCTGGTACAGGGGTCCCAAATGAACCAATTTGCGTAAAGCGATCGGGCATGAGCCGGTCGCGGGCCATCGCTAAGAAATCGCGAGAGGCCGAGAGCAAACCCGCGTTTCCGGTGGAGGCAAAAGCAGCCACTGCAGCAACAACAATCAACGCAGTTCCTGTAGCGCCCGGCATCCACCCAAGGAATTCGTTGGCGGCTGTTGCAATGGGCGTAAGGTCAGCATACAGCGTATCCGGCTCTAACACAGCAACCAGTACATACACGCCCACCACATACACGATGGTGGTAACCCCAAGCGCCAGCAACATGCCAAGTGGAATGTTACGCTCGGGCCGTTTTACCTCCTCCGACACACTCGCTATCTTGGTGAGCCCCGCATACGACACGTACACCAACCCGATCGTGCCCAGCAGCGACTCAAACCCGAACGGCATAAAAGGGGAGAACTTTTCGCCCGTGGTCTCTGCAAAGCCCATCTGATGTACATCTAACACACCGAACAGGGTAAACCCCGAAAGAACAATTAAAAGTACAGCAACAAGAAAAACCTGAAGTGAGCTGGTTTCTTTTGCTCCGAATATATTTAGAAGTGTAAACAACACGACCAATCCTACAGCGGTGGGCACCATAGGTAAGTCAATAAAAAGCGTAAGGTACGCCCCCATGCCAATGAGCGCAAATGAGCTCTTGAGGGTGAGCGCAAGCCACGTGCCCATCCCTCCAATTGTGCCCACGACCGGCCCCATACTCCGGTCTAAGATATAGTAGGTGCCTCCTGCTTTAGGCATAGCCGTAGATAATTCGGCCTGGCTCAACAAAGCCGGCAGCACAAGTAACGACGCCAAAAAGTAGGCCAATACGACCGACGGCCCTGCTTCTGCAGCTGCGATACCAGGCAGTAGAAAAAAGCCAGAACTAATCATTGCCCCTGCACTGATTGCAAAGACATCTTGCAGTCCCAGAGTCTTTTCTAGCTTCTCGTTATTAGAGGCGGTAGCCATACAGCGGGAACGAAGCGTTTAATGAACAATGGGGGCTCAAGACAGCTCAAAAAGCCACACACGGTTGAAGATGCAGTTCCAGCTCCTGTTCTCCTGAATAGTGAAAGGGCCGTAAAAGCACATGCGAACACAAAAATAGAACACAAGATCACTTATTATAATTTTTGCAATGTATAAACATAAATAATCTATTATTGTATAAAATTAGAAATATACAAAGATATTCAATTTCACTGTAAGTTACGTATCCGCACATGAACGAAAGGAACACCGCCTTTCCCAAAGATATACACACCCGTACACATTCCATGCAGACCCTCCTAGTTGTCGGGCCCTCATGATTACGTTGCGCAACGTGCGCCATCGCTATACAAACGATTCGGTGGTTTCACTGCCTGACCTAACCGTTGAGCAAGGGGGGCACCAGTTGGTGTTGGGACTGTCGGGCAGCGGTAAGTCTACGTTGCTGCACATCGTAGCAGGGGTTTTGACCCCAACTGAAGGGGACGTCATCGTTGCGGACCAGGAGTTGGGCGCCTTGCAAGGAGCTGCTCTCGATCAGTTTCGAGGGCAGCACATTGGTATCGTATTTCAGCAGATGCACTTGCTGGATACACTCACTGTAGAGCAAAACTTGCTCTTGGCGCCTCAGATGGCGAGCCTCTCTCTAGACAGAAACCGGGCACGTGCCGTTCTGTCTATGATAGACATGGAAGCCTATGCGACCTCGTATCCGAACGAACTGAGCATGGGGCAACAGCAACGGGTTGCGCTGGCCCGTGCTGTGATGAATGATCCCCAGGTGCTCTTGGTTGATGAACCCACTGCCAGCCTAGACGACGTTCGCAGCGCTCAGGTGCTCGATGTGCTCATCGACCAGGCCACAGCACACAACGCAACGCTACTTATTGCCACGCACGACCAGCGCGTCAAAGATCGCATTGCGAACACGTACACGCTCGATGCTTCCCCCACCCCTGCGTAACTGTTGTAGTCTATGAATGCGTTTACGCTTAGCCTGTCGTACTGGCGACGGCGACCGCTCTCTACCGCGCTGAATGTGCTTCTATTGGCGCTAGGCATTGCCTCCATTGTCGTGCTGCTCTTGTTTGGCGACCAAGTGCAATCTAACATGGAGCAGGATGCACAAGGCGTCAATGCAGTAGTGGGAGCGCCAGGCAGTCCTCTTCAGTTGGTGCTCTCGTCTGTGTATCATCTGGATGCACCTACGGGCAACATTTCTGCCTCGGCGGCTGAGTCGCTTCGCAATCACCGGGCCGTTGCCCAGGCCATCCCGTTGGCGCTGGGCGATAGCTACCAGGGATACAGTATTGTGGGCACAGAGCGGAGTTATCCCGAATTGTATGAGACCGAACTGGCATCGGGCTCGTGGTGGGACGCAACCTACGACGTAACCGTAGGCCACCGCGTGGCTGAAAACACGCAGATTGCCGTGGGCGATACCATCGTCAGCTCGCACGGAATTGGAGATGCGGTAGGTCATGCTCATGACGAAGCGCCGCTAATCGTGTCGGGCGTAATGGCTCCTACCGGTACCGTTATGGATCGGCTGGTCCTCACCAGTGTGGAAACCGTGTGGGCCGTGCACGATGATCATCATCACGACGATGAACACGATGATGAGCACGATGGCCACGAACACAATGAGCATGCGTATGATGAGCACGACGAACATGCGCATGATAATACAAACCACGAGCATGCAGAAACAGATGCTTCTCCCTCGCCAAACGGCCCTCCAAACGGCCCGACCGGCCCCCCGGGCGATGACGAAGATGTGTTTGATCTCGATGATGAGTACACGGCGATGCTCATTCAATACAGTTCGCCCATGGCAGCCGCCACATTTCCGCGCTTCGTGAATAGCGAAACGGAGATGATGGCCGCCTCCCCTGCATCGGAAACAGCCCGCCTTACCAATCTACTGGGAATTGGCCTTGATATGCTGCAGGCATTTGGCATCTTGCTAATCATTGTAGCCGCTCTTAGCATCTTTATTGCGCTGTACAACGCTATGCAAGATCGCCGGTATGACTTAGCAGTGATGCGTACGCTGGGCGCATCACGTGGTACCCTCGTGCGATTTGCCTTGCTTGAAGGATTGCTGTTTGCCGGAGCCGGACTCCTAGCCGGTCTCTTTTTAGGACACGTAGCTACCGAGGTGTTGGCGACCAACATCGACCAGGCACGCCAGGTGGGCATAACCGGATGGATGTGGGTTGCCGATGAGTGGCGTCTTATTGCACTGGCGTTGGGGATTGGCCTCATCACCGCACTCATTCCGGCCTACCGTGCATATCAAACCGATATTGCCACTACACTGGCCCGAACGTAGCGCTCTCTTTTGTAAAATCGATCCCTTGTTGCTATGACCCGATTCACGCATTCGCACATTGTTGCTGCACTCAGCCTGATGGCCGCGCTGTTGCTCATCACCCAACCGGCAACTGCCCAGGAATCGGTTTCGTGGGATACGCTTGCCGAGGTGGATTATGAGCAGATCGATCGACAGTGGATTCTCGATTTCTCGGATGATATTCTCGCTCTCGATGGCACCACGGTAGAAATCACAGGCTTTATGATGCCTATTGAGGTCGGGGGCGGCCAACGCTCGTTTTTGCTGACCCGCAATCCTTCCGATGGCTGTTTCTTCTGCCAAAATGAAGGCCCCGAATCCATGATTGAAGTGGAAGCCGCCGAGGATGCGGAGTTCACCTACGATCCTGTTGCGGTGCGTGGCACCCTGCAAGTGCTTGAAGACGACGAAATGGGGCTCTACTATCGCATCACAGAAGCCCGCGTGGAGTAGGTAGACACACCTACCACATCGCCGCATCGGTAGAGCCCTTATGTAGCAGGGTGCGAGGCAGACGGGTGGTCGTGAAACTGCAAGTCGGCCAGACGTTGATAGAGTCCCGGCTGCTTGCGCAGTTCGGCGTGGGTGCCCTCCTGCACAATGCGCCCTTCATCCATCACCAAAATGCGATCGGCGTCTTGCACCGTAGCCAGCCGGTGGGCAATGATGAACGTGGTGCGTCCCTCCATAAGCCGCTCTAACGCCTCCTGCACTTCCGCCTCCGACTCCGCATCAAGGGCCGATGTGGCCTCGTCAAGCAATAAGATGCGGGCATCGCGAAGCAGGGCGCGCGCAATGGCAATGCGCTGTCGTTGTCCGCCACTGAGTTTAACGCCCCGTTCCCCAACCGCCGCATCGTACGCATCCTCTAGCGCTGTGATGAACCCGTGGGCATTGGCAGCGCGGGCGGCCTGCTCGACCTCGGCATCGGTCGCGTTGAGGGCGCCATAGCGAATGTTATCGCCAATCGTGGCGTTGAACAGATGCACATCTTGCGAGACCAACGCCAACTGCTGACGCAGACTGCTGCATGTGACGGAGCGAATATCGGTGGCATCCACCCGAATGGATCCTGACTGCGGATCGTAGAAGCGAGGAATGAGGCTCAAGAGCGTGGTTTTACCCGCACCACTGGGCCCGACGAGGGCTACGGTTTGCCCCGCAGGCACGGTGAATGTAAGGTCGTGCAGCACGGGAATACCGGGCTCGTAGGCAAAGGTGACTTGCTCGAAGACAACGCGCCCTTCGATAGGTGGCAAGGCGGGTAGCGTGGGGTCATCGGCATCGGTGGCAGGTTCGCTAAGCAGTTGGAAAATACGTTCGGAAGCGCCCGCTGCGCTGTTGAGCGTGCTGTAGAGCCGCGAGAGGCCGCCGACGCTGCGCGCAATGTTGAAAGCGTAGAAAATGAACGCCACCAGATCGCCCGTTGTGAGGCGTCCGGCCAGCACTTCGGTACCGCCGTACCAAAAGATGGCGACAAGGGCTCCGAAAAACATAAATCCGACACTCGACGAAAAGAGCGCCGAGGCCCACACTTTGCGATGGGCGGTGGAAAAGAGGCGTTCTACCGCGGTGTGGTACCGCTCAGTCTCGTACGTGCTGCGAGCAAAGCTCTTCACCGTACGCATCCCAGCAATAGCCTCTTCGGCAATGGCTGTCGTATCGGCTAGATCGTCCTGGATGGTGCGTGCCAGCCGACGAATCCACCGACCAAATACGATGGCAGCCGCCGTAACCACGGGCACAACGACGAAAATGATGAGGCTGAGGCGCCAGTTGAGCACAATCATGAGCGCTACCGACCCGACGAGTGACAGCACCTGCGTAAATGACTCGGACAGCGCTTGTGTAACAGCGTCGCGCACCGAGCTTACGTCGTTGGTGAGGCGTGAGGTGAGGTCGCCGGTGCGCCGGTTGGCAAAAAAGCCGAGGTCTTGCTTATGCAGATGCGCATAGAGTTTCTTACGCAGATCGGCCACGACCCGCTCTCCGGTCCACTCTAACCCGTACGTTCCGAGGAAGCTGAACAGCGCCTGTAGCACGAAAAGCACCAACAGGCCCAGTGTAAGCTGATTCAGCATGGAGCGGTCGGCCGTTTCGAAGACTGCGTTTAGCAGTTCGCGAAGGCCTAGCGGCACAACCAGCGCAATGAGTGCCCCCAGAGAGGTTGCCAAAATAGCCGCAATGAGTCGCCATCGGTAGGGATAGGCCAGCCGGGCGATGCGCAGCAGCGTGGTCCACAGTGTGCCCGGAGTAAGCGTCGGAGCCGAATCAGATGGAGAATTAGACATGCGGTGCGCAAAAAAACAGAGAGCAGATACGATCTATAAACGACCCACTACACGGTCCAGATTCGCATAGATGGCAGTACCGGTTCTTGAGATGCAAGAATCGTGTAAATGCATCTTTGGGAAGAAGAGCTTTTCTGTTGCCCCCGATGTGCAAAACACCGATGTACACAACAAAAGCGCCGCTGCCTTTCAAAGACAACGGCGCATATCTGACATGCAGAATGGTATTCAAAAGAGGTGACGGGCGGATTCGAACCGCCGTACAAGGCTTTGCAGGCCTCTGCCTAACCACTCGGCCACGTCACCCAGTGCAAATGATGCGTACTTCAATAGGTACGTATTACAGAACGAAGTTTCGAGTTCCGCTTGGAAGCGTTCTGCCGGTGCTTCAATGAAAACGCACGCCCGGCAGGATTCGAACCTGCGGCCTGCGGATTAGAAGTCCGCTGCTCTATCCAACTGAGCTACGGGCGCATGGAGTGGGCACACGCACATAGATGCACGAAACGTGCCGCCGTTTCTGACGCCACGTTTTATGCAAGCATAGATGGCTCGTACCGTTATGGTCGGGGCGGCCGGATTTGAACCGGCGACCCCCTGCTCCCAAAGCAGGTGCGCTAACCGGACTGCGCCACGCCCCGTAGGTATACAGGCACGCTTAGTTCTTGCGTGCTTGCTTGAGTTCTTCTTTTACGGTATCGAGCGGCACCATTTTTTGGCGGAAGCTATAGTGCCCATTGTCTTTTTTCTTTGCAAATACAATGCGCGCCATTTTTTTCGCCGCAGCGCCTTTTCCTTTCTTGGCCATGATTACTTCTTCTCTCGGTGAATGGTATGCTTACGCAAAACCGGGTTGTACTTCTTGAGCTCTAGCCGGTCGCTGGTATTGCGCCGGTTTTTGGTCGTGTGGTACCGCGACGTACCCGGAGCTTCAGTGCACTCAAGAATAACTTGGACGCGATTTCCTTTTGCCATCGGTCAATCTCGCTTCAATGAACGTGGAGGGAGGCTCGTGCAGTCGTTGCATGTTGAAGCTACAAAGAGCTCCACGCAAAACGCCTTACACGTTCACCCCTTGTCGGCGCGCCTCTTTTAGCACGGCTTGAATGCCTTTCTTGTTGATCGTTTTCAGTGTTTTTGCAGACACTTTCAACGTAATCCACCGATCTTCGTGGGGAATGTAAAACCGTTTCTTCTGCAGGTTGCGCTGAAAACGACGCTTCTTTTTGTTGTTGGAGCGCGACACGGTGTTACCCGTAACCGGGCCCTTGCCTGTCAAATCGTCTTTACGTGCCATGATCTTGGGGGCATCGTTATACTCAAAAGAGGTACCGGCGGGGCGGTCTATGCTGTATACGGCTAGGCGCGCGCACTATGCATCGACAGTCTTTTTGTAGACGCCTGCGCCTACATTTGTTTGTTAAGATAACACGGAATCGTTGCGATTCTATTTTTGTCGTTATGCCTCGCCCTGAATGGCTTGGGCCGGCGGCACCGATGCAGCGCGCCATGCCGGGTATACCGACGCGGCCACACAGAGCGCAAACGAAGCACCAACCACCAAGCCGACATCGGTCCACAGTATATGCACCGGATACGCATCAATCAAAAACGAATCGGCCTGACTGAGCGGTACAAGCGCAAACCGATCTTGCAGCAGAGCAAGCCCAAGTCCAAGTGCTGTACCTGTACCTGTACCAACAAGACCGATCAACGCTCCTTCCGCCAAAAAGATGCGCCGAATGTTGCGTTTTGATACCCCCATGGCACGCAACACCCCTACATCGCGTCGTTTTTCGATGACAACCATCGTAAGCGAGCCAACAATGTTGAAAGCGGCCACCATAACAATGAGAAACAGAATAGCCCATGCGCCCCACTTTTCGAGCTGCATTACGTCGTAAAGAGCGCGCTGCAGGTCATACCAGGTACGCACCGTAAATGCCTCGGCATCGAGATGACGCTCCAATTCGGCTTTTATCGCATCGGCGCGGTCAATATCGTGCAGCCGGATGTCGATACCAGACACGCGCTCGTTCATCTGAAACAGCCGTTGGGCAGCATCCACCGAAATGTATACACGGGCTTCGTCGGTGCCAGCCTGCATGTCAAAGAGCCCACGCACATCAAACCAGTGGAGTCGAGGAACGCTGAAAACCTGCGTGAGGCTGCGCTCTATGCCGGCCGCCGAAATGAGCGCGACGCGGGGGGTATCGGTATCGGTGGGTAGCAGTCCGCGCTCTTGGCCCAGCTGCCTGTTCAGCACAATGCCTGCAGTTCCATCGCTACGCTCTAAGTCGAAGCCCCCCTGGTACACTGCTGCCTCTACATCAGCGTTGGCATCCGGCACCACGCCCCGCACCGTTACCACCGTGTTGGAGCCGGACCCACCCCGTTCAAGAAGCACAGCGCGCCCTTCCACAAAGGCAGAGGCCGAAGCGACGTCGTCAAGCGTAAGCGCAAGGCGCTCCAGCGAATCGGCCTGGGCAAGCCCCTCGGGTTCTACACTCTCAATGCGCACATGCGGATCGAGCGAGACCATAAGCCCCCGCACAAAGTCGAAGAACCCGTTCATGACCGAGAGGACCACGATTAGCGCCGCAACGCCCAGTGCTACCCCCACCGTAGAGAGGCCCGTGATCAACGAGATTAGCGAAATGCGTTTCTGGCTAAACAGATAACGCCGCGCAATTTGCCACCTGTAATCCATGCACCCAGAGGGCCCTACTGCTTGGAGCAAACGAAGGCGTTATTCCAACAAACCGGGCGTGCCGTCTTCAAAAAGCGCCGGATCGACGGTGTCAGGCACATCAAGCGTGGGCATTACAATCGCCATCTGTTGGGACTGGCTTTGCTTGCGCGCATGTAGATAGATCGTACCTTCGGGACGCTCAAACGTCGCCGCGTCGGTCCATGCAAACGCACGCGGCTCGTCGTCTTCCTCCATGTTTTGGAGATGAAAGGCCCATTCTGTGATACGATGGGTGTCTCGATCAATGTACAGCCAGTATTCATCGCCAGGCGTAAGCCCAACCTCCCCAAACGAAAGATGTAGCACAGCCTGTTCTTCGGTCGAAGCCTCCGCATCAATCGAACGGCGCACCCCATCATCGAGCACCTTCAACGGCGCAAGCAACCAGTACGTGTCGTTGATGTAGCGCTGGTACGCCTGCCCAAGGGGCTCCTGGGCGGCCTCGCCAACAACCGGCTCTCCGTCTTCAAACACCCGTCCATCAGGAGGATCTTCCGCACTATGCAGATCGAGAATAGCAACCCATCGAGTTCCGTTGTTGTCCCACTCAACCCGATACTGTCCGTTCTCCCGATCCCACAGATGGCGCGCCACTACGTCTACAGCCTCGCCCTGTGCAACCCCAAAATCAAACCGAAGATAGGGCGCTTGCTCCCAGGCATCGCCTCCATGCGCCTCGTATACGCGCAGCGCAAGCGAATCGGCTGCTGTCTCAGGCGTAAAGGATTCAGCTATCGATTCCTGCGACTCGGCGGGGGGCGGGGGCGACTCCTCGGCACAGCCAAGGGCAAACAGCATCCCAGCTAAAAAGCTACACACAATCCAGGTACGACGCATACAAATATATTTTTGGTTATGAAGCGCAAAAAGAGCAGGAGGCGCAACACATTGGTAACGAGCCTCTCGGTACGAAACCCACGCTAACTTCTGCTGGAACCCAATCTTGCACGCATCGGTGCACCTCGCATAGCGCTGCGAATATTCCCCCGCTGTGCATCCTAACCCAATGGATCGCACAAACGGCGGTTCGACCATACTACGTGGATTCGCCCGCTGTGCAGAATTGTCCACGCACCATCTCTGTTCCTTTTTGCAGACTCGCTTTCAACGTATGGCTGCTGTTGGTATTGACGCTATGAGCATTTGGACGGGCAAACTCAAACTCGACTTGCCCACAACGTTTGCTTCTGAAAAAGGCGAAGCGCCCGCTAAGTACACCAAAGGGCTTGGACTCACGGCTTCGTCTCTCCCAGATGTGTACGAAGACATCGTGACGATGGGGGCCAACGCCTGCAAGCAGTTGATGGATCGTGAAGGGCTTACCCCAAGTGATATTGGCCGGCTTGATGTAGCTACCGAGTCGTCTTTTGACCGTTCAAAACCTGTTGCCACCTATATCGCAGGATGCCTGGAACAGGTGTTCGACGAAACCTTCACCCACACCAACAAGGGCGAGCGCAAGTTTGCCTGTCTCTCGGGCACCCAAGCCGTCGACGACGCCTGCAACTGGATTCGCGCAGGCCGCCACCGAGGACGCGGGGCTCTGGTAGTCCTTACCGATACAGCACTGTACGAACGCGACGACCCTGGCGAAGCTACGCAAGGGGCAGGAGCCGTGGCGCTTTACATCAGCGAAAACCCATCAATTGTTGCTTTGTCTACCGACCAAGGCATTGGGAGCAAAGACGAAACTGATTTTCTGAAGCCTAACCAGCAATTTCCTAGCGTGGATGGCCGCCGCTCTATCGGCGTGTATCTGGATCGTGTGATGGAGGCCTTGCACGACTATGAGTCGGTCGCCGGACGCGTAGCGCCCGATCAGTTCGCTGCACTGCCTTTTCACACTCCGTTTCCTGGCATGGTACGCAAGGCCGGTCTGCGCATGTATCGGCACCTCATTGCCGGTACAGAGCAAGAAGCCGCCATTGCTGCTGAAATTGGCAAACCGCCCTCTGCCGATGATTTTGACGATGCAGACGCGTACGACGATGCCATGAAAGCCTATCTGGATGCGTTTAAGCAGTGTGCTCCGTACACAGCCTGGTATGAGGCGAAGATCACCCCCACGCTGGCACTTTCGGGGCGCACCGGCAACTGGTATACGGGCTCAGTGCACATTGCCCGCGCTAGCCTGCTACAACAGGCCGCGCAAGCGGGGAACGACCTGACCGGGCAACAGCTGCTTGTCTGTTCCTACGGCTCGGGGGCGCAGGCAGAAGTGCACGCAGAGACCATTCAGCCGGGCTGGCATAACGCCATCAACGCACTCACGATCACCGACCAATTGGATGCGCGTACGTCACTATCCTTCGAAACGTACGAAGCCATTCATGCCGCACACACCTACGGCCAGGAAACGACGATAGAGCCGCTCACCACGCCGCACAACGAATTTGTGTTTACCGGATGGGGTAATATGGGGGAACGGCAATACACGTATGTGAGCGGTGACTGAGCCGTCTACACGTTGAAGCGGAACAGCATCACATCACCATCCTCAACCTCGTAGTCTTTGCCCTCGGTACGCATCACACCTGCATCGCGGGCAGCCGCTTCAGACCCAGCCTCAACGTAATCCTGGAAATGGATCGTTTCTGCGCGAATAAACCCGCGCTCAAAATCAGTGTGGATAGTGCCGGCCGCTTGGGGGGCTTTCGTGCCGCGCTCAATCGTCCATGCACGGGCCTCCTTAGGACCGGCTGTAAAGAACGTGATGAGCCCTAGCAAGTCATACGCCGCCTTAATGAGACGCTCTAAGCCGGGCTGCTCCAGGCCAAGCTCATCGAGGAAGAGCTCGCGTTCGTCGGGGTCGCTAAACTCGGCGATTTGTGACTCAATCTCTGCTGAAATCACAACCACCTCAGCCTCCTCTTCAGCGGCTACTGCACGCACTTCATCAACGTACGCGTTGCCTTCGGGCAAGCTATCTTCACCTACATTGGCCGCATAGAGGACCGGCTTGCTGCTCAACAAAAAGAGCTCGCGAATGATGGCTCGGTCGCGCTCTTTCGCATCGAACGTGCGGGCAGGATGGCCACTCGACAGATGGTCGTACAGCCGCTCGTACGTATCGAGCTTTTGCACAGCCTCTTTATCCCCCGACTTAGCGGGCTTTCGGGTTCGCTCTACGCGCTTTTCGACCGTCTCAAGGTCCTTCAGCAACAGTTCGGTGTTAATCACCTCGATGTCGCGCACCGGGTCTACGCTACCCGATACGTGTACCACATTGTCATCATCGAAGCAGCGCACCACGTGAATGATGGCATCCACCTCACGGATATTTGCCAGAAACTGATTACCAAGTCCTTCGCCTTCAGCAGCGCCCTCAACCAGACCAGCAATGTCTACAAACTCAATGCTGGCGGGAATAACATCGCTCGATTCGGCGAGTGTCCCCAGCGTATACAAACGCTCATCAGGCACCGGAACCACGCCCACATTGGGCTCAATCGTACAAAACGGATAGTTGGCCGATTCGGCACCGGCATCACTTAACGCGTTAAACAGGGTGGACTTGCCCACATTGGGTAGCCCAACAAAACCGCAACGAAGGGACATAACGTCGGTCAGAGAGTCATCAGAAGGTGTGTGTACAGACGGCGACCGGCTCCTTCATCTTCAGATCCGTTCGACCGCCCGTTCCGACACGCTGCAAAGACGTGCGCCCCGAGGTGTTTCGCGAAATGCTGACGTGGATGCCATGCACGGCGCGTTGTGGAAGAGTTGGAGCCCCTGTTTCTTGCTCGCGTTTTAGCTTATTGCACCGGCGGAGCATCGGCGTACGCTACTTCGATGTAAGTACGTTGGGGCAAGCGTACCGCTGTGAGCGTGCCCATCTCGGGCTGATCGTGATACACGCATCCCGTATCAATCATCAACAGCTTTTCGCGGTCGACCGGATCGGCATGAGGCGTGTGTCCACATACGACGGGCTTCTCCCAGGCAAACGAGGATGCTTCAAGATGTCCCCGTTCCCACAGAAAAACCTCCTCACCAAACTGATCCAGGTTCTCCTGAATCGTAAGATCGGCTTTCAAGCCTGCATGCACGAAAAAGTAGTCGTTGGTCTCGTAATATAGCTTTGTATCGCGCACAAACTGCTCATGCTCTTCCGGAATCTCCACAGCCGAGCCATCATCGCTAATGTAGCTTTGCATTGTGGTAATGCCTCCATTGATGCGCCACAGGTTGAACGCCCCTAGATCCAAGTAATTGAGCATGAGTGCTTCATGATTTCCACGAAGGAAGGTGCACTCATGCGTCTTGTCCAACGCGATTAACTGATCGATAACGCCCCGCGAGTCAGGACCCCGATCGATGTAATCGCCAATAAACAGTAAATGGTCGTTCTCTGCAGGGTCGATAGCTTCAAGAAGCGCTTCGAGGGAGGCAGCGCATCCGTGTATGTCTCCAATTGCGATGAGGCCCATAGGCTAAACAGATTGCTGCGCGTGAGCGGCAGGAGGCATGAGTGGGAGGGTAGGGCGGGTCGCCTTCAAAACGCACACGCAGATGGAAAATGACAAACGATTCAAAGCTGGCTCATAAAGTGCCCAAGAACATGACAATTGGCTAAGGTACAACTCAAATATCCTGGCACCAATGCCTGTAATCAGATTGTTACGTGTTAAGGATCACTGTATACACCAGTCACTGATTTCAGTTCATGCCGTAGTGGGTCCGATACGATGTGCAGATGCTATGGATTCATGCCACACTCACGGTTCAGCAAGGTAAGTTAAGCTGATCCGACGCGTTCCGCGCCCACTGATCGACTCTACTGGAAGACACCTATGCTATCCATGGCGCTTTCCCTGCGCTCGCGATCAGAAGCAAAGCGAATATCCCTGTCGGTTATCTGGACTGTCCTACTGCTGTGTCACAGCTCAATCTTCGGGTTGCAACACCCCTACTTTAATGATGTCATCTTGAGCGGAGCGGCTCCGCCTAGGAGACGCGGAGTCTGACACGAGCGGAGCGACTGACGAACGCAGTGAGTAAAGATCTCCCTCGAAATGAGCAGGGCCGCTCGATCGATCAGAGCCTGCTGAGCGTCGGGGAGATGGTTCGACGTGCTCCGGGCTGGGCCCGTCGCGTGCACTCTAAAAGCACTTCTTCCCTGCGGTCAGGGCGCTCACCATGACAGGTTTTTTCGAAGGGGGCTGGGATACAGAGTGTCGGACGGTCTCTATACCCTAACAATCAGGTGTGACAGGGCACTACCCGTTCCTCATGAGGATGCTCGCTCGGCAATGGCATCGAGTCCAACTCGCCCCCGTCCTGTTTTGTGAAGACTGTCTGACTCGTACAACTCCATAAGCACTGCATCCAGTACGCCATTCAGGAACGTACCCGTTTTGGGTGTGCTAAAACGCTTACCAACTTCAATAGCTTCGTCGATTGTTACCTTTGGGGGGATCTCTTCAAAGTGAAGCAACTCGCACACAGCCATCCGCAACAGCGCCCGGTCGATGGCCGAGATGCGGTCTAGATCCCAGTTCTTGAGGTGCTTTTCCAAATAACGATCAATCTGGCGTTCGCTCGACACCGTCGTCTCAAAAAGCGACTGTGCAAAGTCGAGCGTTTTCGGATCGTTCTCAAATTCGGGCTCGATCAATGTGTACATGTAGTGGCGCGGCTTTTCACCGGCCAACTCGCGGGCGTATAGAGCCTGCATTACGCGCTCACGTGCTTTGCGTCGGGTACTCATAGCCCTAGTGGTACAAATCGGATGGGAAGTATAGGCACAGGGGCTTGTCTATCTGCTGTACACATGAGCAGGTTCGCTCCCCAATGCGGTTTCACAGGCGATTCGCACACGGGAGCCGCTCACGATGGTTATTCCACTACGTTGCGTTGAGGAACGCTTGTGTGTCGTAATGCTGAATGGCCCCTGGAGATGAACCGATTCCCCTTGGCCGATGCCTGCACCCAACACCGTTCCGCTGTTGCTATGTGCTATAGCGTTTGCCCTTGGCATCGGCGGTGCTACAGCCGGAGGAGAGCCCTGGAGCATTACCGTGGGGCTTGGTGGGGGCGGCCTACTGCTTATAGGAGTTGGTTTATGGCACACGCATCGTTCCCTGGTTAACCTGGGGCCACTCCTTCAGATCGTAGGGCTTTTAGTTGTCGTGTGCGCCCTGGGAGCGGGTCGTTTTCTTGTGTGGCAGGCGCCCCATCCGGAAAGTTTGCGCACCGTGCCCGATCGCTTGTTGAACCCACCGGTTGAGGTTCAGATCGCTGGGACGGTCGAAAACCCAGTCGTTACGGCGGGAACATCCACCCGCTTTGTGCTCAAGGCCGATACCGTTTACACCGCCACCGATACATTGGCGATACGCGACCGTATCCAAGTGCGCTGGCAGCCTTCACCGTGGGCCGACACCCTGGCATCATTTCCAAATGTAGAGGCCGGGGCCCACTGGACTATGCGCGGACGTCTCGACCATCCTCCGCCTCCACGTAATCCTGCTGACTTTGACTATGGAGCGTATCTCCAAAACAATGGCATCCACTGGACGCTTCGTGTCGACACGCCAAATCAGGTGCATCGACACGTTCCTGCTCCTTCGGGTTATACTCGAACAGTGCATCGTGCGCGAAGCAGGGTTGCCAACTATCTGGAATCGCATCTGCAAAACCCAACAGCCCGAAGCGTACAGCAGGCCTTGCTTCTTGGCGACCGAAGTGATATTAGCCGTGAGCACCGGATGCACTTCGCTGACACAGGCCTGATGCACCTGCTAGCGGTGTCGGGGTTACACGTCTTGTTAGTTGGCTTAGTCGTTTACCAGCTTTTGCGTCCGCTGCTCATGCGGTTGAACATCTCACGGCAACGGGTTGACTTCATTCGGGCCGTGTGCACAGTTGCCCTCCTCTGCACATACATGGTGCTTACCGGCTTACGCCCCTCGGTCGTTCGTGCTACGGTGATGGCAACTATTCTGATTGGGGGGCACCTCGCGCAGCGGTCCTATGCTACGTTGAACGCACTGGGCGCAGCGGCTCTTCTGTTGCTGTGGATGCGTCCCACCGCACTATACGACCCGGGCTTTCAGCTCTCCTTTGCAGCAGTCACAGGCATTGTGCTGTTCAATTCACGACTGATTGAGGCATTTCCCTCCGTATTAACGAAGGGCACGTTAGCGTCTAATATCACACAGTTGGTTACAGTGTCAGCAGCTGCAACTCTCGGTACCATGCCCTTTTTGCTCGTACATTTCGGGTTTGTATCGATGGCAGGTCTTGTGCTGAATGTCATTGCCATTCCGCTTACAGGCCTGGCGCTTGCTGCAGGCATTTGCACCGTGGTTGCAGGAGAGTTAGCGTGGATCGCAGGGCTATTTGGAGCCGCCGCCGATGTGCTGACCCAGGCCCTTGTACACACAGCATCCTGGGGCGCTAATTACTTGGAAGGCTGGAAATGGACGGTGCCGTACGTGCCGTGGAGTGTAGCTGGTGGACTGGCTGTTGTCCTTTGTGCTGTTAGCGCCGTACGCGCATTTCGGGCAATCCACGGCATGTTTGCCTTGCTCGGTATCGCCGTATGTATGATATGGCTTCCGCTGCTTACACGCCCGGTTACGCCAACTCTGGATGTGCTCTTTTTCGATGTGGGGCAGTCGGATGCCGCGCTTGTCCATACCCCCGATGGCCATCACTTGCTTGTCGATGCTGGGCTCCGTACTCCCCACTTTGATGCAGGAACGTCGACGCTACTTCCGCACCTTCGCTATGCAGGCATTCGCACCGCAGATGCGGTAGCCGTTAGTCATCCCCATGCCGATCATATTGGAGGTGTGCCTGCTCTTCTCCGAGCCGAAGCGGTACAGGCTGTGTGGGATAACGGTATGCACGACGAAAGTCCACTTTATGCTGAAACCGTTCATCTTATCGACAGCCTACAGATCTTTCACCGATCGATCACCTATGGCGATACGCTCATGCTGGGTGAGCACACGCGCCTGGTTGGATTCGGGCCGCCTCAAGATCCTGATGTACATGGGCTTCATGGTCCGAACGAGCAATCAGTTGTCATGGGAGTGCAATATGGGGACGTTCGCATGCTTTTTCCCGGAGATGCTGAGTCGGTTGCAGAATCGTGGCTGGTGGATACGCATGGACAAGATTTACAGAGCGATGTGGTAACGGCCCCCCATCACGGGTCATCAACAAGTAGCACTTCTTCTTTTGTGAATGCTGTAGCCCACGATAGCACACACGTAATCATAAGTGCTGGACGATACAATCAGTTCGGATTTCCGGCTTCTGATGTTGTTGAACGGTGGCAAAATGCTGGTGTCATGCTTCACTACACCAGTGACCGTGCCGTGTGGCTCCGTACCGATGGACACCGGGTATGGACAGCGGATTGGTAATATTCCCTCAGTGTCATACAGATGCTAAGATGCTGATTGGTTGGGATTGATATGCTTTGAGCTATCAACCCCAACTGGTATGCGGTCATGTACCGCATACCAGTTTTGTGCATTCTGGCTTGAGTTTTCCACATGCCCTAGTAACTAGGTCTAGGTTTTAAAATAAAAAAATTGTTCTAGTAGTAGGGGCTGTGGATATGTGGATAACCTATTTGTCCACAGCTAGCCGTTGCCTATGTGGACAAATACGGCGACTTATCCACAGGTTATCAACAGCTAGGCACGACTAGAAAGTCGGCATACGGCGACAGACGGCGATTTCGCTAGAGATATCCACATATCCACAGGAAAAGGCACTTTAGCGTGGATAAGTTATCCACAGCTATCCACACTGTGGATAACATGGTACGAATTGTGGATAAGTCGCTAGTTGTACACATCGCGATTTTGGATGTGAGCAACTAGGCAGTTATCAAGATGTTATC
Source organism: Natronotalea proteinilytica (assembly GCF_055379935.1). Taxonomy (NCBI): domain Bacteria; kingdom Pseudomonadati; phylum Rhodothermota; class Rhodothermia; order Rhodothermales; family Salisaetaceae; genus Natronotalea; species Natronotalea proteinilytica. Next base: position 3,546,874 of record NZ_AP043947.1, on the reverse strand, counting down.
CCCGGGTTATCCACAGGTTATCCACGGCAATTGTGGATAACTAGGGGGAAGATTTGCGCACTTGGCGAGGTCGGTGTAGAAGATTTGGACTAGAGGTGTGTCAGGGATCAATCTTCGGGTTGCAACGCGCCCCGTTTTAATATTGTCATCTTGAGCGGAGCGGCTCCATCTAAGTAGACCCACAAAAGTATCTTTGATTATGTCATTGCGAGGAGCGCTAGCGACGCGGCAATCTTGTGCCATCAAGCCGGGCAGCACCGTCCAGGTCGGGGGCATGAGATCGCCGCGTCAGTCGCAAGCTCCTTCCTCGCGATGACAAGGTGTAAATATATTTCTTTTGAGCTACCTAGGAGACGCGGAGTCGAAAGATCTCCCACGAACTGGGCAGGGCCGTTGAATCACCAGTAGCCGCTGAACCTCAGGAGAGATGGTTCGGCGTGCTCCGGGCTGGGCCCGTCGCGTGCTCACCATGACAGGTTTTTTGGTGGGGCACACAGTTTGGCACTGTCTCCGTACCCTAACAATCAACTGTGACAGAACCAGCCTACTGTCGCATTCGAATGTTCGGAAGAACGGGATAAAACTCAAGCAGCCCCACAAAGAAAGCCCTGTCAGAATATCTCCGACAGGGCTTTCTAAATTGTATAAGTCGAGAGCTCCTAGCTATCGCGGCCCAAGCGACGGTACATTTCGCGCTTGTAGTCCTCCACGCCAGGCTGGTTGAAGGGGTTTACGCCGAGTGCGTACCCACTAACAGCAACGGCGTGTTCAAAGAAATAAATGAGGCCGCCAATGGACTCGGCATTGAGTGCATCCAGCCAGAGCGTACAATTCGGAACGCCGCCGTCGGTGTGTGCTTGGGCGGTGCCCTCGTAAGCGCCCTTGGTGACGGCGTGCATGGGCCGGTTGGCGACGTAGTTGAGTCCGTCGAGGTTGGCATCGTCGTGAGGGATATGCAACCCATCCGACTGGGCCTCCACCATCAAGAAGGTTTCCATGACGATGCGTTGGCCATCTTGCATGTACTGCCCCAGGGAGTGGAGGTCGGTGGTGTACTGTACGGTAGCGGGAAAGAGGCCGGTGCCGTCTTTGCCTTCGCTCTCGCCAAAGAGCTGCTGCCACCATCCGCCAATGCTGGCTAGGCACGGTTCGAACGTTGCAAGCACCTCGATATCGTATCCTTCCTGCAACAGGGCATAGCGCAGGGCAGCGTACTGAAGTGCCGGGTTGTTCGTTGGATCCTGCAGCGCATTATGCATCTGCACGGCACCGTAGAACAGCGAGCGGATGTCGATGCCTGCAGCGGCAATGGGAAGCAGTCCGACAGGCGTAAGAACCGAAAAACGCCCGCCTACATCGGGTGGGATGATGTATCGGGTGTAGTCATGGCTTTCACGGAGCGCGTTGAGAGCGCCGCCTTTTGGACCGGTGGTGATGATGATGCGGTCGTCGGCGTTCTCGAAGCGCTCCTCCATCCACGTACGCACGATGCGGAAGGCCAGTGCGGTTTCGAGCGTGGTGCCGCTTTTAGAAATAACGTTCACATACACCGATTTCCCTTCGAGGTGGGCCAGCAGTTCTTTGAGGTACGCCCCGCTGGTTTGGTGGCCTGCAAAGTGAACGGTGGGGGGCTGCGTAGGGGTGACACTTGCACCGTCGGGGGCACCCTCATCTGAAGTGCTTGCCGATGAAAAGTAGGGGGTTAGCGCATCGATAATTGCTTTGGCGCCGAGGTAGGAGCCGCCAATGCCCAGGCAAAGCAACACGTCGGCATCGCGGCGTAGCTCGGCAGCTTTGGCTTCGAGGTCTCCCAAGAGGGCATCGTCGGGTTCATTAACGAGGGTGCGCCAGCCCAGAAAGTCGTTGCCCGGACCCGTGCCCGATTGTAGGGTGCTGTGCGCTTCCACAATAGCTGAGGGAAGGTCGGAGGGGGAGTAGTCCGTTAGAAAGGGACGAATATGGGTGTCATCCAAACGAATCATGGCGTGCGAGGCGTGTGGGTGAAAGGAAAACGCGATGGCTCCACGCACGCAACGGACAGGCGCCTAACAGGGGTTCATGCCTGCTCAAAATACGACACAAAGAAGGGGGGAGGCACAGCCGGGCTATGCCGAGGTGTTTTTTTCGTATAGCGTATAGAAGCGATAGCTGCAGAAGGCGGCGACAAACACCATCAACAGACCACGGATCCATTCGCCTTCCATGAGGCGTGTCCCTGCCAAAAATACCGCAAACACCGCGATAGCTAGATACACCAGCGCCAGCACACTCATTTTACCCATAACGAAAAGGAGGTTTGCATCAGTTACGAAGAGGGAAGGCGTAAGGCATGCAGTAAGCGATCGCCCACAGCAGCATTGCGCAAGCGGTCCGTGACGTTGTTGGGCACTTGCACCGGTACGGTATCTACCATTTCGAGTCCATATCCGGCCAGTCCCACGCGTTTTTTTGGATTGTTGGTAATCAGGCGCAGCTTACGTACGCCCAGGTTGCGCAGAATCTGGCACCCAATGCCATAGTCGCGCGGATCCATGGTGCCTTTGATATCGCCATCAGGGGTATCGAGGGCGTTAAGGCGCTGCAGCAGCGTGGATGATTGAGCGGATTGGCGCATGTACAACACCACCCCCTGGCCTTCGTCTTCCACCATCATGAGCGCGGCGGCAAGTTGTTCGCTATGGGGGTCGCGGCGTGCGGCAAATACGTCGCCCAGTACGTTTTGCGAGTGCGCACGCACCAGCACAGGCTCGTCTTCGTGCCATTGCCCCTTAGTAAACGCCAGATGGACTTCTTTGGTCAACTGGTCGCGAAATGGAATGATCTGAAACGTACCATAGGCCGTTTCGATACGATGGGACTTCAGGCGCTCGATCAACCGCTCGTGCTGCATGCGGTAGGCAATGAGGTCCTGAATGGTGATGATGGGCATGTCGAGCTCATCAGCCAGAGGCAGCAGTTGAGGGACACGCGCCATGGTGCCGTCCTCGTTCATGATTTCGACCAGCGCTCCCGCGGGAGGATGCCCCGCCATGCGCGCCAGGTCCACAGCCGCCTCAGTGTGTCCGGCGCGGCGCAGTACGCCGCCGGTGCGGGCGATAAGCGGAAACACATGGCCCGGACGCGCAAAGGCGTGGGGGCCTTCGTTTTCATCGGCCAGGGCCTGAATCGTGATAGCCCGGTCGCTTGCAGAGATGCCGGTGGTGGTGCCCTCTTTGTAATCAACCGAGACCGTAAAGGAAGTCTGGTGCAACTCGGAGTTGGATTCGACCATGAGGCTAAGGTCAAGGGCCTCGGCGCGGTCGGGCGTAATGGCTGTGCAGATCAGGCCGCGCCCACGCATCGCCATGAAGTTGATTTGCTCGGGCGTAATGGCATGCGCCGCACCAATAAAGTCGCCCTCGTTTTCGCGGTCTTCGTCGTCAACCACGATAATGAGATCGCCCTGCCGCAAGACAGCAAGAGCTGTTTCTATGGTGTCGAACTCCGCAGGATCAACCGAGGACATGGGCGCAGGTCAAATAAACAGAGGGGCAGGCCAGCATGAAAAAGCCAGGTTAGGACTTCTTCTTTTTCTTCTCGTTCTCTACGTTGGCAATGGCCTGCTTTTCGATGCGCAACTTTACGCCGTTGCTATCGACCTGGGCAAGCACGCTGTCGTCGTCGATGCGACGAATAGTGCCGTGAATGCCGCCTGCGGTAATGATTTGATCGCCCCGCTCCAGTGAGTTGACCATTTCCTGATGCTCGGTCTCCCGGTTTTTCTGGGGCCGATAGATAAAGAAGTAGAAGACCGCGAGGATCAGAATGAAAGGGAGTAGCAGTCCCAGCATTCCGCCTCCCCCTTCTGGGTCGGCAGTGAGCAGAAAGGGAAAGACACTTGCAATAAAAGCGCTAACGGTGGTCATAAAGCATGCAACGACAAAATCAACGGAAACCGACGCGCGGCCAATAGGCGCGGTGTGTGGATACGGGGTCTAAACGACTGCTCTACGAAGGGGATTCACGGCCTTTGCGAAAATGTGCCGTAATGTCGGGGGCACTGTGGGTGCGAGCTGAGACGAGAGAGGAGATGAGCAGTGCCTCGGGGACAGAAGCAGATATCAAACGGACTGTACATCCATAAAAAATGGGCAAGCGACCCACATCGCGCCGCTGCGACCTCCTACCGCTGCTGCCTTCCGGCCCTGACGGAGTTCAGAGGGAGCTGGCCGTGTGGGACTTGCCCAATCCGTTGCGGGGTGTCCCCGCGCAAAGGTGTTCGATACTATTGCTGAAGGATATGTGATGTTCCAGCCTGCCCGCACCTTCGATCGGTCTTTGCGGGCAAAATCGTGTTAAGGGGATGGGGAGTATGGAAGGATAGAGGGGTGTAGGATGAAGGGGGGGAAGCCGCGCTGGAGGATCCGCTGCGCTTCCGGGCTTCGGCTACGGGGCATTCCGTATCGCAGCCTCGAAGGATAAATCAAAACAGGTCCTAAATAATGCCATCCCGAATGATGTCATTCCGAGCGAAGTCGAGGAATCTCCTACACGGGGGGTAGTTTTGCAGCGCAGGGTGAAACTTGCCTTTCGACAAATCCGCATGCGGCGGAGGGTGCGTTGCGGGAAGAAAACCTGTCGGAATGAAGACTTCTCCTTCCTATCGTGATCCCGGCGAAGATCTTTCAGAAAGCCAATTTACTGGGACATGGCGCCGTGGCAAGAAGGAAAAAGCTTTTTGAGCAAGGCAACCTGTAGTAAACTATCCATCGAGTTTCCGCCAAACGGCAGCGGGACCGCGCCCTTCAGCTCGCAGGCGGCCCTCGTCCTTTAAATCGTTGAACACCTTTCGGATCATCGACCGGCTTACGCTTGGGCATAGCTGCTCCACATCGCGCGTTTTAAACCCATCGGGAAGGCGGTCTACGGCGTTTCGAATGCGCTGGGTTTTCGCGCCTCGCTGTGTGCGCAAGTCGCCTACGCGCTCTTCGAAGTCATGGTAGGCGGCAAGGAGCGTTCCCAGAAAGTAATTGGTCCAGGGCTGCAGTGTATGTTTAGCGTCATGCCATCCCTGCGAGGAGCGATAGAGCGTGTCGTAATAGCTTTCGCGACTGTCTTCAATGCAGCGCTCCAGGCTGATATACCGGCCAATCGTGTACTCGGCTTTGTACAATAGCAAAAGTGTAAGGAGGCGGGCTACGCGACCGTTGCCATCGCGAAACGGGTGAATGCAAAGAAAATCGAGCACGTATGCGGCGATGAGAAGCAGTTTGTCGACCGTTCCTTGTTTCCATGCACGACGAAACCGCTCGTGCAGCGTCTGCATGGCCGATGGGGTTTGAACAGCCGAAACGGTCTCAAATCGGACGATCTCCCTACCATCAGGATGCTGCTCGGTGATGGCATTATCGGTCGGTTTCCAGTTTCCACCTTCGTCGCTGGTATACCGCAGAAGATCGCGGTGTATCTGGCGCACCAAACCGGTTGAAAGTCGCATCCCACCATGCTGCGCATGTATCGTGTTCAACACGTCGCGATATCCCGCAATGGCTTGTTCAGATCGATTGTCCGGTGCGGTGTCTTCCTCAATCAGTGCCTTAATCCGATCAGGAGCGGCCTCAACGCCTTCGATGCGATTGGATGACTCAGTGCTCCGGATTACAGCAATTTCTTGGAGGGTTTTAAGCGCTTGCCGGGCTTGCTGTGTATAAAGCTGCTCGCGTCCTCGGTACTCGTGAAGTCGAGCTACTGAACGCATTATGTCATGCGTGAGCGAAAGTGCAGGCAGTGTGGTGTCTGAAAACGAATGCATTCGTAAGTGTGCTAATTGCGAAAGCCTGTAGTAGAGCAACTACAGCGACCCGCATTGTCACTACTATTGTCACTATGTAGTGACAATAATTATCACTACTCTACCGGTTCCATGCCAGCTCAGCAAAAGATGGGGGCTTCCTTCCCTCACAGCAAATCCAGCGTATCCATATCAATCGACACGTAGGGGCTGGATGGCGGACTTCCGCCTCATAGAGTACATGTGCGGTATGCGTGGCGAAAGAAATAGAGAATGGGCAGATGGAAGAAGAGGATGGAATGAGCGGTAGCCCCCCCCCCCCCCCCCCCGTTCACAAATTGGTAACATTTCGGACTTGCATGGCGCTCGTTTTTTACGTTAAAAGCGCATCAAGATATGGTTATCGATTCGCGTTATGCTTCACCCATTACACAAGGTCGGCATCGGGTGTGCGGTGCTGGCTCTCACGGCTCTTGCATGGTGGTGCACGGCGGATGGTTCATCGCGGGATGCACCACCCGCCATACATGTTGACGATATATCTTGGGCAGCACTTCCAATCATTATGGAAGACAAAACCGTGAAGTCGCCTGCCGCTATCTCGTTTGCTGGGAATACGGGGTCGCCTCGCGCTGATCAGATGGTCTTTTTTGTATATCGCCCGCATGACTGCTACACCAATCGGGCTGCGATGGACCGCTGGCATGAGTTGGCGGCTTTGGATGAGCAGGTGCAGGCGATCAATGTACTCAAGGAGCGTGGTGCAACGCCTGCCCGGCGCTATCTCTCCGAATTTGCAACGCCGTATCCGACCCGCATCGACACGACGGAGTGGTTTAATCATACCCTCGGGGTCGATAGCACCCCTGCTGTTGTGCTGGTTTCGGAAGACGAGAAGCCGCGTGTTATATCGCCTTCGGAGCAGCGTTCTAACAGCGACCGTCGCCAGTTGCTCGATGCCTCGTAGCATATGCTCACAGGAACGATTCGATGTGGGCTCTACGGCTAAAGATCTCTTTACACATTTAGATTTTACACCCATCGGCACGGGGAGCCATAGTGCAGTGCTTCTGTACATGTGGTGCCGACGAAGTATCTCATTCCCATCTCGTTACTTTTTCTGATCAATAGATCAACAAACCGATGACTGATTCATCCTTATCTGGCCGATTGGCCAACTTCCTGAGCTCGGCATTTTTGGCGCTTGCATTGCTCGTCGCTTCTGGATTTGCAGTTCACAGCATGAGTATGAACGAGGCAACGGCGAAAGCGGATGTGCAAGTGCAGACTGATGAGCGTTGCGGAAATACGGTTTTTGCGTTGATCCCATGCACTGGTACAGATATTGACTGCTTGTGTCCAATTATCGTTACTCCTGACGAGGGATAGTTTCTTAAGTGATTAGCAGCGTAGTACGCGGCTTCTGTATGTTGTCTACAGGGGCCGTTTTTTTCTGAAGATCAATTCATTTGAGAGATGCATCTATTTCAAACATCCATAATTTCTGCTTTTGCACTTTTCGTCGTACTTACAGCTTGTACCGATAATAAAACAGCCCCCCAAATCCGGTCGCTGCATGAGAGTGAGCAGTTGACCTATATTGATACTCTCATGATTCAAGAGAGTAATCAGGACTACATCGGTGATTTTGGAGACATGCGAGTTGTTACTAATCCATTTCGCATATACATCCCTGACTTTCAGCGCTATCATGTTGCTGTGCTTAACAGAAGAGGAGAAATCGTGCGATACATTGGTGAGCAAGGGCAAGGACCTGGAGAGTTGCAGCGTCCCGCGACTGTAGCACTTGCTGGAGATAGCATCATTGTGAGTCAAGCCCAGCGACGTGGGTATGTCGTGTTCGATACCACCGGTCAGTATCGCTCACATCATGGATACCCCAATGAGATGACAAGCTTAAATGCGGTATTCAGAATTGTTGAAACGGGTCAGTACGTTCTCTCAGCTACCGGTAGTGAAACTGTACGTGGTGGGGCAAACACTGCTGATCAGACTACACTTGCGTTTGTAGATAGTGACTTTGACATACAAAAAACGTTTGGACGCTTTCCTGACTTGTATCTTGACGGTGAGTATGCACTGCGAGAAAATCCTAAAGATGTAGAAGCTCATCTTCTTGTCGTTGGGTACGCCCATACGCCCAACGTTCAAGTCTATGACATGCAAGGTCAAGAACCGACTCTTCTGGAAACAAAAGAGCTGGACCATCCAGCCTTCAAATCTCCTCACAAGCCTATTCCGTTGGATTTAGCCCGTTCAGCTATGAACAGGTTTGTAGAACGCCTTTCGCAGGTATCGCTCACGACGCGTACCTACATATTACCTAACAAAACGGTTGTGCAGTACTTCGAAAACCGAAGTTTGGCCTATTACGAGAACGAGCACGACCCGACTGAGCGCGAGGACTATGCCATTCTCGCTGACCTCAATTCCAGTCAGCAAGAAGCACTAAAGTTACCCGGCCCGATCCTTGCCCGCGACGATTCCAACCGCATCTACGTCGAACTCGACCCCACGCCCGATCAGCGTAAAATTGGCGTGTATGAAGTAACAGGGTGGGACAATTGAGGTGTGGAAGTTTGGATGTGTGGAGGGGGAGAAGACGCAGGCTGGAAGCTGCTCTGGATGGTATACGTGCCTGCAGTAAAACCTTGCAAGCGAATCCGAGAGCCCGACATTCTCAAATAGGCGAGGTAATCGGACTACGACCCGCTCTTATTTTCGTTTTATCCTGAAAATGGGAATAAAGCGGTGCGCTGTTTTCATCCGCCCATTCACGCTTCCATACCTCCATCCCCAACGGAGCATGTGGAGTTGGTATCACAACAAATCCAACGCATCCATGTCGATCGATACGTAGTGATTCGCAGGCGGACTACCATAGGCGGCGCGGGCGTGGCGCAAGAGAACACAACACTATATTAAGATAGAGCCTGAAGAGCCTGCGTAAAAAACAATGCCAGATTACTGGGCATTAATAATCTGATAACGTCTTACTTGTGGGTAGGGAGTCATTGAGCTAGCATAAAGAAACCCATCAGGACCAATGAGACGGATTTCGCCCATTTCAGGTGACCGGCCTTTCCCTTCTTGAAGTCGCCCTTGAAAATGTCTTTTGTCGTCGAATAGGTCAAGGGCATGCCTGAATGTAGAGTCGGGTGCTGATAGCGACTGGAAGTCGGAATTTGTTTGCCTGCCTGAAGTAGTAGGAGAGTTTGTCCAGTACAAGTGAACGAGCAGGGACCCTCTTGGAAGTTGGAGGGGTGACGAAACTCGACTATGAATGTGGAAACGGTAGTCGCCGTCTGCCTCAATCCCTAACAGTTCGATATTTGAACGCTCAAATTGTTGTGTTAGTGAGCCATCGGTAGTGTAATGACGCAACTCGTACGCGTCATAGTGACCTGTCCAGATTCCTGCACTGTCGACTGACAGATCAACACCTGCGCCGGTGTTTGTGGGTAGGTCAAAAGAGGGGCCAACATCAAAAGACCGTACCAGTGTCCAGTTTTCAATATCAATAACATGAATGTGAGTAGGATCCCCCTCCATTCCAGGTGTTGTTAGAAAAAGCAGATCGTCAGTTATTCCTACTAAAGTTCCATGGTACCCAAGTTCGTCTATCGTGCCCGTGTCTTCATAGGTACCATCGGTGTTCCAAACATCAATACGACTGCCAAACTGGTTTGTGAGATATAAACGAGCACCTCCGTTCCATACGAGCGAGGTGGGCCTGACAAATTCGCCGGGGCCTTCTCCGTAGGTACCAGAGCTCCAACGTAAATCACCACTGGGGGCAAATGACACAAGTTGATGGCTTTTCTCATCAAGGACGTAAACATTTCCTTCATCATCTACCTCCAGAGCACGCACATCACCTAGAATCTCCTCTTCAGGGTAATTTTCAACTCCAAATGTTTGATCCAACTCAAATTGGATGGTAGTTTCTTCTGGAGCATCTACAGCATTCGTGTTTTGAGTGCACATCACACCTTCATCTTCACATGGAAGTTCGTCATCAGACGAACATCCAATCATTAGTGCACTGATCAAAAAAAGGATTAAACAGCGCATTTCATAGACTTTGTGTGTGTTGTGCGGTGAGCAGGAAGGGAGTCAGTCACTGAATCTGGTTTTTGAGTGTCCTCATTTCTTCACGCGCAGCCTCGAGGGTATCCACTGAAATACCCCCTTGTGTGCAACTTCCGCATGCGCCATGTTCTAAAGCTTCTTCGATAGATTCCAGCAGTTGTTCATCAGACCAGAAGCCCTGTAACGACTGAAAAGCAGTATTAAATGCACGCATGTCTGGATGGTTGGTGTCAAGTAATAGTGACACGTAACGGCCCATTGCGTCATTACGTTTTTCCGTTGGAGGAGCACTGACTAACACGTGATTGATCATCTGATTACCAATAATTTGGTGAATCTGTGCTTCGGCAGGATGATCACGATGTGTATCAAGTAGTTCCCGCGCCTCATTGTCAATAGATTTCCAATCGACTTCTTCTCGTATCATGCTGCCTATTTTGTTCCCTGTAAGGTGTATTTCATGAAGTTGATCTTCGGTCAATGCTTCCAAATCAAATGCATCGGTGAACGGGACAAAGAGCGAAGGCGAAGTGCGTAACTCATCGGACTCTCCGCTCTCTTTACTTTCTCCAGCACACCCCAACCCTAAGGGTAAAATAAGTAAAATAAGCGCAAGTCTGCTAAAAAGCATAATTAAGTAATTGACTTTTAAATACATAGCCTGTCACTAAAGAGAGTTGGCTCGAATTCTCTGACAGGCCCGTGTTTAGATGTTTACAACAAAGAAGATGCTATATCCCACAAGGATTATAGAGATTAGTCAGACCGCTTTCAAATCCACCTCCACTCCCACAACTCCAGGTAATGGAATAGGACTCTTCAAAAGCAACAACGTGATTTGAGCAACCACTGTCATCCGTCCACGAACTGTTACTAATAGCTTGTGAGGCTGTGGTCTGCGGGATAATAGCTAGTGAAAAAACGAACACAAATACAACAAGTAGTTTTCTAAGCATAACTGCTTAAATTAGTTATTGATCAGTTGATCGCATTTCAATGCTATAAAAAAAGATTGTGACAAGCTCATTTCGTGAGGGTAGTGTTAAAATATACGGGTAAGATTTATGTGAGGTGAGTAATACTGTAGGGGTAGTCCTCACAACAAATCCAGCGCATCCATGTCGATCGATACGTAGTGATTCGTAGGCGGACTACCATAGGCGTCGCGGGCGTGGCGCAGGGCGCGTTGTAAGACGCGCGGTCCGGCGGTGGTTTTGAGGATGGTGCGGTACCGGAAGTAGCGCTGCACGCGCTGGATGAACGCGGGCTCCGGACCCAGAATGGTGATTCGGTCGCTATGCTCCCAGAGGTGGGCCGTCCATTTGGTGGCGAGGCGTTGCGCATCCTCCTGTTCGGAGGCGCGGAACTCAACTGACGCTACATTGCCAAACGGCGGGTAGTGCAACTCCTTGCGCTCCTCCAGCGCATGCTCAGCAAAGGCATCGTAGTTGTGGGTGCGCGCAAAGCGCAGGGCGGCGTGGTTGGGGTTTCGGGTTTGCAGCAGGACCGTGCCCGCGAGATCAGCGCGTCCGGCGCGTCCGGCGACCTGGGTGAGGAGCTGAAACGTGCGCTCTTCGGCGCGGAAGTCCGGGAAGAGCATCCCCACATCCGCATCCACCACCCCCACCAGCGTAACCCGCGCAAAGTCGAGGCCCTTCGCGATCATCTGTGTGCCGAGTAAGATGTCGCCCTCCTCTCGGAACGCGCTCAACAGCGCATGGTGCGCGCCCTTCTGTCGTGTGGTGTCGCGGTCCATGCGCAAGACGGTGGTCTGGGGCAGTTCGCGGGATAGCATCTCTTCCACGCGCTGCGTGCCGGTGCCAATGCGTTGCAAGTCGTCGGATCCGCACGACGGGCAGTGCGAGGGCGTGCGGCGGGTGTGGCCGCAGTAGTGACAGCGCAGTTGGCGTCCGTGGCTGTGCTCGGTGAGCGATACGGAGCAGTCGGTGCAGTGCGGCACCCAGCCGCAGTCGGCGCACTCGATGACGGGCGCGTACCCCCGCCGGTTTTGCAGCAATAGCACCTGTTCATCGCGCTCGATACGCGTGTGGATGGCCTCCAGCAGCGGATCCGACAGCGGACCGTTGAGCTGATGCTTCTTGCGTTGCTTCGTGAGGTCGAGGATCTCCACCTCGGGGAGTTGCGCCACCGTACCGTCGGTCGTCGGCACGCGCTCAGGCATGGAGAGGCGGGTGTACTTGCCACGCCGCGCGTTCATAGTGCTCTCCAGACTGGGCGTGGCCGAGCCCAGCACACACACGGCATCGTTCATGTGGGCGCGCATCACGGCCACGTCGCGGGCATGGTAGCGGGGGGCCGGATCGAATTGCTTGTATGAGGCTTCATGCTCCTCATCCACCACAATGAGCCCCAGGTTGTCGAGCGGAGCCAGCACCGCCGAGCGTGGGCCAATCACGATCTGCTTGCGTCTGTCGCGTAGCGCCTGCCACGTGTCGAAGCGCTCGCCCGCACTCATCTGCGAGTGCAGCACCGCCACCGTATCGCCGACATGCGCTCGAAAGCGCTGCACGGTCTGCGGCGTGAGGGCAATCTCGGGCACCAGAATAATGGCGCTGCGTCCGGCCTCGATGACCTGTTTCAGCGCGGCGATATACACTTCCGTCTTGCCGCTCCCCGTAATGCCGTGCAGCAGAAAGGTATGGTAGGATGCGTCGGCGATCCTGGCTTCGAGAGCGTTCAGTGCCTCCTGCTGAGCTGGATGCAGCGTGTGGTTCGGCGGGGCGCCGGGCGGGGGCAGGTCGCTCAACGGCGAGCGATGCACCCGCTCTTCGGTACGCTCCACCAGTCCCTTCTCGACGAGGCTGTGGATGGTGCTGTACGGCGCATCAAGCGCATCCACGAGGTCGGCCTGCCGCACGGGGGCGCGGCGCTGTTCGTGAGCGGTAGCCAGCGTGCGCATCACGGCTTTCTGCTTATCGCCACGGAGCGATTCGGCGGCATCGCGGGCGGCACTCCTGGACTGAAACGGCCCCGCCAGCTGCAAATGGGTTTCGGTTTTGGCGGATACGGACGGATCGCTCAAGGTGGTAGTCAGTCGCAGCAGTCCGGCATCGGCCCAGTTCCGGATGCATTGTAGCGAAACCGATAGGCCTAGCCGCTTCCGCAAAGCACTCAGCGTTGTCGAGTCGTGCTCGGCCAGGTCGCGCCGCACGGATTGCGCGTCGTCATCGTCGGGCCAGGCGGCGGCCTCCGCATCCCCCAGAGCCAGCCGCCGCTCGGTCTGCACGGTGAACCCGGCGGGCAGCGCGGCTTTTAGCGCCTCGCCCCAGCTACACACGTAATAGTCGGCGATCCAGCGCGTCAGGCGTAAGAGTTCGGGCGGACAGGTGGGTCGTTCGTCGAGCACATCGTCGAGGGGGCGGAGCCGGAAGTCCACGTCGTCGGGATCGGGTCCCTCGCCGGTAATGACGCCCGTAAGGCGGCGTCCGCGAAACGGCACGAGTACGCGGCAGCCGGGCCGGGCATCGGCCTCCAGCGCAGGCGGCACCGCGTACGAGAACACCTGATCGAGCGGCAGCGGCAGAACGACGTTGACGGTCATGCGGCGGCGAGGGTTGGATGTGCGAGGACGTACAGCGAGCGCGGCGCTTCCACAACGCGCGCTGTGCGGATATGTTGAATGCGAAACGTACGTGCGAAGGTGGCACGACGCCTTTCCTTGTGGAGGTGTCGCAATCCGTTGCACGCAGCTATGATACGGCATATCCTACCGGTCTCATTTGCCGCCCTTCCTTATACCTATAAATCGTAACACGCTGTCTACGGTGGAACGAAGGATTTTAGCTATGCATTTTGGAGGCGTGTTGGATGGGTTGTCTTGTTGAAGTGGAATAGGCTCGATTTGCATGATCGCTCTTGTTGATGTTGCATGGGTAGTACTTCAAGCCCCGACGGCGACGCCTGATCTTACCACAGACATCCTTGTGGTCTTTAGCGTTATTGCCGTGGCGCTAGTCCTATTCGTGACGGAGGTCGTGCCCATCGACATTACGGCTATTGGGGTGCTTGTGGCGCTTATTGTGCTGGAGCCATGGACGCAGGTCGGTCCGCAAGAAGGGCTCATGGGGTTTGCCAATCCAGCTACCATTACCGTCCTGGCCATGTTCATTTTGAGCGAGGGGGTGCGACGAACCGGTATTATTCAGCGGGTTGGCGATAAAATTGTAGAGTGGGCCGGGGCCAGTTCGCCTAAACAGTTTGCGATGCTCACGGGGCTGTCGGGTACTACGGCAGGAATGATCAACAACACGCCGGTCGTGGCGATGATGATTCCGATGGCAATCGACATTGCCAAAAAGACAAAGACCTCGCCGTCGAAGTATCTGATGCCGATTTCGTTTATTTCGATGATTGGGGGAATGCTTACGCTTATTGGCACTTCCACGAATCTGCTGGCTAGCGACATTTCAGGGCGGTTGATTGATCAACCGTTTTCGATGTTTGAGTTTACCCATCTGGGAGCGATTCTGCTGGTGATAGGGTTTCTCTATTTGTTCTTTGTGGCCCGGCACGTCATCCCCGAGCGGATTAAGCCGGAAGAAGATCTGGCCGAAGGGTACGAGATGGATAAGTACCTTACGGAGGTGTCGGTGAAGCAGGGCGCGGATCTGGAGGGCGAAACGGTGCGCGAGGTGGTGCGTCACCTGAGCATAGATGCCGACATTGTGCATCTGATTCGCGATGGGGAGAAGTTTTCGCAGCCACTGGCCCGGAAAGAGGTGCGCCCCACAGACCGGCTCATGATCCGTACGGATCGCGATACGCTTTTGCGTTTGCTGGATACAGAGGGGTTGCACATTGCCCCCACTACGGCGGGGTTGGTCGAAAGCCGAGAAGAGGATCCGCAGGCACCACGTCGGTTGGTCGAGGTCATTGTGCTGCCCGACACCGACCTGATCGGCGAAACGATTGCATCGCTCAATTTCGAGGAGCGGTACGAAGCCAGTGTGCTGGCCATTCGCCGTGGACGGGAGGTGGTGCACGATCACCTACGCCAGTTTATGCTTCGAGGCGGCGACTCGCTTCTTGTGCTGGCCTCCGACAAGGCGCTCAAGCAACTCAGCAACGACCGCCGGTTTGTCGTAACCCAGCAAGAGAAGCCCCCGGAGGTGCGCTCATCCAAGATGCCCATTGCGCTGGGTATTGTCGCGGGTGTTGTGGGACTAGCTGGAGCGGGTGTGCTTCCGATTTTGGTGACATCGCTGCTGGGCGTGCTTGCCATGGTGGTCACCGGCTGTTTGCGGCCAAACGAACTGTACGACTCGGTCGATTGGCCGGTCATCTTTTTGCTTGCAGGTATGATTCCATTGGGCACGGCCATGGAGCAAACGGGCGGAGCCGCGTATCTGGCGAGTTACGTTGTGGACCTGGCGGATGTATTGCCGGGGCTTGTCATGCTCTTTGTGTTTTATGTGTTCACCGCGCTTGTTACCCAGGTGGTGAGTAACAACGCCAGCGTGGTGCTCATGATACCCGTTGCTATTGACGCGGCCCGTTTCACAGGGGCTGATCCGTTCTCGTTTGTGCTTGCCGTTACTTTTGCTGCCAGCACCGCTATGCTCACCCCGATTGGCTACCAGACCAATCTGATGGTGTACGGCCCCGGCGGATACACCTTTGGCGACTTTTTTCGGGTGGGAGCACCGCTTCAGCTTATCCTGGCTGTAGCCACTGCGCTGGGCATCTATGTGTTCTGGGGCGTGTAGGCGTTGGGTCACATGTGATTTGCAATACCTCATTGCTCAACGACACGCGGGGCCGCCCATCAGCATGCCCTGCACATCGTAATCGGTTCCACGCAGGCGCCGCGCATTCGAAAGCGGGGTCAGGTGAGCAGTAAAGCGTCCACCGTAGTACGAAGGCATATCAGCCAGTGGGTAGACTGTGAGCTCTCCATGCTCCAGCCTAAGCGCTTCGGACATGCGAGGCTGCATGCGTGTCCCGGAAGAGCGACCCATTGGAGACCGAACAGATTCCTCGATGGCTTTCATGAGACTGCCGCCCATACCAAAGTCATCAGTTTCAAGCGTATACTCCCCTGGATCCTCGAAACGAAGATTGATCCGCATGTTGCCATCCTCGAAGCCACCCCGCAGTTCAAGGTGCTGGATGCCGTGGTCGTTGACGTGCCACGATTGGATGGTGCCCGTCACGCACTCAGAAATTGGGTGCCGCGAGGTCCGGCGTCCGCTTGCGGGCAGTGTGCCCTCCACATGCGCCACAAACGAGCACTGATCGAGTTCGGTCATGGCAATTTCGAACTCGCTGAGGCAACTGAATGTCTCTTCAGCGCGAACGACGAGCGAACTGTACCGAGGCGGCGCCCCCGGACGCGCCCGTAGCCCAGTGGAGGACGTGCTCGTGGCCGTAACGGTGACCGGAAAATCCTCTGAATCGGACGAGGTAACGAGCTGAATCACCTCGTCGGCGCCCGGAATATCCACCGCAGTCGTTAAGTCGCTAAGCGTGTGTCCCCCCTCTGGCGTGAACGTCCACTCGACCGTTTTATCGCGTGCATTCTCGACGACGGCTTCCAGCGAGACGAGGTCTTCAGGAGCGACAGAAATCGTTTGTGTGGTGCGCGGATCGCCTCCGTTGACGCGGATGCGTACTGTTGTAGGGCGGATCTCGATGGGGAATTGCGCTATCGCCTGCTCTGTGGGTCCAAACTTCATGCTGCGTGTGCGAAGCATCAGTTGTGTGATGCCGGGATGGTGCACTTCGTAGTCGGTGTGCGAAGTCATCGAGGCGATCTGATCGCTCTGTATCTCTGAAATCAGCCACTCCTCATCCGATACATCAACTGGCCCAAACGTGCAGGCGGCAAAGTTAATCTCGGCACTATCGGCGGCGCTACCCAACGCTTCTCCGATCACGGTGCCCAGAAGTGCATCCTGCGTTTCGATAAAGGCTTCGGAGGCTTCGCTGAGCACCTCGGCCAGTTCAGTGCCGCGCGTGTGGCGGCTTCCCGTAAGCACCGAGGTGGCACGCCCTCCCATGTGCTGCCACACCGTATCCAGCGCCAAACGTGTCATATTAACGCCGGTGCTGTGCGCCGTAACCTGAGCATTCGACCAAGAGCCCGTGGTCGGGCTGTCCTCGTAAAAGAGTCCGGGACCGTAGTCGGCGGTAAGATCGCCCAGTTGCGAGGGGTATAGCCCTTCAAACAAGTCGGCCATCTTGCGAAAGGCGAACTGCTTGGCGGCAACGCTGCCGTAGAGTGTGGCCAACGGGCGCGCACCGGCTCGTTCGGCCAGCCCACTTCCCAGCCCCAGCAGCGCCATCGAGGCATCCGACATCCAGTTGGCACTGCTGTTAACCACCGTGTGGGCGCGGGCTTGTGCCATCATCAACTCGGAGAGGCGCTGGGCCGAGGGCTCGTAAAAGAAGCTCGGCGAGCAACTCATTGCATCTGTAGCATCTGATGACGTTGGCGGTGGAAGCATTACGGGGATCCGGGAAGCCAGCGCTTCAGATGACCAGGCTGCAGGGGATCGCCTATCATTCAGGTGGGAGGAGCCCGTTGGACTGGGAATCGGCTGCGTATCCACTGGAATAGAGGGGGCATGGTCCACCAGCGCTGTAAGCAGATCCCAGGTGGCGTCATCCACATCGGGAGCCAGGTGCTCGCGCTCGAACTGTTCTCGAATCGAAAGCTGGCCGTTGGCGCCCACCACAAGCCGACTCGCCGCAATAAGTGGCCGATGTGGCAGCGGCGCGTCGTCTATCGACTGGGTGGCGAGCTCATCCACGGTATATCCGATGCCCTCGGCATACGCGCCGAGCATCTCCTCGAACGTGTCCACAAGGTCGGAAAACACCTGTGGGTTGGGCTGCATGTCGTCGATAGTGAACGGGAGTGGAGGGCAACGTGTGGTTTCGTATTCGACCTGCAGATAGACGGTACCCCCCGCAATCGTAAGCCCAGGATGCACGGGCACCACAAGCGTGGGGATAATCTCGCCGGTGGGTCCTTCGTCTGGTATAATCATTGATCGGCTCACGGCCTCGCTATCTGTAGCGTTTTCAAGCACGTGCACAATAGCCGGCTCCGATAAATCGGGGAGTCCTTCAACCGTTACCAGGGTAAGGGGCGTGGCATGGTTGACCGCAAATTGCAGATCATAACAGGAGACGGTGCGCGCCTCGCTCGGAAGAATAAGCACGAAGAGCGCAGACGCAAGGCCTACAAACAGGCCAAAAAAATACGCACGCATAGCAGTACGGGGACGAAAAAAGCACAGGACGTATATCCTGTATGCGTGCAATACATGGTAAGGCGGACACGCCGCCTCATTATTTTTTGACGGTATGCGTGCCAAACGCAGGATGAGTTTCTTCCATGCGCCATGCCACGTATCCGCCTGAGGCAAACATAGCCAGGGCCGTAGCAACAAACGCTATTTCGAGTGAGGCGGCATCCACTGTAAGGCCGATAAACACGGCTCCTACGGCATAGCCGAGGTCGCGCCACAGGCGATACACGCCGAGCCCGGTTGAGCGCCACAGGGGATGGGCGGCATCGCTGGCTACGGAGATGAGGTTCGGATAGTGCAGCGCCATGCCCACGCCCGAGAGCGCCGAAAGCGCAATCCACGCGCCATAGCTATCGACGAACGTCATGCCGAGCACACCTGCTCCGGCCAGCAGCATACCGGCTACGATAGGCGGCTTGCGCCCGATCTGGTCGCCCAGGCGTCCGGTGTAGATCTGGAGGAAGTACGCAGCACTGTGTGCGCCAACGACCACCCCGACCTGAGCTGGATCGAGGCCCTGAGCTACGAGGAAGAGTGGAAAGGCGATCCATACCAGTGTATCCACAAAGTTCTCGACGTGACCAGCCTGCGCGGCTGCGAAGAGCGTCCGGTCGCGGTAGGTTGCCCGCTTTACGATGGTCCAGAACGGCAGGTTGGCCTCGCTGGATTGAGCGTCAGACGCGTTGTTTTCAGACGCAGCCTCGGCACGGGCGTAGGGGAGCGTCTCTTCAATGAAGAAGAGTGCGATGAGCATCCCTACAATAATGACAAGTAGGAGCAAGTAGAAGGGCTCCGGTCGCAGGCTGTAAGCCGATGCGATAACGCCGGTAAGCCATGCCCCCACAGCGACGCCGGTGTACCCGAATGCTTCGTCAATGCCGACCGCTAGTCCGCGCTCGGACGGTTTGGCGAGTTCGATCTTGGATACCATACTCATGCTCCACGCCACGCCCTGGTTAACGCCCAGCAGCACGTTGCCTGCAGCGACCCACCACCAGTTGGGAGCATACATCAGGATAAACGGAATCGGGAGCGCGACCAGCCATCCAGCAATAAGCACGGGGCGCCGCCCGTACGTGTCGGCCCATTTGCCAGCATACAGGTTTAGAATTGCTTTGACGATGCCAAAGCTAACCACAAATGACCCAATAACCAAGACAGAGCCGATACCAAACAGCTCCTCACCCATAATGGGTACAATCGTCCGTTCAGCACCCATTGTGAGGCCTACGGCAAATACCGTAACGACTTGAAGCAGAAACTGGGGGAGGTTGGCGCGAATGCCTTGCGCGTAGGGCATGGCTACTGATGGATATAAAAGCTGATGGATATGAAAGGGTGATAGGTGCTACAAGCAGCTGGCGCAGGTGGGGGCCGCAAGTACGTGTCGCAGAGCACACCCGCCTACCGGCTGGTCCGGTTTCGGAAACTATCGGCTTCCGATCACTGCATCAGCAGGCCAGGCGCCGATAAGTGTAGCCGAGTCGTCCTCCAGCGTATAGATCGGCGATCCATTCAGATCGGTGAGCGTGGGGCCATCCTCGGTGGGGAGGGCAATCGTCTGTGCATCCACCCAGCCCCACACCGGACCGGTAACCGGCATGAGCAGATCGGTAGAGCCCGCCTGGTGTACAGCTGCTTGTTGGGTGCCGCCTTCGGTCGTCAAGGTGAACACCACTGCATCTCCGCCCGGCCCCCAGCGTGGATGGGTCTGGCCGCCGTCGGGTGCCTCAGCGGGTGGGATCAGGAAGGTTGAGCGCTCGGAATCGGCTTCATAGATGACAATGCTTCGGGCGCCATCCTCGTAAATGCTCACGGCCAGCTCCGAGCCGGTGGGGTGCCAGGTGGCCTGTCGCGGTTGGCGATCGCTGCTGTACTGCTGATTGGCTTGCGTGCCGCTTGCATCGCTCACGTACAAGCTGGAGTCGGGCTCGTATTCGTTGGTGTCGCGGTTGTATTCGAGAGTGCGACGGATGTATGCAAGACGGTCGCCGCTGGCATCGTGTTGCAAATTGTGCTTGCGCCGGATGTCGAGCGTTTCCTGGGTGGCACAGTCGGCAGCATCCACGATGTACATGTTTTCGTTGTCGCGCACGGCAAGGCGGTTCGCATCGAGCCACGAGATCACTTCGGTGGCAGCGTTGCATTCGACCGAACGGGTTTCTCCATCCTGGGCAACGCGCACGGTACCGGCTCCGCGTTCGCCCTCATCGGTGGGGGTATACACCCCATACGAAAAAGCGTCGTCGGTGGGGTGCCAGGCGATGGAGTAGGTGGCTGGTGTTGGATAGGCATCCACGATATGCATATCACTCGCAGGCGGGCTGTATTGTGCGAGGTAGAGCGAGTCCTGAGCCGCATATGTGAACGCGACGGTTTCGTGGTTGGGAGCTGGCACCTGCTGGATAACGCGTTCTACACCGGTCTGTAGCGTGTCGGCGTCGTCGACAGCGAGCATGTGTGCTACGATGTGCGTGTCGGTGTGCGCGAGGAGCGTATACGATGGTCCGGCTGGTTCGTCGGGTTCATCAGCCGCATCGTCGGTTGCGGGTTCGGAGGGCGCGCAGCGGAGGGTAAGCACGGCTACGGCAACGAGCAGCAAAACAGCAGGAAGAGAACGCAGATGGGGCATGAGCGGGACCGGTTATCTAAAAAGCAGGAGCCTCCTCAAGGTACAGGTGGAGCAGGAGAAATGCAGGATGCGGATTGCGAAGCTGTTCGCTTGGTGTTCGTTTTTTTTGCTATTCGTTATCGACTTCCTCAATTCGATCCAGTTCGGTGATTTTAGCGATGCTTCCTGAATCATCAAAGGTAAACGATACACGGTCGCCGGGTTCTACTTCGCTGATCAGTGTAGTATCGTCTACGGCAAAGGGCGAAAGCGTAGCCTCCATGTAGCCTGGAATAGGATCATGGTCGATACGGAGGTGGGATCGATCGGGCGTTATGGAATGGACGGTGCCCTCCGTTGAGTGAATGGAGCCTAATGCTTCATCAGGCCCGTCAGCGGGCACCTCTTCCGTAGGGTTTTCAACAGTAGGATCAGGGATTGCATCGGCCTCGTCAGGAGCATCGGCTCCACCGCACGCGGCCACAGTCACAAGAAGCAGTACAGTACAGACGATACGCATGTGAACGCAGCAGATTGGTCAAAAAATGTAGATGCGGTGGTCCATAAGTACTTTACCACAACGAAGATGCCCCCAATCGTCGTTTCCAACGTTGGAGAAAAGCCCTGGGTGTGATAAAGAACGCTACATACAAAACCCCGACTCCTCAACAATAGGAGCCGGGGGCTTTTGCTATGGCGTGGGTGATGAGAAGCACGCACACCATGGGTTGCAAGCAATGCTACAGACGATTAATACCCTCCGCCATTGCCGCTGCCGGAGTCGTCGCCATTTGCATTGGCGCCGATGTTGCCCTGCGATACGATGTTGCCAAGAGCGGCATTACTCTCATGGATGTTGATGTAGCCGTCAAACTCTACAAGGTCGTCGTACGCCTCGTCAACCAGCGCGTAGCTTACGCCTGGGGCTGCACCGAGTCCGTCGATGGGACCGAGGAAAATCTCAATGTCGCCCGGCTGATCGGCCAGAGCACCATCGTGGATGTGAGCTGGATGGCTTACGTCGGTATCTGTAGCGCCGCCTTCAAGTTCGAGGGTGACAAGTGTCTGCGTTTCGGTGACCTCGGTGAAGGTGGCGGTAGCGTCATCGCCATCGGGGAGTGCGCCGTCGTTGTCTACCGCTCCAAGATCATACTCGGTTGTGCGAGGCTCTTCGAGTGGAATCAGGTCGCTTTCGACGACATCGGTATCAGCGTTGGCGCCGATGTTGCCTTGCGCAAGGATGGTACCGAGCTCGGCGTTACTTTCATGGATATTGATGTATCCGTCGAACTCGATGAGCGCATCGAAGCTCTCGTCAACCACAAACTCGCTGGTACCAGGTGCGGCTGCGAGACCGTCAAGCGGTCCAAGAAAGTACGCAATGTCGCCACTTGTTTCCACATCGTTTTCGTGGATGTGGGCTACATGGCTGAGGTCGGTGTCGGTGGCGCCGTCCTCGAGCTCAAGTGTAACAAGCGTCTTATCTCCGAACTCCTGGAACGTGGCAGTGGCGTCACTGTCGGTAATGTCATTGCCTTCCACATTTGGAAGGTCGTAGGTTACCTGGCGCACTTCCGGGCCGGGATCCGGATCATCGCCAGGGTCATCGCCAACAGGATCTGAGTCGCTGTCGCATGCGGTGGCAAAGAGAAGCACACTGCTCAATAAGAGCAGAAGCGGAGCGGTGAAAATGGAGCGTCTGTGTTGCATAGGGGGGACTATCGCAATGGAAAGACAAAACGTGGGTCGTGCGTGTGTGCAACTACATCTTTGATGGTTACAATCCATATCCAAATTGCGTGTTTGGTGCATTGTGTAACCGGACCGGAACGGATGTGCTGCAGGAATCGCATTTTGTTACAACGAGGAAAAATGAGTGGAGTGGCTCTTCGGAAGAAGTTGCAGTTGGCTTCTTGGCTGCCAATGTGTAGATTGTAGCGTGCCGTTTTCAAATGATCGGCTTCTGTTTACCAGCGTTAGATTCGTATGTCTATCTTGCGCAACGTACTTCGCCGCATCGCCTCAGGCTGCTTTTTTCTATTCATCGTGGTAACGTGCATCGTGTTCTACGTGGGCGCGGTGCTGGTGTGGGCGGTAACCTGGCCGTTTGACCGGCGGCTGAAGTGGCTCCATCTCTACTCGTCGTTCTGGGCGTCGTTTTATTTGTGGACGAACCCGTTGTGGTCGGTTACTGTCGAGGGGCGCGAGCATGTACGCCCTGATCAGCCGTATGTTATCGTGTCCAACCATCAGTCGGCCCTCGATATTCTGGTCGCGTTTCGGCTTTTCACCCCGTTTAAGTGGGTGTCGAAGATCGAGATCTTCAAGGTGCTCATTTTAGGATGGAATATGCGGATGAACAACTATGTGGCGTTGCGAAGGGGGGATCCGGATAGCATCAAGGAGATGATGGAGGCCTGCCGCGAGCATCTGCGCAATGGCAGCAGCGTGTTTATCTTTCCTGAAGGGACGCGCTCACGCACTGGAGAGCTTCGGCGGTTTAAGCATGGAGCATTCACGCTCGCGAAGGAGATGAACGTGCCAATCTTGCCGGTTGCCATCAGTGGTACAAGCAACGCGCTTCCAAAGAAGAGTATGGTACTGCGGGGGCGTCATGACATGCACATCCGCGTTCTGCCCGAGCTTCCACCCGAGCAGTTCGCGGATACGGATACTAAGGATTTGGCTGCCGAGGTACGCGAGGTAATCGCGCCGTACGTTCCTGAACATCAGGAAGCTGTTGGGACAGGCTCGCGCGAGGCGGCGTAATCTGCTTTGCGATTAGATATCCACCGACAGTCCGACGAGCCACCACCGTTCGGGCATGGGCGCGTTGAAGACTTCGCTGTACGACCGATCGAACACGTTACGCACCTCCACAGAAGCGGTGGCTTGCGTGCCTATAATGGATGTGTTGTAGTATACGCGAGCATTGGCCACCTGATATTGCATGTCGGCGGGCTCGGGCGCATCGAGACGTTCTTTCCACTGATGTTGGATGCTGGCTCCCATTCCACGCCACTGTGCTTGCAACGTGGTTTGCAGATGATGGCGTGCCGAGCTGGCAGCGTACGTGTAGAGGACGCCCTCATCCACATCGCCGATGGTGGCGTCGAGTCCGGTATATGCGACGGTGGCTTCAAGAAAGCTCTGAGTTCCCAAAGCACGGCGGGCACGTAGTTCGGTTTCGAGGCCCAGTGTTTCCACGGACAGCACATTGCGCGACTGGAAAAACTCGGCGTCGGGCTCCAGAGCAAAGTCGATGAGCCCATCGGTGTCGCGCAAGAATCCGGTTGCGTGCAGCGAAATTCCATCTATCGGAAAGAGATCAAATCCGGCTTCATACGACCAGGCGCGTTCGGCGCGCAAACCGGGCGTACCCAGGCTTCCATCAGGGGGGGAATCGAGTTCGGTGTTGTAGTAGCGCTCTACGTAATTGGGCGCACGCACGGCGCGTCCGAAGCCGGCTCGTAGCGTGTACGATGGACGTGACCAGGCGGCGTAAAATTGCGGGGTCAGCTCGGTGTCGAAGGCAGAGTCGTGGTCGAGGCGTAGGCTTCCGCTTAAGGCAAGGGACTCGACAGGCATCCAGCGGGCGCGCCCAAACACGCCAGCCGACTCGTCGGCATGGTTGCCTAAGTTGTTCGAGTCGATATCACGGAGCGATCCTGATGTGCCGCCTCCAATGCGCCATTGGCTGTTCAGGTCGTGCTGTAGTTGAGCGTGCGCGGTGAGCAGCCGGCTGGTGTGTTCATTGGGAGAAATATCGGGAGTGAAGCGGTAGCTGTCTTCGTGTTGTTTGGCCGCAACCTGAGCGCGAAATTGCGTGGGGCGGTCTGGCGAGCTTACGTAGCGGGTTTGGGCCCAATAGGTTGAGGTAGATTCCCGCGCGCGGTCGAACTCATTGCTGGTATAGAACTGGTAGGCCCCAAACTGGCGGTCATCGGCTCCGGCACGAGCCATAAGCGTTCCGCTTTCCAGGCGCTGCGTGATGGCTACAGAGCCCACCATGCGATCGAAGTCGGTGCGCAGGCGTTCATTTTCATGTTCTACGGGGTCGCCTTCGGGTGTCGAGATAGGTTGTCCATCACTGCCTTGTGTAGCAAATGATGCGGTCATAAAGGTATTGCCCCGCTGTAGTCGGGCATGTGCGTCGGCTTCGTACAACGCATGGCGGCCAATGCGGGTACTAAAGGAGGCATGTTCGGAGTCAACGGGAGCCGTCTGATTTTCTTGCTGCAGGCCAGCATGGGTAAAGATCTGAACGACGCCGCCAAGCGCATCGGGACCGTAAAGGGCAGAGGCGGGGCCGCGTAGCACTTCAATGCGTGCAATGTCGCTTGACGAGATAGGAGTATCAGCGAGAAAGTGGCCCGTCATAGGGTCGTTCAGGCGCGCTCCATCGATAAGGACGAGCACGCCGTTGAATGTGGAGCCGCGCATGGTAATGTCGCTTTGCACGCCGAATCCGCCTCGGCTTTGCACATCCACCCCGCTCACTGTACGCAACACCTCGTCATAGGTCATGGCCGGGAGTCCAGCGAGGGCATCTTGCGTCCAGATGGATACGGAGCGCCCGGACTGTTGGGCGCGTTCGGCACTGCGTGAAGCGGTAACGACCACTGTGTCGGAGATAGCGACCGACATAGCGATATCGGTTGTGTCAGCGGGGGTTGCGTGGGCATCTGTTGTAAACAGAACGCCAAGTGGCAACAGAAGAATCGCGAGTAAGCGGTGCATAGATACAGAAAAAGTTGGTGGGGGCGCTTTGTATGCTATCCAAAGGTAGAAGAGAGAAAGAGCGATTGCAATAGAGAAGCGGTAAAGGCTGCTTTGTTTAGAGAAAAGGTGCCTGGTGTGAAGAGGGCCAACAGAAAACGGCGAATGCCTTCGTTACAAGGCACCCGCCGTTGCTGGGTAAGGCACAGTCAAGAACGTTCAGACTGCGCGATTCGTTAGCCGTTAAGGCTGTGGTTGGGGTTGAGGTTCTGGTTGAGGTTGCGGCTGCTGGGGTTGCTGCGGTCCGGCAGGGCGGAGGTCGTAGCCAGCAATGCGCCAGGTGCCATCTTCATTTGTAGCTACCACGATCTCGATCAATTCTTGAGCGGGAGCCTCTCCGCCTTCAGGTCCAGAAAAGCTGGACTGGTATTGCATGATCACGAATTCGCCATCCGGGACTTCAGGGATGTCCTCTTGGTACTGGCCACCCATGAACTCACGTTCTTCGAGGGTTCCAAGTTGGGCTTGGATTTCCTCGGAGCCTTCCGTCCATTCCTCTTTAGAGATCTCATCTTGGAGCAGCTCAGACGCCTCGTCCCAGCTTTCAGCGAAAGCCCCCTCATCCGTTAGCGCAAGCCATTGTTCAGCTGCTTCTCGGGCTTCTTCAACAGCCTCAGGATTTTCCGGGCTTGGGGCGGGCATGTCTTGTGCTTGAGCCAGTGGGGCAACAAGCACAAGGGCCGTTCCCAACAACAGAAGGCCCATGGTGCGCGATAAGGTAGTCATAGCGTGTGCTAATTTAGGCATATAGCAAGCGATCCGGACCGGTTAAGTGACTCCGAAGGAGAACTGCGTGCAAGCACGCACCTAGTCCGTGTTCGAACAGAGGCACGATGCACATTGGGCGTTGTTTGTGAAATAAAAGCAAAGTTATAGGGAGCGTATGCATCGTTGCATTGATTCAAGCAGTTTTGTTACTGTACGAATTACCAGTCGATTTCGTAGGGGCTGACCAGGTCACGGACGGGGGGAAGCACGGCAATTCGGATGCGTCGGTTGCGTGCTTGGCCCGAGGAGGTGGCGTTAGAAGCCGTCGGTTGTGCATCGCCAAACCCAAGCGCTTGAAATTGCGATGCATTGAGGCGGCTACGCTCCATGAGGGCTTCAACTACGGTGGCAGCTCGCGCTGCCGAAAGGGCCCAATGCGAATTGTAGGTATCGCTAGAAAGCGGTTGGTCATCCGTATGGCCTTCTACACGGATGGTACGGTCGCGGTATGTGGTACGCAGGCGCTCTGCTATGTCATTCAAGCGGGCGTGTCCGGCTTCGGTGAGGTGGGCCGTGCCGGGCTCGAATAGATCATCGGTAGAGAGGTGGGCCAGTGATTGTCCTCCATCGCGCAAGAGGCCCAACTCATAGGAGAGGCGAGTTAGATCGTCTTGCAGTGCGTGTTTGGTCCGTCGGTACTGGCCCGAGTCAATGTCGTCGTAGAGTTGAAGCGAGTCGCGCAGGCGTCGGTTTTCATTTTCCAGTCGTTTGGTAACGGCCTGTAGAGAGTCGAGCGAGGCCTCGGGGTCGTCGGTTGATGCTAGAAGTTCGTGGGAGAGCGCGGGTTCTTCAGCGGGTTCAGTGGTTGCGCATCCCCAAAGACCAATGAGGCTGCTAAGGAGCACAACAGGAAGCAGACGTATCATAGGTAGATAAAAGAGGGCTCAGCAGGACTCCAGTAATGGTGATGCGGAGATTAGGGAAGCGCGAGTAGGGGCGGTACAGGCTGTTAGGAGGAGACGGATCGTGTTTCGGGCGATGCCGTTGCGGCTTGGCGTCCCCACCACACAAGTGCTCCGATGAATGAGGCTCCTCCCAGTGTAAGCATAACGACAAGTAAGACCGGTTCGCCCTCGGCGGGCCATTGCAGCGATCGGTCTTCGCCCAGGAATGGCCAGAGTGCACGAAGGGCGCCAGCAATAAGACCGATGAGCACAGCCATGGTAGCATCGTGGTATCGGCGGAGCAAGAAGTAGAGGAGGCGTGCAAATCCGCCTAGTCCCAACACGGCTCCGCTACCAAATGTGATGATGTATACCCAGTCGAGTGTGTTGAGGGCGTTGAGGGTAGGGGTGTAGAGCCCAAACACCTCAAGCAAGAAGGCCCCGCTTACGCCGGGAACGATCATTGCGCAGATGGCGATGGCAGCGGTAGCAAACACGCGTGCCAGGTGGGGAGAGGTGGTATCTGCAGTTGGCAGTCCGGCTAAGAAGAAAGCGACGACGGCGGCCCCAATCAAGAGCGCCCAGCGGGTAGGCGTCCACACTTTGAGGCGCATGGCAGGAATAGCAAGAGAGGCAGCAACGAGTCCAAGGAACAGGCCGCGCATTTGGGCGGGATAGGCCTCAATGAGAGGGGGGAGCATGCGGGCTCCTGTTACTATGGCAGTGCCAATGCCAAGCGCGAGTGGGAGGAGGAGGCCCCAGTCAATCTGAAGCAAGTGGACGCGTGCCCGCATCCATCGTCCACTCAGAAGGGCCAGTACGGCAGACCCCCCGGCGGTAAGCGCATGCAGGATGCGTTCGTATACACCTACGATGAGGGCGATGGTGCCGCCACTTACGCCAGGAACGACATCGGCGGCGCCCATAAGTGCACCGGCACCGAATCCCCCTAGCAATGTACGCAAAGACGGCATATAAGCGGGCGTTGCACGAATGGAAAATGGGTTACGCACGATCGAGGCCAAGCAAGCGCCGGACATGGTCGTCGCGGTACAGATCGGGGTAGGCCGTGCGAAACTCCTTCTTCTTGGCCGGATCGAGATGAAACGCCATTTTCAGGGAGCGGATGCTTTCCTCGGGGCGCCCGAGTGCGAGCAGGGCTTTTGCTTGGTGAAAGTAAGTGCTGGCAGCCTCTGGATTCAAGTCTTGCGCGGTGCGATACGCTTCGAGCGCCTCGCGAGCTTGCCCGAGTTGAAATAGTGCCTCGGCATATCCGAGCCAGGCGTATGGGTCGTTTTCATTGAGTTGCAGCGCGCGTTGGTACGACACGTGGGCCTCTTCAAACGCGCCAAGCTGAAACGCGGTATCGGCTTTGGCTTTCCAAAACTTCGGGGCGCTGTCGTTGAGATGGGTTGCGTAGTCGAAGCAGTCGAACGCCTGCATGGGTTCATCGAGCGTCAGGTAACAGCCGCCGAGTCCATACCAGGCTTCAGGATAAGCCGATTCTTCGTCGAGTGCTTCTTGGTAGTTTACAAGTGCTTGCTCTACATCGCCAAGCTCTTCGTACGCCAGTGCGATGTTGTAGAATGTGGCCGCATCAGGACCTTCTAAGTCGAGAACGGCCTCGTAGCTTGCGATAGCCTCTTTGAGATCGCCGTTGTTGGCCAGTGCATTACCTCGGTTGTAGTAGGCTGAGGCAAAGTTATCTTGGATGGCCAAGGCCAGGTCGTACGAGAAGATGGCTTTTTCGTACTTCCCAACGCGGTTTAGGACAATGCCCCGGTTATACCAGGCATCTTGCGCGTACGGATCCAGGTCGAGGTGTTTATCATAGGCGGCGATGCTTTCTTCGTTGTGCCCTAGACGGTCATAGCAATACCCCAGTTCGTACCATACCTCAGGGTGGTGCGGACGCAGGTCGGCACAGCGCTGAAAAGCCTCAGCAGCCTTTTTAAGTTGGTTGGTGCGTTCCAGTGTGATGCCTCGGTTAAAGTAGGCCTCGGCATGCAGGGGATTAATGGACAGAGCATCGTCATAGGCGTCGATAGCTTCTTGGGTGCGGCCCAGACTATCTAGCGTAATCCCCAGGTTAACCAGGATGTCGGGATCGGCCGGGTTAAGCGACCGTGCTTTTTGGTAGGTGCGCAGGGCTTCTCGGTATCGTCCTAAGTTATTCAGGAGGATACCGCGCCGGAGCCATCCATCGGCTGCATAGGGGTGAAGCTCCAGAAGGTGGTCAATGACAGCGAGCGCCTGTTCGTACGAGCCGCGCTCAAAATAATAGGTGGCAATGTCTTCTAACTCATTGGAGTCGAAGTATGCCGCTGTCCCTTTGTCCTCATACGTATCCACCAGCTTTTGCAACCGAACGTCGGAGGACGAGTCATCAAAGTTGTCAAAGCCAAAATCGAACATGCGTTTAGCGCGTCGGTTCGTGGTGATCGAGACGCCGAAAGCAGCAGGTAGGAGCCGTGTATGTATGGTGGACCTAAGCCTACTACTGTAGGTCTATAATACAATTAAAGAGGGCGTAGATGCAAGGTGTGTGCCTGGACGGGTCGTTCTTTTCATGAAACAAGTGGGGAGAGATTCGTGATTAGGTCGTTCCTTAAAGAAGCTGGGCAACCCTTTTGATACTGTTTGATACTGTGTGTTTTGCACAATCTGTTTTGCGTGGTGTGTGTTTGCCCTGCTTACTTATTGTACAGTACATCCCTAACTGGTATTGCCTGTCCACCTACATGACGTACATCGTTGCTCGCGTGCATTGGCGTTTAGGAATCAGGTACTACGGTCTTACGGACTATTATGCCGAAAGGCAAGCGGGGTACGGTCTTGCTACGTCTACTGCCATCAATATACGAACAGCAAACGAATCCGTTTAAGGTGTTGGTAAAGGCCTTTCTTAGATCATTAGTTATATGACGTCCTATGTTTGTTACGTTCGAGGGCATTGATGGAAGCGGAAAAAGCACTCAATTGTCGCGTGTGGCATCATGGGTGCGTGCGCAGGGGCACCACGTGATAGAAACGCGCGACCCGGGGGGAACGGAGGTATCAGAGCAGGTGCGCAGACTACTTTTGTCGTCTGATGTATCCTTAGATGCCCGCACGGAGCTGTTTTTGTTTGCTGCAGCGCGTGCGCAACTGGTTGCTGAGCAAATACGTCCGGCCTTGCAGGCGGGGCATGCTGTGTTTTGTGATCGGTTTTACGATTCAACAACAGCTTATCAGGGTGGAGGGCGAGGTGCGGTGCCGAAAGAATGGCTGCATTCGTTGCATCAGCATACAACGGGAGGTCTTGTTCCCGATCGAACATATCTTATCGATGTGCCGGTAGCTGTTGCGCAGACACGTCGGGTGCAAGAGGTGAACGACCGTATGGAGCAGGAGCAGGAGTCATTTCATAAAGACGTGCGATCTGCCTATCGTGCACTTGCATTAGATGAGCCTCAGCGCATTTGTATGATTGATGGAACAGCTGATGTGGAAACCATCACCAAGCAAATTCAGGCCGACATAAAGCAACATTGGCCTGCATGGGCAACCGGAACCCCCCAATAGAGCACAGGTACTTTTCTGTGTACACAACACGTGTGTTGTGCACTGTAGTAGGACCTTGCAAAATGAGGCAAGGCATATCAGTTCTACCGCGTCGGTTGTGTGTCTTTTATAATAAGCAGTAGGGTCTGCGACTGTATGGCTTCCCCCTCCGAAGAACGTCGTGAAGAAGTTCGCTCTATCTTTCAGGCGTTTCTGAAACGCCGCAATAAGCGGCAAACCCCCGAGCGAATTGCTGTTCTGGATGCGATGTATGAGACTGATGATCATATTGACGCCGACGAGATTTTTGTGCGGCTTAAGCAAAAGGGGGCTGATGTAAGTCGTGCAACGGTCTACAATACGCTGGAGCTTTTGATTGAGTGCGACTTAGTTGTACGGCATCAGTTTGGCAAGAATCAAGCAAAGTACGAGCAGGCCTACAGTTATTGGCAGCACGACCATCTCATTTGTCTGGATTGCAATGAGCTTTTCGAGTTTTGCGATCCGCGTCTTCAGAGCATTCAAGAGATGGTAGCTGAAGTATACAACTTCGAAATTAAGCACCACTCATTGAATATGTACGGCCATTGTCAGCGTGACCAATGTCCGAACCGAGATGAAGGAGCGAAAGCAAGTGTATAGTATAGTGCTGTGTCACAGCTGAATGTTATGGTCCAACATTGTCATCGCGAGGAGGGAGCCCTGCGACTGACGCGGCGTTGTGAGCGCTAGCGAACGAGTACTCCCTACGGTCGCTGCGCTCGCAATGACAAGATTGTGAGTTATTCTCGGTACGTTAGGTGGCCATGTGTCACCTGAAGATTGACCTGTGACACAGTAATAGTGATGAGACGCTTATATAATGTACGGCATGTGCGAGTGTGTTATGTTGAACAGAGTGAAGCATCTCAATGCGAGCGTACGGAAAAGTTCTGCTACAAGAAGCCAGAGAGAGCAACGATGCTTGAGGCGATGTCTATGGGCGATGTAGGACCCGTTTTCAAGACGGGAGAGCATCACATAATAAGCTAACCGCTACCGTTTCTTATTTGTGCGGTCATCGTTTGCGCGACTATCGTGATGTCCTTCTCCGTTTAGGGTAGTCTCGTTTCCATGGTTGGGAGTTCATC